>JAIRWX010000038.1 GCA_031268655.1 Helicobacteraceae bacterium | reverse complement strand
GATTCATATAATAATAATTAGTATCTAAGATATAATATATATAGGAACAAACATACATGGAATCGGTAGTGGGGGTAACTGAGATGTTTTTCCATGCAGAAACCATAATGGTGTCAGTTCCAGAATTATGCCCACTGATAAATCAAGCACTAGGACAGCCACCATTTCCATAGGAGGATTTATACTCGTAATCAATGCCGTTGGCTGTAGGAAGATCATAACGATAGGCAAATACTGATGTACTCGAGTCATTATTGGAAGAAAGTAATGAAAGTTTAAATACTGGAAATGACGGGAATTCTTTTATAACAAGGTTAAAGTAATAAGCATCAGAGTGTTGCGTATAAGTTTCGTCGATCAAATTGGATGGAATTGAAAAAGCGTGTATACCAGCGTGTATACCATAGTAGAAGGAGCCGCTACGCCAGTCTGGAACAATCAAAGAGTTCTCGTCAAATGGCAATGGGATTCTGTCGTCAGCCGATATGGGCGAGGCTGGAAGCAAAGCCAGCGTTAAAAGCGCCAACAAGCGGCTTGCGATAGAACGACTCGCGATTGCGGAAAAGCGGCTTACGATCATAGAAAGTTCTTTGATAAACCCGACAAAACTACCAAACCCCATACAATCCCCCTCAAGCCCCATAAACTCCCCTTAGCCCAGGACAATTTTGACCGATCGTAACGTTATGACGCTTAAACTAACTTAAAGCGCCGAATAAAAACAACAACCGAAACTTAAAACAGGCTTTATCGCCGCGACGGACGCATAACGATCAAAGCGTTTCAGGACGGCGAAAGCGCCGTTTGCTACAATCCGCGATTATATATAGGCGGCGGATTTATGTTTAACGCGCTCGCGGCGATCAAGGTTTAAGTTATGGCGATTATAAAAAGTCTGCTCGATCAAGACCTCTACAAGATCACTATGCAGAGGGTCTATTTTCATCGCTTCTCAAACGCTACGGCGCGTTTTGAGTTTAGGTGCAGGGACGAAAGCGTCGTTTTCACCAAAGAGATGTTCGCCGAGATCGACGAGCAGATCAGGGCGCTGGATTCGCTTCGGTTTGAAAAAGAGGAGATCGAGTTTATCGGCGATCTCTACTATATGAAAGACGCGACGGGCTATCTGGAGTTTTTGCGCCTGTTTCGGCTGAACAGCGACTATATCAAGATCGCTTTGAGCGGCGAAGGCAAACTTTCTATTGTCGCCGAAGGTCCTATCTGGCTCTCGTCGATGTACGAGATTTTTACGCTGGCGATTGTGAGCGAGGTTTATTTTAAGCATACAAAATCGGGCGATCTGGCGCTAGGGCGCGAGAGATTGAGCGCCAAAATCGACGCGATTAAAAAGCTGGACGAGCCTTTCAGGTTCAGCGATTTTGGAACGCGCCGCCGCTACAGCCTTGCGTGGATGGACGAAGTTATCGGCGCGCTGGATTCAAACTTTGATCGCGACGTTTTCAGCGGTACCTCTAACGTGTATTTCGCCAAAAAATACAACCTCACGCCGATGGGCACGTTAGCGCACGAATATCTGTGTCTGGGGCAGGCGCTGGACGTGGTAACTATCGCCAACAGCCAACGTTTTATGCTTCAAACCTGGGCGGACGAATATCGCGGCGATCTTGGGATAGCCCTTACCGACAATCTTGGATCGGATTATTTTCTGCGCCACGACTTTGACAAGTATTTCAGCCTGCTATTCAGCGGCGTGCGGCACGACAGCGGCGATCCTATCGAGTGGGGGCGCAAAATGCTGGAACATTACAAAAAATATCGAATCGATCCGCGATCCAAGACTTTTCTTTTCAGCGATTCTTTGGATTTTCCGCAGGCGTTTCGCATTAACCGCGAGTTTTACGGCAAGGCGAGCGTGGCGTTTGGGATTGGCACAAACCTCACCAATGATACGGGCTGCAAGCCGCTTAATATCGTGTTCAAAATGGTGAGCGCGAACGGCAGACCGGTGGCGAAGCTCTCCGACTCCCCGACAAAATTGATGTGCGAAGATCAAGGATATGTAACCTACCTGAAAAACGTGATCGAGCGAGGTTTAAGCGGTTGAGCCGCGCCAAAGGTTTCGCCGCCGAAGATCGCGCCGCCAAATGGCTGACGGCGCAAGGCTTTGAGGTTATCGATCGCAATTTTTACGACAAGTGCGGCGAGATCGATATTATCGCCGTCAAAGACGAGGTTATTCATTTTGTCGAGGTTAAAAGCGGCGAAAACTTTGATCCGATCTACGCGATCACGCCGACCAAACTCGGCAAAATAGCGAAAACCGCCGAAAGATACCTGCAGCGGCGCGGCTTTACAAACGCCTATACGATTGACGCTCTGCTGGCGCGGCGAAACGAGTTTGAGCTGATCGAAAACGTTACCATATAAAACGGCTACAGACGAACCACGCGAGAACGCGACAGCAAATCGTGCAGGGCTTTTTTGTCCTTGCGAAACGCGGGCAGCAAAACGCCGATAATGGTTGCGAAGCTAACGCATTCGCAAATAAAGCGCAGGCAGGCTTGCGAAACGCGCATCGTTTTGTTTGTTTTGGAATCCAGCACGATCAGGCGCATATATTTTTTGCCCGGCGTATAGCCTTTGCGCGCCCAGAACGCGACGACGATCAGTCCAAGGATCGCCGTTTGCGCGGTCCACGCGATCAGCGGCGCTTTTTCGTATCCGATCGTCAAATTCACGGCAAATACAATTGGAACAAGCATCATAAAAATATCGACGAGCGCGGCGGTAAATCGCGCCCAAAATCCCGCGGCTTTTACTGACGGCATAAGCGATCTTAGAGCAAAAACGATAACGCCCTCCGTCCGCGTTTTGGACGCGCGATTTTTCAGGCGCTAACGCGATCTTTATCGTTACGTTTTAACGAGCGGTCGCATATGCGACGACGCCTACAATCAAGACTAGGCTAAGGATAATAACCAGCGCGATTACTAACTTGACCACCCATTGATGAGTTCCGCCGTGGAGCGTCATCGCAGCGAGACGATCTTCTTCGGTCGCGTATTTGTTTTCGATTGCCGCTTTAAGTTCGCAGTATCGCTTGATAATGAAATACGACGTAAAACCGCCGACAATGATCGCGGCGATCAGCGCTATACTTCCCCAACTGATAACATGCCCCGCCAATTCAAATATGCCACTCTCGTTTAGCCCCCGACCACGCTTTATCTCATACAGAACCTGACCCGGAAAGAGGAGGCGCGAAAATGTGAGCAAAACGAGGTTTGCCGCCCAAACGATCAAAGCCGCCAGATAGGTTTTGCGATAAAGCAGAAATAAAGCGCCGCCAAAAAACGCCCACCACGACCATTTCCAGCATAGCGTTGGAGCGCCCGGGCTTGTGGCGCGTTCGTACAGATCGCGGTAAAAAGGCGTTTTCGCGGGCTTTTTTACAAACGCCGCCAACATCTTGTCGTCGTAATTACTCCATTGCGAAGTCGCCATTTTGAACCCCCTTGCGGTTTTGTCGCAACTATAATCCGTTAATCCTTAATGCGTCCTTAACCGATTAGATCGTCTTACGACGGCGAGCGGTTTCCGCGCGCTCAAGATTTTTTTGATCGGCGTTAGTCGCGCAAATCTTTGTTTTTTGCCATCAGTTGCAACAGATTGCAATTACCTAATTCGCACGCAATGCGAGCGTCTTTTGTAGCGCTTTTAAGATCGTTTAACAGCGCGTAAACGTTTCCGCGGTTGCCGTAAGCGTCCGCGTAGTTCGGATTAAGTTTGATCGCCTGCGTCCAATCGGCGAGCGCCGTTTTGTGATCGCCAAGCGCTAGATAAGCGACTCCGCGGTTGCAGTAAGCCTCCGCGTAGTTTGGATCGAGTTTGATCGCCTGATTGTAATCGTCGATCGCCGTTTTATAATCGCCAAGATCATCGTAAGCGTTTCCGCGATTGTAGTATGCGTATGCAAAGCTCGGATCGAGTTTGATCGCCTGCGTATAATCGGCGATCGCCTTGCCGTAATCGCCAAGCTCGTCGTAAGCGATTCCGCGATTATTGTAAGCCATCGCGTCGTTTGGATCAAGCTTGATTGCTTGCGTAAAGTCGGCTATCGTCGTTTTGTAGTCGCCTTTGTTATACGCGCTCAATCCGCGATCAAACGCTTTTTCCGCTTCGACATTTGCGCCAAAAGCAAACGCCGCCGCCGCGCCAAAAATCATAAACGTTTTAATTATTGTTTGCAACAAAGACGTCGGGCGTTTATGCGCAAACGGACTATTCGTATCTTGAAGGGGGGCAGTTTGTTTCAAACGCAACGCAAACTCCTTGCTATAGATGGCGCGATTATCTCTTAAAGCCGATAAAAATCGCAAAAGAACGACGAAACGCAAATAAGGTCTTGGTTTAGCAAAAGCGGTTTGAGAGGCTTTTGGCTAAAATATTCGACCTACGGCTCTTTAGATAAGGATCGTTTTGACCGCGATAAAGCAAATATGTATATCGTTTATACCGCCGCTGGTCGTCGCGCTCGCGTTTTCGGCGACCGCCTATTCCAAAACGATCGGCATTCTTCCGATCGCTTCGGATTTTGCGGTTTTCTGCTCGGCGCTGGCGCTGGCGATCGCCGTTATTTTCGGAGCTATTTTGGGCAGATCGGCGGTAGCGCATACCGCGCTGTTTGCTTTCGCGATCTTCTGGCTGATCGTCGGCGGACAGATAGAGAGCGCGGAATCGGAGCGCGTCAAGGCGTTGAGCTGGCATCTGCTGCCCGCCGCCGCCGCGATTTTCGCGGTTGTGCGGGAGCGTCCGTTCTGGTCTGCGCAGGGGATTTTGCGGCTTTTATGCATTTCGATCGCGCTGTTTTTTATCGTGTTGTTCAGCCTCAGCCCCTACGCGATCAATCTTGTTTCAACGCTCGAATACGGACTTGGCGATATGATTTTCGGCGTTCCAAAAAGCGCGGCGATCATATACGCGCTCGCTTGGATCGTATTATTAGCAAGAGCGTTTTCATATACGCGCAAACTTGTTCCAACCGCTTTGGGAGCCGCTTGCGGCGCGTTTTTCGCGGGGCTTGCCCTTAGCGGTGATCGCGCTTTTTTAGCGCTCTTTTTCGGCGCGGGCGCGATTATGCTGATCATGGGCGCGCTGCCTTTTTCGTTTGCCGCGATCGCGCCGAAAAAACGGCGCAAATCAGACGCGCCGCCAAAGCCGAAAGTCGTCGCGCTCAAAACTTTGCGCCCTTTGACTAAAGCGGAGATTGTTTCGTCGTTCGAGCGCATCGGGGATCGCATTGCGTCAACGATGCGTTCGACGCAAACGCGGGCGGTTCTCGCGCACCCCGATTTGCAGTTTTTTAATCTGGGCGACAAAGTAAACGTCGTTTTGTCTCCGGCTTATTATTGGTACAAACGTTCAAACGCTCCGTTCAAAAGCCGCCGCTTGGCGAAACGTTTCGCCGCGTCGGTGTTTTTCGGCTGGATTCCCGAAGGCGCGTATCGCTACTTCGTTTTCAAGGAGGGCGACGGCTGGGGTTTTATAGCCTGCGATCCTTCCGACGTAACGCAAAGGCTGATCGAGCAAGGGCTGGATACGACGCAAATTTCAAGCGTATATTTCGCGCAAAGCGCGCTTGATCCGATAGAACAGCCGATCGCGCTGTCGCAGCATACGGTGCTTAGTTTTGTAAACGGCGCGTGGGTCGCGCTGCCGCTGAAATTCGCCGCCGACGCGAAAACGTTCGATCAAACGCCGCGGGTTTTAAGCGCGCCTAGTTTTGCGCCGCCGCGAGCGCGATCCGCAAGCGATATTCCGCGCAAACCTTTCTGGTTCGCCGCCTCGCTGCTGGTGATTCTGATCGCGACGCTTTCGATAGACATTATCAGAATTTCGCGTTTGACCGGCGCGAACGAAGCGGATCGCGAGGAGATATTAACCCGCGCCAAACTGCCCGATACGCAGCTGCAACTTGAGAGCATAGAGCGGCGGCTGACGCAGATCGCGGTTACGCAGCGGGGGCTTAGAGAAGCGCTGAATAAACTGTTTACCTTCGCGCCGACGGCTCGGCTGGAACGATTGGACGTAGAAGGACGCGCGGTCGCCGCCCGCTTCGCTCCGACCGATACGATCGACGCGCAAACGATTATCGATCGCCTGAAAGCGGTCGCTCCGGAGGCGGAGGCTACGGAGCGGGACGATCGGGTGTGGGCGGCGCTAAGATGGTAAAAGTTAAGCTGTCGCATATTCTGCTTGGATTAGCCGCGATCGCGCTGATACTGCTTATATGGCGAATAAACGCCGCGAGCGCGTTAGCGGAGTCGAGCCTGTCGCGTCAAAATACCGTCGCGCTTGCCGAGCGCATAATCAGACTGCGATCGGAGTGGGAGGATAATCAGGCGGCAAAATCGCGCGCGCAGGCGCTGTTTGACGAGGATGCGTTCAAAGGGCGCGGCGTTGCGAGGCAAAGCGCGCAGGGGATCAAAGCCGAATACAAGAATCTGGACGCGCAGGCGCTTAACCGATTAACTCGCGCGCTGTTTGAGTCGCCCGTCGCGATCAAAACCTTTTCCGCCGAACGCAAAGGCGATCAAGCCGCCGACGTTTCTCTGGAGATCGCGTGGTAAAAAAGATCGCGATCGTGTTAATCTGGGCGGTTATCGCGTTGGAGGCGATTGTTTTTTTTCTGCCGAAAAAGGAGCTTTACTATCTGGCGGAGCGCTATTTAGAGCCGCTTGGCGCGACCATTTCAAGCGAGGAGGCGAGCGATTACGGCTGGCTCTTTTCGCTTAAGGGCGGATCGGTCTATTACGATCGCATGGAGGCGGCGAACAACGACAAAACGGCGCTGATCGCCACGATTTTTTACAACGAGTTATCCGTCGAGTCGTTTAGCTTTTCCAAGCCGATCGCCGCCGCCTTTCCGCCGCGGGTAGATTTTTTGAAAGCGCGCCACACAATTTTTATGCCGCACAAGATTTTTTTTACAAGCGAGGGCGAGATTGGCGCGGTTTCGGGCTGGATCGATCTTTTTGCGCGCAAAATCCGCGTCGTAATTAACGCCCCGTCGGAGGTACAGCAAAAATATGGACAGATTTTTGCTGTATTAGAGAAAACGACGGAAGGATTCGTCTATGAGCGCGATTTTTGAGAGGCTGTCTCCCGCTTGGCAGATTCGCTTCGCCGCATTCGGTTTTCTCTGTGCGTCGCTGGCGCTTGCGGCGGCGATCGCAAAACTATTTCTGCCCGACAGCTCCGTAGAGCGGGCTTTCGCCGCGCCGTTTAATTTTGTCCGCGCCTATCCGTTAGAGCGCGCTTTGGGGATCGGCTCCGCCGACGCGCTGGATCGGCAGGATTTTTCGGCGCAGGGCGCGGTTACTTTGACGGGATTAAAACTGAAGGCGATTTACGCCGAAAACGATACAAACGGCTTCGCGGTGATCGACGAAGGCGCTAAACTGACCTTTGTCGGCGTGGGCGAAACCTTACGCGGATATACGCTTAACGCGGTGGAATCGAAAAAGGCGATCTTTGCCAAAGACGGGGCAAACTACGAGCTATCGTTAGAGGAGCAGACAAGAGAGGCTCGCGTGGTCGCCGCGCCGTCTCGCCAAAACGCCTCCAGCGCAATCGACGCGCAGCAGACCAAGCGCCTGATAGAGCGAGGCGAGTTGTCCGCTTATCGTCAGGACCCCCGCTTAATCTGGAACAATATCGGTATCGCGCCGATCAACGAAAACGGCAAGTTCAAAGAGTTTCGCGTAACTTTTGTGGCGCGCGATTCGGTGTTTCACGAGTTGGGTTTGCAGGCGGGCGACGTGCTTAAAAGCGCGAACGGGGTCGAGCTTGACGGCTTCGCGGCGGCTTTGCGGCTATACGCCGATATAGACAAAATAGACCGTTTTCGTATGACGATCGTTAGAAACAATCAGACTAAAGAGCTTGAATATGAGATTCGTTAGCGTCGTTTTGGCGCTGTTTTGCCTATGTTGCGCCGCGCCAGCCGACGATCGGCAAACGGTTGAGATCAACTTTACCGATCTGCCGATCGAGGAATTTTTGAAGATGACCTCGAGGATTATGGGCAAAAATCTTTTGCTCACGCAGCGCGTGGCGGGAAACGTGGACTTTATAAGCGCGACCTCGGTTTATAAAGACGATATTTTGCAACTCGCGTTGAGCGTGCTCGCCACTCGCGGCTTGACGCTTGTCGAGGAGGGCAGCTACTATAAGGTAACGCGCCTCGCGGAAGCCGCTCAGGAGAACATTCCCGTCGTAAGCGGAACGGCGAGCGGATCGCTTATGGTTACGCAGACCATTCGGATCGAAGAGGAAAACGTAGATATTGTCGTTCAGAAAATTCGTCATCTGCTCTCGCCCGCGGCGAAGCTCGTTACGATGCGCGAATCCAACTCGATGGTAATCAGCGACTATCCGTCCAACATCAACACCGTTCGGCAGGTTATCGACGAACTTGTCGATAAACGCGCCCTGAGCGTGGAATTTATTCCGCTGAAAAACGTCAAAGCCGCCTCGATCGTAACCTCTGTGCAGCAGATTATGAAGGGCGCGCTCAATCCGCGCGTGATCGACAACGAGGTGCAGATTCTCAAAGACGACGCTTCCAACGCGATCGTGGTTACGGGCAGACCGCATCATATCAAAATGGTCAGATCGCTTGTAAATCGTCTCGACGTGGAGAACAATCAAGCCGCGCCTTCGTCGGAGGTGATTTTTTTGCAAAATTCGGAGGCGAGCTCGCTTGTAAAAATCCTGTCCGGAGTGGTGGACAAAACCGTCGTTCCGACAAACCCTTCCGCGCCCGTCGATCCGCGCTTAAAGCCGACTTTGAGCGCGGACGAGGAGATGAACGTGCTGATCGTCGTCGGAATGCCGGAGGAGATCGCCGCGATCGCGGCGCTTGTCAAATCCCTCGACGTGCCGCGTCAACAGGTGTACGTGCAGGCGTCTATCGTCGAAATCAGCGACAATCTCGCCGATCAGATCGGTTTAACCTACGGCGTGGACGGCGCGTCGGTGGGCGGCAACGGCATCTACACGCTTGGCGCGGCTCTTACGGGCAGCGTTCCGAGCGCGATCAGCTCCGCGATCATAAGCCAGCTTCAGAAAACCGACGCCAACGGCAACATTCAGGTTGAGAGCGCGACCGCTTTGGCGGTGGGAGTCGGGTTGAATCTGCTGACGAGTCGTCAGGCGGCGGAGGTGCTTTCCGAGCCTTCCATTCTGTGCGTAAACAATAAAGAGTCGACAATCTACGTAGGCGAAACGCGATCGATTCTCACTTCCGAAAGCACCACAAGCGCGGGTATTCCCACCAGAAATTACGCTCGTCAGGACATCGGCTTAACGCTCAAGGTTAAACCGCGCCTTTCTACCAACAAAAAAGTGGCGCTGACGATCGAGGCGCAGCTCGAGGGAATCGTGGGCGTGGACGGCAGCGCGCAACCTACCACCACCAAACGGCGGGTCTCCACCAACGCGATCGTCAACGACGGCGAGCCCGTTATCCTAGGCGGTCTGATCAAGAGCGAGGAGATCGACACCGAAACCCGCGTTCCGATCTTGTCGTCCATTCCTTTCGCCGGCAGATTGTTTCGCAATAAGCAGGACGGCGTAAATAAAACGAGCCTCGTCGTGATCGTAACGCCCTATATCGTGGAAAAAAGCGAGGATTTATCGACGCTTAGAACGCGATTAAGCAAACTGGAAGCGCTCCGTATGCAATACGCGAAAGAGATCGTTAAGCAAGCCGATGAGCGGCGCAAAAATTGAATTTCAAAGGCTCAATCATCACGGATTAGAGCCGACGCAATTCGAGGGGATCGACTCCTCTCTCGCGCTTAAATACTACGTGTTGTTCGCCAAGGTTAAAGAGGAGATCGCCGTATGTCTGGGCGAGCCGTATCTAGCCGAATCGTTGGGATTTCTGAGCAAATATCCGATCGAAGCGCCGATCTATCTGCTGGATCAGGAGAGCTTCGATCAGCTCTACAATCGCTTTCTGGAGCAGCGCACCGACAGGGAATTAAGCGGCATGGGCGGCGCGGACGATCGCATCAACGAGGTCGCCGAGGAAGAGGAGGGTTTCAGCCTAGCGGAGTTTCTGCGCAACAAAGCCGATCTGCTAAACAGCGAGGAAGCCGCGCCGATTATTCGCTTTGTAAACGCGCTGTTTTATCAGGCGATCAAAAAAGGCGCGAGCGATATTCACATCGAAACGCGCGAACGCAAGGGCGAGGTGCGTTTCAGGATCGACGGCGCGCTTGTCAAATACGTCGATCTGGACTCGCGTATTATCAATCTGGTTATAAGCCGTATTAAGGTGATCAGCAATCTCGACATATCGGAAAAGCGCGTGGCGCAGGACGGGCGAACGCAGGTGAATATAGCCCGCAGGACGCTTGATATTCGCGTTTCGATCCTGCCGACCTATTACGGCGAGCGCGTGGTTATGCGGATTTTGATGGAGAGCGCGGAGATTCCGCATTTGCGGGAACTTGGCTTCGAGTCGAAACTGATCGAGGGCTTAAGCGGTCTGTTAGAGCATTCGCATGGGATTATTCTTGTTACCGGACCGACGGGCAGCGGCAAATCGACCACCCTGCACAGCTTTTTACAGCAGGTCGCCACGCCGCAAAAAAATGTGATCACCGTCGAAGATCCGGTGGAGTACAAGGCGGACAATATCAATCAGGTACAGGCAAACCCGAAAGTGGGCTTAACCTTCGCGGCGGGGCTGAGATCGATTTTGCGTCAAGATCCCGACGTGGTAATGATCGGCGAAATCCGCGACGGCGAAACGGCGGCGATCGCCATTCAGGCCGCCTTGACGGGGCATCTCGTCTTTTCAACCTTGCACACCAACACCTCGACGGGCGCGATCACGCGACTTGTCGATATGGGCGTGGAGCGGTTTTTGGTCAGCTCGTCGCTTCTGGGCGTTCTCGCGCAACGGCTTGCGCGCAAGCTGTGCGAAAAATGCAAGGTCGAGGACGAGCTTGCCGAGAGCTACGAGGCGGAGTTCGGCATAAGCCGCGGGACAAAGATATACAAAGCCGCGGGTTGTCCGCTGTGCAACTACACGGGCTACAAGGGCAGGCGGGCGATAGGAGAGCTGTTTGTCCCCGACGACGAGATCATCGCGCTGTTCAAGGAGACGATCGAGGAACACGCCATTCGCGATATGGCGATTGGCAAGGGAATGCGTACGCTTCAGCGGCAACTGATCTCTCTTGTCGCCGAAGGAACGACAAGTATGGAAGAGGCGATACGAATCGGAATCAAGTCCAAATAGATTCCTTCGCCGCGTTGCGGATTCGGCTGGGACGCGCTTTTATTTGCTAGCGGGTAAAATCCTGAGCGATACCTAAGACAAGGAGCTAAAATGACATTTATAGATAACATTCGAGCGGACGAGGTAATCGATTCGCGCGGCAATCCGACGGTACGCGCGAGCGTAACCTTAAGCGACGGCTCCAAAGCGAGCGCGATCGTGCCAAGCGGCGCGAGCACCGGCAAGCGCGAGGCGCTGGAATTGCGCGATGGCGACAAAAAACGTTTTGGCGGCAAGGGGGTTTTGAAAGCCGTAGAGAACGTAAACTCGGCTATAGCCGAGGAAATTGTGGGGCTTTCGCCGTTTGATCAGGCGGAAATTGACGCGCTGTTAAAAGAAATAGACGCGACGGAGAACTACTCCAAATTGGGCGCGAACGCGGTTTTAGGCGTATCGATGGCGACGGCGCGGGCGGCGGCTATAAGCCAGAAGATTCCGCTCTATCGCTATCTGGGCGGCGCGAACGCGAGCGTTTTACCCGCGCCGATGCTTAACGTGATCAATGGCGGCAGCCACGCGGACAACAATATTGATTTTCAAGAGTATATGATTATGCCCTTAGGTTTCGACGATTTTGCCGAAGCGCTAAGAGCGAGCGCGGAGACCTTTCACTCGCTTAAAAAATTGCTGCATGACCGCAAAGAGGTAACGGCGCTTGGCGACGAGGGAGGCTTCGCGCCTAACCTCAAAGACAACGAAGAGCCGATCGTATTGCTGTTGCAGGCTATCGAGAAAGCGGGCTACAAGGCGGGAGAGCAGTTTGCGATCGCGATCGACGTCGCCTCCAGCGAGTTTTACGAAAAGGGCGGTTACAAACTAGGCGCGGAAGGGGGCGGATCGCTCTCTTCCGACGAGATGATCGGCTATCTTGAAAATCTCGTAACCAAATATCCGATCGTCAGCGTCGAGGACGGACTTGCGGAGGACGATTGGGAGGGCTGGAAGAAGCTAACCGAAAGGCTTGGCAAAAAGACGCAGCTTGTGGGCGACGATCTGTTTGTGACCAACAAAAAAATCCTCGCCGAAGGGATCGAAAAAGGCGTGGCGAACTCGATTCTAATCAAACTCAATCAGATCGGCACGGTCAGCGAAACGTTTCAGACAATCCGTCTTGCGCGCAGAAACGGCTATTCGACCGTCGTCAGCCACAGAAGCGGCGAAAGCGAAGACAGCTTTATCGCCGATCTTGCGGTGGCGGTCAACGCGGGACAAATTAAAACGGGATCGATGAGCCGCAGCGAGAGAATCGCCAAATACAATCGCATTCTAGAGATCGGACGCGAGATCGCCGGCGCGGAATATCTGGGCGGACAAGTTTTCAGGCGATAAAATTGAACGCAAACGATATCCGCGACGAGTTGCTGGGCGAGATTGGGGCGCGTCCTATTTTAAGGGCGCGTCATCTGATCTGGCTTGCGATCGTCGCGGCGTTTGCGCTTTACGCCTATTATTTGCTGTACGGAGCGAACTCTTTTTTGCGGCTTTTGGAACTGCGCGACGAGGACGCGGCTTTAAGCTCGCGCGTCGAGGCGCTGAAAGAGGAAAACGCGAAACTTAGGCGCGAGATGTACGAGCTCGAGCTAATCAGCGGAGAGGACGAGCGATGAAAACAATATGCGTCGCAGGAATCTGTTGCGTTTTTGCGCTTGCGCGACTCAATCCCTTTGAGCCGATCGATCGTTCGGGAGATCGCAACGATTCGAGCTCTTTTCCGACGCGTCAGCTCGAGCAGGTAACGATCGAGTTGCCGCCAAGCTCCCGGGCTTTGCGAGAGATAAAGATCACGCATCAGGAGAACGACGGCTCGATCTCCACGATCAACCGTAAGGTGGACGAATCGATCGATTGGCGCGCGCCGCTAAGAATCGATCAGCCGAACGCCAGAAAACTGCAGCGTCAAACGGGCGCGTTTTTACCCATAGACGAGTTGGCGACTCACGATCGCGTCAAATTTTTCATCGCGAACGATATAATGAAGATCGAGACAAAGGATCGGCTTATCCGCAACTTCTTTCTACCGCGCCCAAGCCGCGTCGCGCTTGATTTTAACGGTTCCGTTCCGTTTGATCCGATCGGGGTCAAACTGAAAGAGGGGCGTTTCGCGCAGATCGAGCTTAGTTTTCACGAGACCTTTTACCGCGTAATAGTTACGCTGGACAGCTACTATCCTTACGCGATCGAGAAGGTTTCGGAAGGCTATCTGTTGGGGCTTAATTGAATAATCTGGTACTGATTGGCTTTATGGGAAGCGGCAAGGGAACGATCGGCAGGATTTTGGCGCGCAAAACGGGGCGGTTTTTTCTTGACGCCGACGCGCTGATCGAATCGTTTGCGAACAGATCGATCGCCGAGATTTTTTCAAGCGACGGCGAGAAGACCTTTCGCGACGAGGAGCGATCTTTAGCCGCGTGGTTGGCGCAATCGGTTAATAACGCCGTGATCGCCGCGGGCGGCGGTATGCCGACCGTTTGCGACAATCTACGCGCTATCGGCGAGGTGATATATCTTAAATGCGATTTTGACGTTATTTTGACGCGGCTTAAATGCGATTCGGAGCGCGAAAAACGTCCGCTTGCCGCGTCGATCGAAACGTTAAGCGATCGATTTAACGCGCGCCAGATCCTCTACGAGCGCGCCGCGGATCGCGTTATCGACGCGACGCAAAGCGTAGAGGCGATTGTGAAGGAGATCGTATGAGCGCCGCTTTAAGCGCTCTTTCGCTTCGCAAATTCTATGACGGAGCGCGCTTGAATGTTTAACGACAAGACTATTCTGATTACGGGCGGCACGGGCAGCTTTGGACGCGCCTTTGTCAAAAAAATTCTCGATCATTACGCGCCCAAGCGCCTGATCGTCTATTCTCGCGACGAGCAGAAACACTACGAGATGAGCCAAAGCTTTACCGATCGGGCGATGAGATATTTCGTGGGCGACGTGCGCGATCGCGATCGGCTGTGTCGCGCTATGGAGGGGGTGGACTACTGCGTTCACGCCGCCGCGATGAAGCATGTGCCGATCGCCGAATACAATCCGATGGAGTGCGTCAAAACCAATATTAACGGCGCGCAGAATGTGATCGACGCGGCTTTGCTTACCGGCGTTAAGAAGGCGCTCGCGCTTTCGACGGATAAAGCGGCAAGCCCGATCAATCTGTATGGCGCGACAAAGCTGGTGAGCGACAAGCTCTTTGTCGGCGCGAATAATATCAAAGGCGCGCGCGATTGCGGTTTCAGCGTGGTGCGCTACGGCAACGTGATCGGCTCTAAGGGCAGCGTCGCGCCGCTTTTTAAGCGGCTCGTCAAAGAGGGCGCTAATAGCCTGCCTATCACCGACGCGAGAATGACGCGATTTTGGATCACGCTGGATCAAGGCGCGGAATTTGTAATCAAGAGTTTTGCGAGAATGCGCGGCGGCGAGATATTCGTGCCGAAAATCCCGTCCGCCAAGATCGTAGATCTGGCGCGGGCGATAGCCCCAGACGCGAAGCTTGAGATAGTCGGCGTTCGTCCGGGCGAAAAGTTACGCGAGCTGATGATCTCGATCGACGACGCGCGCAACGTTTACGAGTTTGACGATTTTTTTGTGATTCGTCCCAGCATCGATTTTTCAAAAAAGACGGATTTTTCCGTCGCCGCAAACGGCGAAAAAGGCAGATTGGTCGCGGAGGGTTTTGAATACGCCAGCGACGCAAACGATCGATGGCTTCAAGGCGACGAACTGCTAAAGCTGATCGGCGAAATTTGATCGCCAGATACGTTTGCGCTTTCGCTTAGACTGTTTGACTAACGTTGTTGTACCGTAAGCTTCCGCGTAGGGGCAAACGGAACTCTTTGAAAAAGCGAAACGAGTATGACGCGAAATCAATCGCGCCGCTTTGCCGCCTTGCGCTTTCTGCCGCGCCATATGCTCGTTAATATCGATCAGTTTGATCGCAACCGCGCCCGTCTTGCTTGACGCATTCGCTCGCCGTTTGCAAAAAGCTGCGTTTTATCTCGCGTTTTTTACAAGTTCGGACATTTCGCGCACCGCGGCGGCAAAACCCGTCCATACGGATCGCGCCACAATACTTTGACCGATATTTAGCTCCTCGATCTCTTTTATCGAGGCTATTTCGCGCGCGTTATGATAGTTCAGCCCGTGTCCTGCGGCGACCTGTAATCCAAGCTCGCGGGCGAATAGCGCCGCTTTTTTGATTTTGCTTATCTCTGCGACAAGTTCTTTTTGAAGATCCTCGACGCTTAAGGCGACCAGATCGTTCGCGGCATACGGAGTTCGCGCCAGATTGCCATACAGCGCCGCCCAGATATTGGAAAAACGTCCGGTGTGCAACTCAATCGCGTCCGCGCCGCCCCTTTGCGCCAAATCAACTGCCGCCTTGTTTGGCTCGATAAACAGCGAAACGGCTATCTCCGCTTCTTTTAACCGCTCGATCGTCCTTTTAACGCGGGCGAAACCGCCCTCCACGTCCAGTCCGCCTTCCGTCGTAACCTCCTCGCGCTTTTCGGGCACGAGCGTGGCGCGAAAAGGGCGAAGTTTCAATACCGCGTCGATCGTTTCAAAAGCGCACTCCATATTAACCGCGATCGGCGAGTTTGCCACGATGCGTTTCGCGTCGTAATCGTCGATATGCCGCCGATCTTCGCGCAGATGAATCGTGATCTGATCCGCGTCGTTTTGCGCGGCTACAAAAACCGCCTGCAATACGTCGGGATCGCCTATTTTTCGCGCCGCCTTCAAAACCGCGATATGGTCGATGTTTACGCCGAGTCTCATACGATTGCGCCTTGCGTTTTTTTTACGATTTCAAGCGTTCTCGCGCTGTCTTCGATGGTAGCCAGCGCGCCGCGATCGCCGTTTTGGCACATAGTCAAAAATGCGTTAAGCTCGTTTCTAAGCGGCTCGCCCTTAAATACCGTTATATCGCGTACAAGATAGGAGTGCGCCGCGCTGTACGCCGAAAATCCTTTCAGCTCCTGACTCATCAGATCGGCTTCGTAGTAGCCGGCGGGCGTGGCGACCTCGATCTTGCGCTTTTTGTAAGGGGTAAGCCAGTTGGTGGCGATAGTGGCGACAATCTCGTCCTCCAGTTTGAAGCTTAGAATCGCGTTATCCTCGTGGTGGTTGTGAATTTTCTGCGAGGCGAAAATATGGCGATCGACAATCTCTTTTCCCGTGATATAGCGGATCAGATCCACGTCGTGAACCGCCAGATCGGTCAAAATTCCCACGTCTGCTATGCGCGGCGGAAAAGGTCCCACGCGGGTGATCGCGATCGAGTATATATCTTTGCCCTCCAGTTCGTTTTTCAGCGCCGCGACGACGGGATTGAACCGCTCGATATGCCCTACGGCGGCATAGAGTTTTTCGCTCGCCTTCATAATCTCTCTCGCGTCTTCGCCGTTTGCCGCGGCAGGCTTTTCTATAAACAGATGCAGTCCCTTGGCGGCGCACTTAAGCGCGATCTCCTTGTGCAGAAAGGTCGGCGTGGCGACGATCGCCGCGTCGGCTTCGATCTTGTTTAACATTTCGTCTATATCGCGCCAGACCTTTTGTCCGTCAAATTCGTCCATCTGATTGTCGCATAGCCCGACGATCTTAGCGTCGGCTAACGAGGTTAAAACGCGATAATGACCTTTGCCCATCGCGCCTAAACCGATCAGGACGATCCTTAGCGGCATAGCGCTTTCACTGCGGCAATCGTTTGCTCTTGCTCCTCTTGGGCTAAAAACGCGCTGAAAGGCAGACTTAAAACTTCGTTTGCCAACTTTTCAGCGATCGGAAAATCGCCCGATTTGTAGCCCAGATAGGCGTAAGCCCTTTGCAGATGAAGCGGCTTAGGATAGTGGATCGCCGTAGGAACGCCGCGATCGCTTAACGCCCGCGCCAGACGATCGCGATCTTGAATGCGAATTGTGTATTGCGCGATCGCGCCGTTTTGATCGTGGGGCAGACGCTTAACGTCGGCGAGCGCCTCGTCATATCTCGCCGCTATCGCGCGCCTTGCCGCAAGCTCGTCGTCAAAATGTTTTAGCTTAACGTTCAGAATCGCCGCCTGCAAAGCGTCCAGCCGCCCGTTTAGCCCGATCTCTTCGTGTTCGTAGCGCTCCGTTTGCCCGTGATTGCGAATACGCGCCATTTTATTATAAAGCGTCTCGTCGCTCGTGAAAATCGCCCCGCCGTCGCCGTAGCAGCCAAGCGGCTTTGACGGAAAGAAGCTGGTCGTTCCGATCGCGCAGAGATTTCCGCTTTTCTTGCCTTTGTAGATCGCGCCGAAACTCTGACAGCCGTCCTCGATCACAATCAAGCCGCGCCTATTCGCAATCTCGTTGATCGGGTCAAAATCGGCGCAGTTTCCATAAAGGCTAACGGGGATAATCGCTTTGGTTCTTGGCGTAACCGCCTTTTCGATCAAGTCGGGATCGATATTCGCGTCGCGTTCTTGAATATCGACAAATACGGGTTTGCCGCCGCGCAGCGCGATCGCCTCGATTGTGGCGGCAAACGTGAACGGCGAAACGATAACCTCGTCTTGTTCTTTGATTCTTAGCGCGAGCAGAGCGATAAACAGCGCGTCCGTACCGCTTGAGCAGCTAACGGCGTATTTAGCGCCGGTATAATCGCAAAGCGCGCTTTCAAGCGTTTCAACCTCTTTACCCATAATAAACCGACCGCTAGCCAAGGTCGCCAAGGTCGCCGCGTCGATTTCGGTTTTATAGGCGGCGTATTGCGCCTTCAGATTGATAAATTCCATATCGCGTTTCCTATTTTGATTTCGTAAGCGTAACTAACTTGCGGTAAATTCCGACAAGATATTCGCTGTCTTTTTTACAATAATTCAGAAGATCGCGGCGAATTCGCTCTTTGTCCTCGCCGTTTGCCGAATGCATAGAGAGATAACTTCTCATAGCCTCCTCGCCGTTTTTTATCCCGTCGTCGTAGGATACTCCGCGAATCATCATCGGCGCGACCGCTTTAAGCGCGATCGACCCGCACATTCTATGATTGTAATACCACCGCTTTTCAAATGGAAGCGACAGATCGACGATTCTCGCGCGGATATTCAGCAGTTTCGCTCTGTATTGCGGAAATAGCTCGGCTAAATCCTTGAGCGTCGATCGCTCAAGCTGCGCGCCATACGCCGCCACGCTGCCTTTGTCGCCTATCAATTCGCAAAGCGTTTTAGCTATTTGCAATCTGCCGTCGATCTCGCAATCGGCTATAAACTCGTAGTGTTTCGCGCGCGAACGCGGCGAGCTTAACGTATGCAACGAAAACTGAAAGGGCAGAGCGCCAAACGGCTTTAGTTTATCAAAGATCGGAACGACGTAATTGATCGCCTCAAAATCTAAAAAATAGATCGGATACGTAACGGATACGACAAACGACGTTAGCGCCGCTAAATCGATATGCGTTTTTTTGGTTTTATCGCACTCGATTTGAATTTTCTGATAGTCTGTGAGCAGATATTCGGGTATATCCCGCGGATCGATCACATTTTGCCTGTATAAGGCGACCTTAAGCTCTTTGGGCAAGCTCGCGATATTAAAAATCGAATATCCCGCCGCGTTTGAAAAGCATATATCCGCGTATTGACACGCGAAATCAAGATCGCATAAAACCGACTTGTTCGCGTCGTCGATCAGATTGCGTCCGACGCGAAGATAGCGTCCGTAAACCTCTTTGGTCGCGTCGCGTTTAATAAACAGCTTGTCGAAATCCAGATCGCCCTCTTTGAGGTACTCTTTATTGACGTAGTAAACGAATACCTTGTCGATCTTCAAGCCTCGTCGTTCCAAAATCCAAACCGCCAGCGCCAGCTCGTTCGTCGCCGCAACGTAAGGCTCGCTTGTAAACAGCGGCTTTGCAAGTTCGAAGCCGTTTTGATTCTGCGTTACGCGATCGACGAAGACGGACAGGTTTTTATAGCTTGCGGTTTTGAAAGAGAGCGGATGCGAAAGGTCCGAGCGAAAGCGCCGCCAAATCTGGCGCAAAATATGCGGCGCGACGATCGGTTCGCGCTTAGGCGTTTCTCGCGGAGCTATGTTTTGCGAATAGAGATATCGCGCTTTGGCGCACGAAAGCAATCTAAACAGGGCGGACGCGTCCAACACGTTCCTTTTTGGCGGCGCATTCTAGCCAACCATTTTTAAGAGATCGTTGGATAATATATAAGCAATTCAATAAAAAAATAACAAGGAGAAGCGAAGTGTTAAGAATTTTGCTGTTTTTGGCGACAAACATAGCCGTTATCGCCTTGGCGAGCCTGACGCTTTGGCTGCTTGGCGTGGAGAGCTACTTTACGTCGCAAGGGATTGATTTCAAGGCGCTGCTGATTTTCTGTCTCGTCTTTGGCATGAGCGGATCAATTATTTCGCTCCTGTTATCGAAGCCGATGGCGAAATGGGCTACCCATACCCGCGTGATTGACGACAGAACGGCGGATATGAAAGAGGCGCGTCTTGTCGAAACGGTACGGCAGCTCGCGCAGCAGGCGAATATCGGCATGCCGGACGTGGGCGTTTTCCCAGCCGAGCAGGCAAACGCCTTCGCCACCGGCTGGAACAAGAACGGCGCGCTTGTGTCGATCAGTCGGGGCATGCTTGATCGCTACTCTGAAGGAGAGATCAGGGCGGTTTTGGCGCACGAGATTTCGCACGTCGCCAACGGCGATATGGTTACTCTGTCGCTAATTCAGGGCGTAATCAACGCCTTTGTTATGTTTCTTGCCCGCGCGATCGGATTTGTGATTGATCGCGTCGTGCTGAAAAACGAAAACGGACATGGCTTGGGCTATGTGGTTACCGTTTTTGTATGTCAAATTGTCCTGTCGATTCTCGCTTCTATCATTGTGATGTGGTTCTCTAGGAAGCGCGAGTACGCCGCCGATTCGGGCGCGGCATATCTGGTTGGAGCGCCGCTTATGATCTCCGCGCTGGCTCATTTGCAGCGAGAGAGCGAAATGCCCGACGAAATGCCGGCAAGCCTTAACGCCTTTGGTATCTCCGAAGGCAAAAGAGAGGGCTTTAGTCTCGCCAAGCTCTTTACGAGTCACCCTCCGCTGGACAAACGGATCGAGGCGTTGCAAAACTTCTCCGCTCCCGTTTATTGATCGCTCGGCGCAAATCAGGCAAAGGCTGGTTTGCGCTTTGCTTCCTACGCCTTAACGCAAGGACGGTCGCTTCGCGCGGAAACAACCTTCTTTTCGACGCTCTTTAGCGCTTATAGCCAAGGCTTAAACGAGACGATCGCGTAGCGCAACATTTTTATGCCCCAAACGACTCCCGCGAAGCGTCATTGATGCGTACCATATTTTTTCCTTTTTTTATTCTGTACATTACTGCTTAGTAGAAAAGCTAATTTGTTTATAAGGAGTTCTGTAATGCGCGTCAGCTTACGATTAGTTTTACTTGTTACGATGGGCATAGTCGCCGTCGCGACGACCTCAGCGATCGGCTACGTCGCCTCAAGCCGCGACGAGGACGCGCTAATAGACGTATACGAGATGCGTCTCGAATCGGTTAAACAGATATTGAGACTAAACCTGTCGATTACCGAAATGATAAAGCGCAATTATCAAATTCTGGCGCTGGGATTATTGCCGTACGACGAGCAGATGCGCGAGGTTCCAGCATCGTTTGAACATCATCAGAAAGAGTTTGCAAACGCGCCGAATATAGTAAAAGCTTACGTGGCGCTCGAGGCGGCGCGGAACGGACAGTCAAGCGTTTGGCCGGAGTTTGAGAAAATGTGGGATCGGTGGTACGCAATTGAAAGCGACGCGTTCGGATACGCGGAGAAACGGCTTGAAAACATCAGTCCAGAATCGCTTAAAGCGGTCTATGCGTATCTGCTTAAAGCCAATTTGTCCAGACGCGAGCTATCGGCTAAACTAGGCGAGTTAGCGGAAAAGATTGCCAACGCAGACCTCAAAGAGGCGCAATTGCGTTACGAAGACGCGATAAATAGCTCGCAAACTATGACGACAATACAACTGATCGCGCTCGCGCTGGCTATAGGGACGATCGCGGCTTTTGCGTGGTCGATATTCAGATCGGTCGTAACGCCGATAGTCCGCACGCGCGATTTGGTTGTGCGAGTGGAGGCGGAGCAGAATCTTGGGTTGCGGGTGGACTATAAGGCAAAAGACGAGATTGGCGAAATGGTCGCCGCGTTTGATAAAATGTTGGACAAGATTCAAAGCTCAGTGATTAGCATTCAGGAGCGCGTCGTGCAGGTGGATAAAGAGGTCGATTCGCTAAACAAGGTCGCCGAAGCGGTCGCGCGCGGATCGCAGACGCAAAGCGCTTCAACCTCGTCTATGGCGGCGAGCATGGAGCAGATGACGGTTAGCATAAGCTCCGTTTCCAACAACGCTTCCGACGCGCAGACGATGGCGCAAAACGCGGGCGCGATCAGCGGCGATGGGAGCAAAGTTATCGCGAAAGCCGTCAATGAGATGAGATCCACAGCCGCGATCGTGGCGCAAACGTCCAGGGTTATCCAAACGTTGGGCGAAGAGTCGCATCAGATAAGCTCCGTCGTGCAAATTATCAGAGACGTGGCGGATCAAACAAATCTGTTGGCGCTCAACGCGGCGATCGAGGCGGCTAGAGCGGGCGATCAGGGCAGAGGTTTCGCGGTGGTCGCCGACGAGGTGCGCAAATTAGCCGAACGCACGGCTAAGTCGATCGACGACATCTCGTCTATGATAAGTAAAATTCAAGCCTCCACCGGCGAAGCGGTAGAGGAGATGGATAAAGTAGTGCGCCAGGTAGAGTTTGGGCAAAAACTGACCGAAGAGGCCGGAGACAAGATGCACGCGCTTAACGAACAGGCGCAACAAGTTTCGCGCGCGATCGACGAGATTTCCAGCGCGCTTAAAGAGCAAAGCGTAGCGAGTCAGGACATCGCCAGAAACGTCGAAAATATCGCGCAAATGACCGACAAAAATAATGAATCGGCGATCGGCGCGGCAAGCGGCGCGCGTAAACTAGCGCAACTGAGCAAAGAGGTAAACGCGACGCTTTCGCAGTTCAAGGCGGACGCTTCGCCGCAAACGGCTTTGACCTTATCGCGCGCGGCGTAACGTCGATCCCGCGACTACGGCGCTCAAGGTAAATTCGGCGGCGATTCTTTGTTGAACGCGAGTGATCGCCGCCCAGTTTTGTCGTCGGCAAAGATTACGCTTAACGAAGCTAATCAAACAGTTGTTTAGCCCGCCTTTATACTACAAAGAATGGTATATGACCTTACGTTAGCGGCGTCATTTGGAGAGCGAAGAATTAGAGACGGGGCTTATTCAGCCCCGCTCTGGATACGACCGCTTTCTTTCGAAAGCGTCTTATTGTAGCAACAGTTTTCACTCCGAAATGCTAACAACGATATAATCCTAACCAATTTTTGCTTAAGGCGGAAGCATTGAAATCGTACGAGTTGGGATTGGACATTGGCATAGCCAGCGTAGGGTGGTGCATTCTCGGCGAGAAAGGCATACTTGATTTAGGCGTTCGCGCCTTTGATAAAGCCGAAACCGACAAAAGCGGCGAGAGCCTTAATCTCGCGCGGCGGCTTGCCCGTTTGACGCGCCGTCGCCTGCATAGTCGCGCATGGAGGCTGGTTAAATTAACGCGCCTCTTGAAAAAACACGGCGCGATCGACGACAAGCGATTTTTCAAAACGCTAAAACCGACCGATTCCGTATGGCGCCTTCGCGTTGCCGCGCTCGATCGTCTACTCTCAAAAGAGGAGTTTACGCGCGTTATTTATCATATTTGCAAATGGCGCGGGTTTTACTGGGTAAGCAAAGCCGCAAGCGAGGCAAAAGACGACAAGGATAAAGGGAAAATAAAAGGGTCGCTTTCTAAAAATGAGGAATTGATGCGCGATAACGACTATCGTACGGCGGCCGAACTGCTTTTACGCGAATTTCCGCAGGCGCAGCGCAACAAAGGCGGAGAGTACGCAAAAGCGCTTAAGCGCGAATTGCTTGCGCAAGAATTGCAGGCGATCTTTGAGAAACAACGATCGTTTGGCTCTGATTTCGCGTCGGTTGAGTTAGAAAGAGCGATTTTGGGCGACGGCGATCAAAAAAACGGTCTGTTCTGGGCGCAAAAGCCCGTTTTAAGCGGCGACGCGTTGCTGAAAATGGTAGGCAAGTGCCTATTTGAGCAAGCGGAGTTTCGCGCCCCAAAAAATAGCTATTTGGCGGAGCGGCATATGCTGCTTACGAGAATTAATAATTTGCGCATATCCATTGGCGGCGTAAGACGCGGGCTAGACGACCGCGAGCGAAAAGTCGCGATCGAAACGGCTTATAGCTACGCGGATGGAAAGATGGATTACAAACAGCTTCGCGCCGCGCTGGTTAAAGCTAAGTTATTAGAAGATTTTTCGTTTGTCGGCGTTACGCGCGAAAAAGAAGAGAAAGAAAAAATTAAGCTTCCCGCTTATGCCGCGCTAAAAACAGCGCTAAAGAATCGTTTTGAAGCGATCGCGGGCGATCCTAATATGTTTGACGCAATCGCGTATGTTTTGACCGTTTATAAAGAGGACGAGGACAGGCGCGATCAATTAGCAAAGCTTGGGCTGGACGAAGAGGCGATCGAAGCGTTGCTCTCGGTTAATTTCAGCGAGTTTCACCATCTGTCGCTTAAAGCGCTGCGCAGGATTGTGCCGTTTATGGAATCGGGCGATCGCTATGACGAGGCGGTGATTAAGGCGGGGTATACAAGTCATAGCGATTTTGCCGACAAGAAGGATAAGCAAGACCGTTTGCCGCCAATATATACTGGACGCGACAAGCGAGGACGGTTGATCTTTAATGAAAAAATTGACGATATTCCGCGCAATCCGGTAGTATTGCGTTCAATTAATCAGGCAAAAAAGGTCCTCAACGCGATAGTAAAAAAACATGGTTCGCCCGACAGAGTACATATTGAGATGGCGCGCGATCTGTCGCGTCCGCAATATGGATATTGGTCGGATAATGGAAAGTATATCAAAGGACGAGAAGATATCCGCAGGGAGCAAAATGAGCGAAGAAACGCCAAAGAAAAAGCGTGGGAAGATTTTAAGCAAAAATGCGATGACTTTAAGCAAATTTCAGAAAAATTTCGAAAAAAATGGCTTCTGTACTGCGAACAAGACGGCAAATGCGCTTATTCGCTTGAACCGTTAGATATCGAGCGCGTTTTAAGCGACGAAAAATATGCGGAAATAGATCATATTTGGCCATGGTCGCGCAGCCACGACGATAGTTACAATAACCAGGTTCTTGCCAAGGTTAAAGAAAATCAAAATAAGGGCAATCGAACGCCCTATGAATATTTCGGCGGTAGCGAATGGTGGCACACATTTGAGGCATATTTTAAAAATAACAAGAATCTCAATGCTGAAAAACGTTATCATTTACTTTGTAAAGATTTCAAGGATAGAGCCAAGGAGTTTTCCAAACGCAACTTAAACGACACGCGTTATATTTGCAGGTTTTTCAAAAATTACGTCGAACGGTTTTTGCAGCTATCCGATCAAAGCGATGCAGATCGCGCCGTAGTTATAAGCGGAGCGCTTACCGCATTTTTGCGCCGCAAATGGCGCCTAGAAAAAGAAAGAGGCGAGAACGATCGCCACCACGCGCTGGACGCGGCGGTAGTCGCCGCGTGCAGTCAAAGTATGGTTAAACGATTGAGCGATTACGCTAGGCGTAAAGAGCTGAAGCTTGTACAAGATGGGTTTGTCGATCCCGATACGGGCGAAATTATAAACGCAAAGGCTCGCGAAAAGCTTGACAAGTCTTTTCTTAAACCGTACGAACATTTTCGCGAAGAGTTGCTTTTGCGATTAAACGAGGACGATCCGGTTAAACTGCGCGAAGGGCTGATAAAATTGGGCGTTCCCGACGATATTGTCAATAGCGCCAAACCTCTGTTTGTTTCGCGCGCGCCGCAAAGACGAAACGGCGGCGCGGCGCATAAAGAGACCATATACGGCAAAAGCGACAGCGATGGCGTCGTTACGCAAAAGATCAAGCTGACGGCGTTGAAGTTATCCGATCTGGATAACCTTATCGATCCGGAACGTAACAAGTTGCTCTACGACGCGATACGCGAACGTTTAGAGGCTACGGGCGGCAAAGCGCAGGAAGCGTTTGCTATGCCTTTGCGTAAACCCTCAAAAGATCCGTTAAAAGCGCCGATCGTGCGAAGCGTAACAACGACTCTAAAACTAAGCGGTATCGAGGTGCGAGGCGGTATAGCGAAAAATGATACGATGTTGCGCTTAGACATTTTTAAGAAAGGCGGCAAATTTTATTTGATCCCCATATATGTTTGGCATAAAGCGGCGGACGTATTGCCAAACAAGGCTATTGTTATTCATAAAGACGAGGCAAGCTGGACGCCGATCGACGATAGTTTTGAGTTTTGCCTTTCGCTCTACCCTAACGATTTGGTACGTGTTACCACAAAAGGCGAGCCTGTGTTTGGCTACTATAGCACTGTTGATCGATACAGCGGTACAATAGGCTTTCATACCGTTGATCGCGGCAATAAGACGAGCGCACAAGACTTGACGGTAACAGAAGAAGGCGCCTTTCGCCTTTCAAAAGGTCAGATTCAGGCGATCGAAAAATTTAACGTAGACTGCCTTGGAACGATTTACCCCGCGGACAAAGAACCGCGCCGTGGGCTGGCGTAGCTTAATGATCAGTTCTCCCGCGAAACTCTCGCGGGAACATTTCGCGCTTCGTATAGCGCGGGACGAAACCGTTTTTGTTCCTCTCGAAGATATTGCCGTCATTATACTTAATCATCGTCAAATCACGCTTACGCATCCTCTGCTAGAGGCGTGCGGCGAATATGGAATCGCGCTGTTCTCCACTGCGGAAAACGGTTTGCCAAACGGAATCTTTTTGCCGTTTTGTTCGTTTAGCCGCGCGCCCAAGACGCTTCGTCTACAATTAAGCGTCCCAAAGCCCGCGATCAAACGCGCTTGGGCTACGATTATCAAAGCGAAAATCGCCAATCAGGCAAAAACGCTCGCGTTGGCAGGCAAGAACGCCGATCGGTTATTCGCCATGTCCAACAAGGTCTTTTCAGGCGATTCGACGAACATGGAGTCTCAAGCGTCTGCTCTGTATTTTACCGCGCTCTTTGGCGACGGTTTCAATCGCCGCGACAATAACGCAATTAACGCCGCGCTTAACTTCGGTTACGCGATCTTTCGCGGCGCGATCGCGAGAAATCTGGTCGCGCACGGCTTAAATACGGAACTGGGACTTTTTCATCATAGCGAGCGTAACGCCTTCAATCTTGCAGACGATCTGATTGAGCCGTTTCGTCCCATTGTCGATCTGGCGACGTATCGCGAGATTTACGTAAAAAATCGTAGCTTCGGCGTAGCCGAAAAAGCGGTTCTGGTCGCGCTCCTAAACGTCGACGTGCAGACGACGCGCGGAAATATGGCGGCGATCAACGCGATTGACTTTGCGGCAGAAAGTCTCGTCAGGTTTTATTTGAACCGCGAGGAAACGCTCGATTTGCCGATATTAACGGAAATAAAGGCGCATTTCACGGAGTCTTGAGGCGTTGCTTGCGACAAAACTGTTATTGGGCTTTCTAGCCGAGCCGCTCGTTTGTGTTTGTTGCGCTTAGATGAGATGTTTTGTGCGGCTGATAGTTCTTTTCGATTTGCCTGTAACGACGAAGAAAGAGCGTTATTTTGCCGCTAAGTTCAGGCGATTTCTTATCAACGACGGCTACGATATGGTGCAGTTTAGCGTTTACGCGCGTATGATTTACGGCGCGGACTCTACAGAGACGCATCATAAACGGTTGACGGATAACCTGCCGCCCGCCGGTTCTGTGCGTAGTATGGTCGTTACGGAAAAACAATTTGCGGGAATTAAAATATTGGTTGGCGCGCCGACAATTCAGGAAAAAACCGTTAAACATGAGCAACTTCTGCTGTTTTAACGCGCGGTTTTCTTAAAAACCAAACCGCGTCCAGACTGCTCTGGGCGCGGCTTGGGCGACGAAGTATTGTAGCAGATCGGAGTGAAAACGGGAGCTACAACTCATTTTTACAGCCTTAACAATAAACCTATATTGTAGCAGATCGGAGTGAAAACGGGAGCTACAACGTTATAGTTGGATTAGTTTTTGCAATTTCTATTGTAGCAGATCGGAGTGAAAACGGGAGCTACAACTCGAAAGATTCAAAGGAGCAAAGATGATGGATTGTAGCAGATCGGAGTGAAAACGGGAGCTACAACACACGCTGTGATCGTCGCTAGGGTTTTGAAATTGTAGCAGATCGGAGTGAAAACGGGAGCTACAACTGTCACGGCGCAGGCGGCGGCGAAAACGATATTGTAGCAGATCGGAGTGAAAACGGGAGCTACAACTATCGAGAAATTGCACCGCGAGATCGCAAAATTGTAGCAGATCGGAGTGAAAACGGGAGCTACAACCGCTCGCGCAATCTCATAAACTCTTTGACAATTGTAGCAGATCGGAGTGGAAACGGGAGCTACAACTCACTAATGTTGCTAGCGCCAACATTTTATAATTGTAGCAGATCGGAGTGAAAACGGGAGCTACAACAAACAAACGCTTTTATACAAATATAAATGAATTGTAGCAGATCGGAGTGAAAACGGGAGCTACAACAGAATTTGATGATGTAGTTTCTACAACTGAATTGTAGCAGATCGGAGTGAAAACGGGAGCTACAACTCAGAAGAGTCGTCATAATTATGCCTTGACATTGTAGCAGATCGGAGTGAAAACGGGAGCTACAACTCGCGCATAGCGTTGCCGCCGATGTGAATGATTGTAGCAGATCGGAGTGAAAACGGGAGCTACAACCGAGTTTGCTTCGAGAATGCGCGATAATGTATTGTAGCAGATCGGAGTGAAAACGGGAGCTACAACAAAACGCTACCAAAGGCCTTGCTTTTAGGATTGTAGCAGATCGGAGTGAAAACGGGAGCTACAACCCGTTTATTTTACGATCGGAAAGTTTTTCTATTGTAGCAGATCGGAGTGAAAACGGGAGCTACAACCTGAAAAACGCGAGCTTGATAGACAAATTGATTGTAGCAGATCGGAGTGAAAACGGGAGCTACAACTCCAGATCGCCGCTCGCGGCGATCAGGATTATTGTAGCAGATCGGAGTGAAAACGGGAGCTACAACTCAAATCGAGTTGCTGCTCAGAGGTGTCTCATTGTAGCAGATCGGAGTGAAAACGGGAGCTACAACCGTTCCAAGTATGGGTAACGTCCTTATACAATTGTAGCAGATCGGAGTGAAAACGGGAGCTACAACATAAGTTAATACCTTTTTGAACTATTCTGCATTGTAGCAGATCGGAGTGAAAACGGGAGCTACAACTCTGAACCTTGTCATAAATTACGAAACGGGATTGTAGCAGATCGGAGTGAAAACGGGAGCTACAACTCTCTTGCTCGTTCATTACTATAGCTCCTATTGTAGCAGATCGGAGTGAAAACGGGAGCTACAACTGTAATTGACAAATGACCGCCTGTAAATGAATTGTAGCAGATCGGAGTGAAAACGGGAGCTACAACTCGCAGTGTCGTAATATATTCAATATCATGATTGTAGCAGATCGGAGTGAAAACGGGAGCTACAACTATCTCGGCGTAGAAGAACTACACATTAAAATTGTAGCAGATCGGAGTGAAAACGGGAGCTACAACAGAATGCGGGTTTCCTCGTTTACCTCGTTAATTGTAGCAGATCGGAGTGAAAACGGGAGCTACAACTGTGCAATCTTGCGTTTTGCTTATAAGGTTATTGTAGCAGATCGGAGTGAAAACGGGAGCTACAACTTGAATTTAAGCGTTAGCGTAGAAAATTTAATTGTAGCAGATCGGAGTGAAAACGGGAGCTACAACGAAATTGCGCTTTACCTCGTTGATCGACAAATTGTAGCAGATCGGAGTGAAAACGGGAGCTACAACTCTCCTTTGGCTCCAGCCTCAATGGTCTGCATTGTAGCAGATCGGAGTGAAAACGGGAGCTACAACTCGTTTGATGAGATACCGCTGCCAATTACGATTGTAGCAGATCGGAGTGAAAACGGGAGCTACAACAATATTTTCAAGCGAGTTTAATATATCTTTATTGTAGCAGATCGGAGTGAAAACGGGAGCTACAACACCGGCAGCGCGACAATCGAAGGCTATTTTATTGTAGCAGATCGGAGTGAAAACGGGAGCTACAACCTTTTGGCGGAGGCGGAAGTTGAGTCGCTTATTGTAGCAGATCGGAGTGAAAACGGGAGCTACAACTGTTTTTTTAACGTCGTCGCGGGATTAAAATTGTAGCAGATCGGAGTGAAAACGGGAGCTACAACCCGCCGAGGTGAGCGGGCATCTTTTTTTCAATTGTAGCAGATCGGAGTGAAAACGGGAGCTACAACTGGTTTACTACTTCGGCAAAGTCCGATCTGATTGTAGCAGATCGGAGTGAAAACGGGAGCTACAACGCGTTCCCGGTAGCGGTAAAACATATTTCAATTGTAGCAGATCGGAGTGAAAACGGGAGCTACAACGCGCCGTTTGTTTAATTGTAAGTGTCGTTTATTGTAGCAGATCGGAGTGAAAACGGGAGCTACAACTTTGCCCGCGACGCATTCACTAAGCAGGACATTGTAGCAGATCGGAGTGAAAACGGGAGCTACAACATTTTGGACCATACCTTGTAGCCTATCGGAATTGTAGCAGATCGGAGTGAAAACGGGAGCTACAACTCAAGACGATCCGCTATGTCGGCGGCGGCGATTGTAGCAGATCGGAGTGAAAACGGGAGCTACAACAATGAACGCGACTCTTTTGGCGTAAGACCAATTGTAGCAGATCGGAGTGAAAACGGGAGCCACAACTCGCGATCAATGTTGATTATTAAATTGACGCAAAACTATCTATTGGTTGTTTAGCCTCGAATTGCACGCTTAGTCTCAAACGCCAAGCGCGCCGATCGTCGTTTGCCTTCTAGCGTCGCTACCATACGTTGACGCAAAACCGCCGCTTGTTGCGCGAGCGTCAAACGCTGTTCGCTTGTTCATTGGAGATTGCTCGTAGTAGACGAATCGGAGCAGAGTCGCCGGGCTTTTACAGCGCGCGCGACGCGTTGCAATATAGGCGCGGGCGGTTGCGAACCGCTGATTTTTCAAAAATCTCGTCTTTGCGTTCTATAAATCCGTTCGCGCTTGCCGATCGCTGGCGTCGGCGGCGATCGCAATGGTTGCAGCTTCGCCCCCGCGCGTCCCAAGAGGCGAATTAGAGCGCTGCCAGCAGATCGGTCGGCGTTTGTATTGCGCGCTCCGCTCCGCTCTTTCCGTAGCCCCACGCTGCAAATACGCCCGTTATCCCAGCCGCTTTTGCCGCTTTCATGTCTTTGCCGCTATCGCCCAGGAACAGCGCTTCGCTAGGCGACGCCCCAATTTTTTCCAGCGCCAAAAGTAGCATATCGGGCGCGGGCTTTGGATTTGCCACGTTATCCGCGCCGATCATCGCCGTAAAATAACGCGCCGCGCCGACGCTATCAAGCATAATTCGCGCAAAACGGCTTGTCGCGTTTGTGGCTATCGCCAAGCGAACGCCCAGATGTTCTAGCGCCGCAAGTAGATCGGCGATTTTGTCGTATAGCTTCAAACTATTTGAGCAGATCGCCTCATATCGCCGCTCAAAAATTTCGTGATCCGCTTCGCTCGCGTCCCGCCCGTAAAAAATTTTCGCCGATTCAAAAGTCAGCGCGTTGATTTTTTCGAAAATTTCGTCGTCTATCATCGGTTCTAAACCTTTTGACAGGCGAGCGAAGTTAATCGCCTCGGCGATATTGCGCCTGCTGTCGATCAGAGTGCCGTCAAGATCAAATATAATCGCTTTCTTCATAGGCGCAATCATATCAAGAGGGCGTATAACGCGGCGCGGTCAAGCCTGCAGCCGTTGCCGCCCACGCGGGGCTTTGCGCGGAATATACGCTATACCGTTCCCCGTCGGCGCAAGCGACGTTTACGCGCGCACACACTTCCCGCGATCCCGCGCCGCGTTATGCCGCATCTCCAAAACAGGCAGCAAAAATAATGAAACCAAAAATATGCGAAAACAAGTTTAACAAAAGCATAAAGCAGCGTTTTAGTAAACTTTATGTATAATTTTATACGCTTTAACAGAAATTGGAGGGCGGCGCTATGAATAATGAAATTAAGACTTTACTAGCAACGAAGCGGGTTCCTTTATCGGGCTGGCAAAATGTCGTAAACAGCCGAATAGAAATAAAATATTCAAAGAGGGCATAAAATGGACGAAAAATTTATTTCAAAAATGGAAAAAATCTATAAACAGGAAGGTTTTGGGGCATTAATTGAAAATTTATCAAATTATGTGGATAATAATGGTTTGTCTCAGCAAGAGACAGAACAATTGGCAAAATTTTTTTTTGATATTACGACCGGTCAGGGCGATTATTTTGATA
>JAIRWX010000028.1 GCA_031268655.1 Helicobacteraceae bacterium | reverse complement strand
GCCGCGATCCTATGTATGACTTCGGAGATTTTGTTACTTTGTCATACATCAGTATTCTAATGGCGAAGAAGAACTACGAAAGCAAAGACAAACGTCTAACGCCTTTTATGTGTCGCGGTAAAGGAGGAGGCGATCGCGTTAGGCGGCGGCGGACAAACCATACTTATCGTCCGTCGCCGACAAAAACTTTTATTTAGCCGCCCTCCCCTAGTTCTGGCGGTATGTTTTCAGCCTACCACTGCAACGCCACAGCCGCTTCGGGCGTATTGACGCGAAAGGTAAACGTTTCAAAGAAAAACAACTCGACGCCCGCCGAAGTCTCCTTTTCAAAGCCCAGCGAAATATCTATGCCGCCCAAAATCTCGTAATCGCCCCCGCGCAGACTGACCAAAAGCGCGCCCTCTTTAAGCGTCGGCGCGTTGATCGTCTTGCCGCCGTTCAAAAGCTCGCTTAACTTTTTCGTCAGCGGATAGTCGTTGGCGGAAAATAGCTTGGAGTAGTATTGCGGCTGAACGGCGAGCGCGTAAGGACCTTGTACGCCCTCGTCTCTTAACGCCCTGACCGCTTCGGCGACCGCGGGCAGTATGTCGTCGCCATGCGTCTTTACGGGCTTTTGCGTCAGCGACGAGACAACGCCGTCTATGCCCTCTGTTTTGAAGCCGTCAAACACAATCGCGTTTTCAGCGTCGCTGAAAGCTCGCGCCGCTTCCACGATCGCCGCGTCGTCAAAGGTTTTGGCGTCGCGCTCGATTAGGTCGATCTCCTCGCGCTTCAAGACAAAATGCGTTTTCAGTTCCAGCACTTTTAACGCTTCTCGTACTCCGATCGAAACGCCGCCCAACTTTTCCTTCAGCGCGATAACTTTCCCAACGCCTTCGGCGGCAAAATCCAGACCTTTTGGTCCAATGTAATCGGCTATCTTGCGGCTAGTCAGACGGCGTTTGAAAACCTTTTTCGCCTCGCCCTCGATCGCCTTCCAAACCTTTTCGCCAAACGGCGCTAATTGTCTTTTCAAAATACTCATTTGCCCATCCTCTACTTCAAAGAGCCTACGCCGAGCGAGCCGCCGCCGGACGATTCGGATTCGCCGCTTATATCGCCGCCGGTAAACGCCGCTTCGGCGCCCACGATCGCTCCTTCGCTAAATAAAAAGCCGCGCAAAGCCTCGTCGAAGGCTTTATTGTTACGCCTCAACCACTCGACGTTCATCGCAAAATGCTCGATTTCCTCGTCTCTATTATGCTCGAAGATTGATTTAGCCTCGCCGTCGCTTGTCGTCGCGGCGCGTTGATGATACCAATCAACCGCCTCCAACTCTTCGATCGCGCTGGATAACACGCGGTGAAAATCTTTTACTTCGTTCGGTAAATTTTCCTCTTGATAAGCGTTTGCCATAAACGCCCTCCTTTTTATAAATATGAAGCGGCGCTAAGGTATCAGAAAGTAGCTGAGAAAAAGCGGCTTTGAAACGCGGGGCGCGTCCGCGAATTGACCCGAGCGGACGCGTTTTGAAGATTATCTTTTGGTTTGCGCGGCGACTTCGGCGGCAAAATCGTCCGATTTTTTCTCTATGCCCTCGCCTACCTCGAAACGGGCGAAATAGACGATTTTCGCGCTTGCGCCTTGCGCTGTCGCCGCGTCGTCGAGCGCCTGAGCGACGCTCTTTTTGTCGTCTTTCACAAACGCCTGACCCTCTAGGGTGTTATCCTGAATAAACTTTTTTATCTTGCCCAGCGCGATTTTCTCCAGCATCGCTTCGGGCTTGCCCTCTTTTTTAAGCTGCTCGATCGCGATCTCGCGCTCTTTTGCGATCGCCTCGCTCGGAATCGCCGCTTCGTTGAGGTACGGCGGTTTCATCGCCGCCGCGTGCATCGCTATATCGCGGGCAAAACTCTCTAACTTAGCGGTAGTTTCAATCGCCACAATCGTCCCCACGCGGGAATTTGAATGCAAATATCCATTGACTACGCCGTTTACGATCGAGTAGTTGACAAAACGGCGAATATCGATCTTTTCGCCGAGCTTTGCGATCGCCGCGCCGACAAAATCGTCGCAGCTCTTGCCGCCAAGCGATCCGCTTTTCATATCGTCGATCGTCTTGAATTTCAGATCGCTGATATAGCCGATCGTCTCGTTGGCGAAAGCCGTGAAGCTGTCGTTTTTCGCCACAAAATCCGTTTCGCAGTTGATTTCGACGAGCGCCGCGCTTTTGCAGTCGCCGCTTACCCTCAACGCGATCGCGCCTTCCGCCGCCACTTTGTCGGCGACTTTGGCGGCTTTGGACAACCCTTTTTTGCGTAGCCATTCCACAGCCGCCTCGATATCGCCATCGGTTTCGACAAGCGCCTTTTTACAATCTAGCATGCCCGCGTTTGTTCCCTCGCGCAGACGTTTGATTAGTTCTGGAGTAACCGCCGCCATTACAGATTTTCCTCGTCGTCGCTTGTCGTCGCCTCGTCGTTCTCCGCGTCGGCTAATACCTCTTGCAATACCGCTTCGGAGTCGTCGTTCGACGGAGTTTGCTCAACTGGTTTTCCGTCCTGCGCGGCAAGCTCTTTGCCCTCGATCACCGAGTTTGCCATCTCCGCGCAAAATAGCTCGATGGCGCGAATCGCGTCGTCGTTGCCGGGAATAGGGTAGTCGATCGCGTCCGGATTACAGTTAGTGTCCAACGGAGCGATTACGGGAATACCGAGTCGCCGCGCTTCAGATACGGCAATCTTCTCTTTCACCGCGTCAAGCGCAAAGACAAAATCGGGCAGGCTTTTCATATAGCGAATACCGCCGATAAACTTTTCAAGTTTTTCTCGTCGCCGCTCGATTAGCAGCGCCTCTTTTTTTGTCAGCAGATTGATTTTGCCGCTTGTTTTAAGCTCCTCGATCACCTCTAGCTGACGAATAGATTGGCGAATAGTTTTGTAGTTGGTGAGCATACCGCCAAGCCAGCGATTATTCACATAGGGCATACCGCAACGTTCGGCTTGCTGCGCGATAATCGCGCTCGCCTGCTTTTTCGTTCCCACAAACAAGATTGTTTTGCCTTCGGCGGCGGCGTCGCGCACCACGTTAGCCGTGTAGCGGAAGTATCGCAGTGTTTTCTGCAGATCGATGATGTAGATATTCTTGCGAACGCCAAAGATGAATTTCTTCATTTTTGGATTCCAGCGGCGGGTTTGGTGTCCAAAATGCACGCCGCACTCAAGCAAATCTTTCATGGTTACCATGAAGTTATCCTTTATGTAAAGTTTGGTTTAGCCTCGGCGCCCGTTAGTTTTCTTGCGAAAACAACCAACAAAAGGACTGACGCCCGCGAAATATAAAAGGCGCGAGTTTATATCACAAACGCGCTTAATAAGGGCGATCGCTAACAAAGACGACTATTTTTCAAGTCGAGATTCGCGTTTGTAGCCGATCGGCAAGACTACTCGCTATGTTTTTTCAAAAATTCCTCGATCGCGGGCGCGATTTTATTGTGCGGCTCGCCGTCTTTATGCAATCTGGCGACGATCGCTTCAATCACGCTCTGCGCGTCGTAGCCCGCGTCTTTGGAGTCTTTGGAATTATAATTGACCAAAGAGTAAGAGCCGTCCTTTCGCAACGCTTTTGCCTGCAAAGCGTCGCCTAGCTGCAGGCGCAGCGCTGCCGTAAGCAATCTTGCGATCTCCGCGTCGTATACGGGGGTCATCAGCTCAATCCTGCGCGTCAGATTGCGCGGCATCCAGTCGGCGCTGCTGAAGAATACCTGCGGCTCGCTATGTTTGAAATATAAAATACGTCCGTGCTCAAGGTATTTGCCCACGAGAGAGACCACGCGGATATTATCGCTAACGCCTTCTACGCCCGGCAACAGACAGCATATCCCCCGAATGATCAGCGATATCTTCGCGCCCGCCTGTGAAGCGCGATACAAAGCGACAATCACGTCTTTATCGACAAGAGAGTTAATTTTGGCGATGATCTCGCCCTCGCCTTTCATCTTGGCTTCCGCGGCGATCAGCTCCAAGAGACGCGGCTTGATCTGCGTCGGCGCCATTGCGAGGCTGTGCAGCTCGGTATTTTTGGCAAATCCCGTGATATGGTGAAAAAACCGCACCGCGTCCTCGCCAATCTTTGCGTTTGCGGTGAAAAAACTTACGTCCGTATAGATTCTAGCCGTGCCTGAGTTGTAGTTGCCGGTGGAGAGGTGAACAAAATGCTTCAGATCGCCGCCGGCTTCTCTGCGGATAACGTGCGCGATTTTTGCGTGGATTTTCAGTCCCACCACGCCGTAAATCACGTGCGCGCCCGCGTTTTCCAGCGCCCTAGCCCATTTGAGGTTGTTCTCCTCGTCGAAACGGGCTTTAAGCTCCACGACCGCGGTAACCATTTTGCCCGCTTCCGCCGCCTCGATCAACGCCTTGACGATAGGAGAGTTGCTGCCCACGCGATAGAGCGTCATTCGGATTGACAGCACGTTCGGATCGTTCGCCGCCTCCGAGATAAACCGCTCTACGGGATTGAAGCTCTCGAAAGGCAGCAGCACGATCGCGTCCTGTTTGTCGATTACGTTGGCGATCGGCTCTTTAAGATCAAACGGCGACAGATTGCGCGGCGGTTGCGCTTCCAGCAACAGATGCGTAAAACGTTTATTGCCGATCAACTGCCAATACGCGCCAAGATTTAACGGCGTGGTTCTGGTATAGATGTCGTTATGATTGACCTTGAGATGCGCCGTCAAAAACTCCTGCAGATCTGGATCGCAACTTTGCGCGATCTCAAGGCGTACGATCTCCCCCTTCTGCCTGAGACGAAGCCCCTCCTCCAAAACGTCCAGAAAGTCGTCGGCCTCTTCCTCCTCGATCGATATGTCGGCGTTGCGCGTTACCCGAAACGGCGCGTGACTGATGGGCGTAAAGCCGGAAAACATATCCTCGATATGGTGATAGACGATCGATTCGATCGGCGTAAAGGTCTCCGCGTCAATCTCTACAAAGCGCGGCAGCACGCGGGGCAAACGGATTAGCCCGTAACGGATCGGTTCGTTCTCGCCCGCTTTGAGCTTAACCGCCATAGCGAAGCTAAGATTGTTCAGATGCGGAAAAGGGTGCGTCGCATCCACGGCGATCGGGATCACGACGGGGTAGATATGGCTCTCGAAATAGCCGTTAGCTTTTCGTTTTTGCGTCGGATTCAGATCGCCGTAGCCTTTGATCTTGATTCCGTTCTTTTCCAGTATGGCAAACAGCTCGCTCGTTCTTTTTTCCAAGACCTGCGTCTCTTTGGAGATATAGTCGCGGATCAACGCAAGCTGCTCGTACGCGCCAAGCCCGTCGGGACCGCCCGGACTGACCCGCGCCTTCTCCATCGCCTTTAGCCCCGCGACGCGAATCATATAAAACTCGTCGAGGTTAGTGCCGTAAATGGCTATGTATTTAAGCTGTTCCAGCGGCGGATTGCGCGGATTGGAAGCCTCTTCCAGAACGCGCGTGTTAAAGCGGAGCCAGCTAATCTCTCGGTTGACGAAGTGTTGCGGTTGCAGATGACGCGTCATTTTTTTTCGTGGCTCTATCTGTGGTTAAATTGTTCGTCTGATAGCATTCTAACCTTTATTGCGTTAATAATGTAGGATTATCAAGTGGAAACCGAAGGCGTTAACTGGTCGCTCGCTTCGGCGGGTTTGGGTATGTTCTTGTTTGGCATGTCGTTGCTTGAAAGCGCGATCAAAACGGCTGCAGGCGCGCATTTCAAGACTATGCTCAAAAAGGCGACCAACACTACGGCAAAATCTTTAGCCGCAGGCGCGGCGAGCGCGGCGGCGCTTCAAAGCTCGACGCTTGTCTCGTTGATGGTTTTGGCGTTTGTCGGCGCTGGTATGATGAGTCTTGTCGGCGGCGTAGGCGTTATGATCGGCGCGAATTTTGGCAGCGTCGCCACAAGCTGGCTCGTCGCCTTGCTCGGCTTTAAGTTCAGCGTTTCAAGCGTCGCTATGCCTATGATCGGCGCGGCGGGGCTTGGTCTATTGCTAGCGGGCGGCAAAAAGAAACTCCGCGCGCTCTTTACGATGCTGATGGGCTTTAGTCTGCTGTTTTATGGGCTTGACCTGCTCAAAGACAGCATGGAGAGCCTAGCCAAAACCGTAGAGCTGGGCAGATACCTTAATTACGGCGCGCTGGCGTACGCGGCGATAGGGTTTATATTAACGCTTATACTAAACTCCAGCGCGGCGAGTATGGCGATTTTTTTAGCCGCCGTAGGCGCGGGCGTGATCGGCTTTGACGTAGCCGCCGCGCTCGCGATCGGCGCGAACGTAGGCACTACGGGGACGATTGTGATTGTAGCCGCCTTAGGCTCGCCCGACGCAAAGCGAATCGCCGCCGCGCACGTGATATTCAATCTCGGAGCGGCGATCGCGGCGCTCTGTCTGCTTGCGCCGATTAGCTGGCTGATCTTAGACCTCTTTGGTCTCAGAGACGATCCTGTGCTTGCGCTGGTTATATTTCACACGATATTCAACGCGATCGGACTTGCGATCTTCGGTCCCATGACGATGCGGCTCGGCGTTTTTCTCTCCAAACGTTTTGTCAAGCGCGAGGTAAAAATCACGCGGCATATCGGATTGGTTGGGGCGCAGGCGGCTGAAGCGGGCGTGGAGGCGCTTAAAAAAGAGGCGGGACATCTGCTTGAGGAGTCGCTTATTTTTTCGCTCTATATGCTCAATCTGTCGCCAAGCGAAATTTTTTTACGCAAACGCAAAATTGCCGCCGTCGTCTATTCGCGTCCAAGCATCATCGAATACGACGTGGACGAGAATTACGAGCGATTAAAGATGATCGAGGCGGCGATGCTGGAATACTCGACGCTGATCGGCGACAGATCGCCCGAAGACGAAACGACTCTCAACCGATCGCTCGCCGCCGCCCGCGAGGCGATCTACGCCGCGAAGCTGTTCAAGGATATCAAGCGCAATCTCGACGAATTTGCGGCGAGCGGCGACGATTATATGCTGGATCACTACAACCAGTCGCGGATACGGGTGGCGCGGCTGGTCAAATACCTCAAGCTCTCTATGGACGGAGAGGAGAGCGAAAAAACCCTGTCGGCAAAATTGTACGCGATTTTGAGCGAAATTCAGAGCGAGGATCATAGCGCCTTGAACACGCTCACAAAAGCGATCAAAAGCGGCGACGTGGAACAGGCGGTTTCGCCGACTTTTATCTCCATCAACCGCGCCGTGGTGAACGCCTCTAAATCGCTGATCGAATGCGCGCAGCTACTCTATCTGTCGATCAAAATCGAAAACGTCGGCGACGACGGCAAAGCAAGCGACGATGAAGAAGAGTAGAGCGCGTAACTATCGCTATCGCGTAGTGGGCGCTAAATGGCTTTTGCGGCTTTTGGCTTCGCTTTCGCTGAACAACGCCCGACGTTTTGGCGCGCTGATCGCCGCGATCGGCTGGCATTTCTCCACGACGCACAAAAAAGTTACTTTGGCAAACCTAAAACTCTGTTTTCCAGAGCTTTCAAATATGGAGCGCGAAAAGCTTGCGCGAAAGAGCCTGATCGAATCGGCTAAAACAGCCGCCGAAATGGGAGCGCTGTGTATGTGGGAACACAGGCGGTGTTTGGATCTTGTCGAAGCGACCGACAACGAGGCTTTGCTGGATATGGCGATCGCCTCCAAAAAGGGCGTGATCTTGCTTGCGCCTCACGTGGGCAACTGGGAGATGATGCGCCATTTTTTAGCGTCGAAAACAACCTTTATCGGGCTGTACGAACCGCCTAAAATCAAAGAGCTTGAACCGCTAATGATCGCCGTACGCGACAAAGTCGGCATGATCTCCGCGCCGGCTAACGCAAAGGGCGTGGCAAAGCTGTTCAAAGAGCTGGGCAAAGGCGCGGTTACCGCGATCCTACCCGACGCGCGACCCTCAAAAAGAGCGGGCGGCGTTTCCGCGCCGTTTTTTGGCGTGAATACCCAAACGCCCACTTTTTTGCAAAAGGCGGCGCAAAAAACGGGCGCGATCGTCGTTTGCGGCGTGGCTATGCGATCGTCAAAGGGCTTTACGCTTCGCTTTTTGCAAGCCGATCAAAACATATACAATCCTGATGAAATAATCGCCGCGACCGCGCTGAACAACTCGGTCGAAACGTGCGTTCGCCTCGACGTCGCCCAGTATGTCTGGGAATATAATCGCTTTCGCGTTCGCGTAAAATAAGCCGTCTAACCGGCGCGATATTTTTCGGCGGCGCGGCTCGCGCCAATTAGCTTTGCGAGGCTCATCGCGGGCGCGGAAGTTAAGGTAGGCTAAAATCGCGCTTTATTTTGCGCTGATTTAAGGAAGGTTTTGAGAACGCACTACGCGACGCAATTAAGCCAAAACGATATAGGCAAAGAGGTTACGCTCTGCGGCTGGGCAGATAGCGAGCGCGATCACGGCGGCGTTATCTTTATCGATCTGCGCGATCGTTCGGGCGTTATTCAGCTTGTTTGCGATCCCGTCGTAAGCGCTTCGGCGCGAGAGGTAGCGCGATCGGTAAGAGACGAGTTCGTTCTGACGGCGATCGGCAAGGTGCGCGCGCGCGGCGAAGGGCTCGCCAACGCGCGGTTGAAAACGGGCGACGTCGAGGTTGCGGTGAAAACGCTGATCGTTGAAAACGCGAGCCTTACGCCGCCGTTTGCGATCGGCGACGAAAAGGTCGCCGAAGAGACGCGGCTTAAGTACCGCTATTTAGATTTGCGAAATCCCAAACTTCAGGCGAATTTCGAGTTGCGATCCAAAGCGCTCCATGCGATGCGCATAAGCCTTCAAGAGCAGGGTTTTACGGAGATTGAAACGCCGATTTTGACGCGCCCCACGCCGGAAGGCGCGAGAGATTATCTCACGCCAAGCCGCGTACATACGGGCGAGTTTTACGCCCTGCCCCAATCGCCGCAACTATTTAAGCAACTTCTGATGGTGGCGGGGTTTGATCGCTACTACCAGATCGCGCGCTGTTTTCGGGACGAGGATCTACGCGCCGATCGCCAGCCCGAATTTACGCAGGTTGACGCGGAGATGAGCTTTTGCGACGACAACGAGGTTATGAGCGTCGCGGAGAGGCTTCTTCAGGCGGCGTTCAAGGTCGCCGGGCGCGATATCGCCGTTCCGTTCGAGCGTATGTCCTACGACGAGGCTATGGAGCTATACGGTTCGGATAAACCCGATCTGCGCTACGACCTCAAGATGACCGAAATGGCGGATCTGTTTTTGAACGCCGACCTGAAAGTTTTCGCCGAAATCGCCAAAGACGGCAAAGCAAATCGCGTCAAGGCGCTTAAGGTGGAGAACGGCGAGCGGCTGACGAGAAAAGAGATCGACTATTTGACAGACTATGTAGCCAAATTCGGCGCGAAAGGTTTGGCGTGGATCAAGATCAAAGAGGGCGCGCCGCAAGGTCCGATCGTAAAGTTTCTAAGCGAGAACGAGCAAAAGGCGATCATAGCAAGAACGGGCGCTAAAGAAGGCGACCTAATCTTTTTTGGCGCGGGCAAAAAAAAGATCGCGCTGGATTATATGGGGCGATTGCGGCAGGAGATCGCGCGGCTGCTAAAACTCGCCGATCCAGACGCGGCGCGTTTTTTGTGGGTCGTTGATTTTCCGATGTTCGAGCGCGGCGAGGACGGCGCTCTCGCGGCGTTGCACCACCCGTTCACAATGCCGCGGGATTTAAGCGCGGGCGATCTAGAAGATATAAAGTCGATCGCCTACGACGTAGTTCTTAACGGCTGCGAGCTTGGCGGCGGCAGTATTCGGATTCACGACGAGGGGTTGCAACGCGAGGTTTTCAAAATGTTGAATATCCAGCCCGACGAGCAACGCGCAAAGTTTGGCTTTCTGCTCGACGCGCTCAAGTTCGGCGCGCCGCCTCACGGCGGTTTTGCGATCGGACTTGATCGGCTGATTATGCTTATGAGCGGCTCGGAGAGCATACGCGACGCGATTGCCTTTCCAAAAACGCAACGCGCTCAATGTCTGATGAGCGGCGCGCCCGCGCAAGCGGAGGAAGCGCAGTTAAACGAGCTTGGCTTGCGCGTTCGCAAAGCGTCTCAATAAACCCGCGCAAAAAAGGAGAAAAGATGAAAAAGTTATTTTTGATAATCGGAGCACCCGGCAGCGGCAAGACCACCGACGCGGATCTCGCGGCAAAACATAGTCCCGAAAAAATCGTCCACTACAGCACGGGCGATCTGCTTCGCGCCGAAGTAGCGAGCGGCAGCGATCGCGGCAGGGCGATCGACGGCTTTATAAGCAAAGGCAATCTTGTGCCGCTTGAAATCGTCGTCAACGCGATCGTGGGCGCGATTAAAGAGAGCGACAAAGACGCAGTAATTGTGGACGGCTATCCGCGCAGCGTGGATCAGATGCAGTCGCTCGACGCGATTTTGAAAAACGAAAAAAGCGTGAAGCTGTCGGCGGTGATCGAGATTGACGTAAGCGAGAAAACGGCTAAAGATCGCGCGCTTGGACGTTCGCGGGGCGCGGACGACAACGAGGCGGTTTTCGCCACTCGAATGAATGTTTTCTTGGAGCCGATCGAGGAGATTCGCAAGTTTTACTCCGTGAAAAACCTGCTTAAAAAGATTAACGGCGAGCGGACGATCGAGGAGATCGTAAGCGAAATGAACGAGTTTATTCAATCGAAGCTATAGGAGACGAATATGGACGTTACAAAATTGAGCGCGGGCGAAAACCCGCAAAAAGTTACCGCGGTTATCGAAATACCCTACGGTTCAAACATCAAATACGAATTGGACAAGGAAAGCGGCGCGATCGCGGTCGATCGCGTGATGTTCTCGTCGGTTTTTTACCCCGCCAATTACGGGTTTGTGCCGGAAACGCTTGCCGACGACGGCGATCCGTCGGATATTTTAGTGTTGGGCGACTACGCGATCGCCCCGGGCGCGACAATCAAATGCCGTTTGATCGGAATGCTGGTTATGGAGGACGAAAGCGGTCAGGACGAGAAGTTGATCGCCGTGCCTTGCTCCAAGATTGATCCGCAGTTTGATCGCGTGGAGAAACTTGACGATCTGCCCGAAATTACGCTGAAACGGATCAAAAATTTCTTTGAAACTTACAAAATTTTGGAGCCGGGCAAGTGGGTGAAGGTTAAAGACTTCAAAGGACTGGACGAGGCTAAAGCGATGCTCGACAAGGCAATTAACGCTTATAAAGGCTGACGCGCCGTCGCGCTCGCCGCGAGACGATTCGTCTTGACCGACGCTTTTTCGGTTGGCGTTTTACAGCAAATCGTCCGCGTTTTTGAGACTAACCTCCCCCGCCCCGCCGGAATGCCTATGCGGTCAAATGCAGTTTTTGCCCCGACCAAAAACTGCGGCGACCGCGAACTTAATTTTGATATTGGCGTTAATTTCTTTTTTTAGCGGCGCGTCAGAATGTCGTCCGATGGCTCGCCAACAACTAATCATAACTCATTGTTAATAGTGATATTGTATCGCTTTTTATTGCCCGCCACTAACTCGTAAGAGTCGTCTATTTGCTCTTTAAGCAAACTAATATCAAGCCCCTTTTTATCATAATACCATGAGTTCCAGTGGTCTTTATTGGAGTAATAGCCGGGCGCTACAAAATCGGGAAAAGCCTCGCGTAATTCTTGGTTCGCGCTAGGGTCGTTTTTTAAGTTAACGATATTATTGCCCGCCTTATTTTTACCCGCAAAAGCAAACATCTTGCCCTTAACTTTAATTACATCGGCTTGCCACGCCTCTTTATACTCGTATTCCGCGCCATTTTTTGACTTGGCGTAATCAAGTATTTCCTGAATAGTTATCACGATTTTTCTTGTTCGGCAAAGCCCAAAATATAACCGTTATTATCTTTAATATAAAACTCGCGCATTCCATACCAAGTAGTTTTAATTTCGGTCGTCTCGATGTTTTTATCTTGCAAGCTCTCATATAGTTCGTCTAATTTTTCAACGTCAAAATAAAACGTTCCGCTTGCGCCCAACGGAGTATCTTTTGCCAACGCAACGTCCTCGCGGAAACTGTCTTCGCGCTGGAGCGCCAAGTTAATTCCGTCGCGACCGATCATTGCATATATGTATTCTTTATCTTTTGCAAAAGTTTCGTCAACGTTATCCTGCGAAACCGACACTGCCATAACCAAGTTAAAGTTTAGCGTTTCTTGATAAAACGCAACAGTTTTTCGTATGTCTTTTACCGCTAGATTTGGCGATAATGTTTTGAATTTCATGCAATCTCTATTAATTGTTGAATAGAAAGCTTTTACACTATAGCATGCGCAAACTTAAATCGTCTAGGCGACCGTATTTGAGTCCATTTTCAATCCGTCGCCTAAATGCCCGCCTTATTCAAAGCGGCGATCAGCTTCGACTCGAATATAGCTCGATCCTCTGCGGCAGGACGATCGGCTCTTTGGCGTTCGCCCCACATTGGTTCCGGAAAATGGCTATCGTCGGTAAAACGCGCCATAATATGGATATGAACCCGCGGCAGCCGATTGCCAAAGGATGCGATGTTGATTTTGTCGGGCTTATAATAATCGCGCAGAGTTCGCTCGCAAATCAGCGTTGCGCGCCACAGATCGGCAAGCGTGTTTTCGCGGCAGTCGGTAAGCTCTTTGCATGATGGTTCGGCGGCGAACAGCTTCAACCAAGGGATTGCCGCTTCGTGCCACTCTATATAAAGGTTTTTGCCATTGAAAAACATTTACGATCCTTTAAGCGGGCTGTACGCGATAAGCGACGACCTATTAACGCCGCGCAGAAGTATACTAGCGCAAACCGAAGCGGTGTTACGCGGCGGGGCGCGGTTGTTTCAGCTACGCGACAAACGTTCAAGCGACGAGGAGTTAGCGCCAATCGCGCGATCGCTTCGCGAGCTGTGCGACGACTACGGCGCAAAATTGATTATTAACGATCGATTAGAACTCGCCAAAAACGCGCACGGCGTTCATATCGGGCAAGCCGATGAAACGCTTGAAAAGGCGCTACAGACGCTGGGCAAAGCGGCGATCATAGGCGTTTCGTGCTACGGCGATCTTAATCGCGCCGTAGCCGCCCAAAAGCGCGGCGCTAGTTATGTCTCGTTTGGCGCGTGTTTTCGATCGGTTACGAAGCCGAATGCGGCGATCGTTGACGGCAATATTTTCGAGAGGGCAAAAAAAACGCTTCAAATACCGATCTGCGCGATCGGAGGAATTACGACTAAAAACGCGCCCGAACTACTTAGGCGCGGCGTTGATATGTTAGCCGTCGTAAGCGATCTATGGCGGCGCGACGATTGGCAAAAAACGGCTGAAACATTTGCCGCTTCGCTGGCTATGAAAAGCTGAGCAAAGACTTTTTTAGAACAAGCTGGAAGCAATATTTTATCCAGTAAAAGAAATAATACTCAAATTGAAGAATAAATGTCAGTATATTAGTTTGCACCCAATTGATGATGGAATATTACAAACCGCGAATTTTAAACAGATTTATCCAGTTGAATTTGAGAAGTTATGATTTGATGCAATCTTGGTTATATGGCGCATAGCCAGCGCCGCCTACGGCGGCGAAGCGTAAACAGACATGTTATACACCGTTTGCCTGTACTCCATTATTTTTTATATTTTTTATTTCTTCAAGTTTATGTGTATAATGTTTTTTATTTGGATAATAATTTATATTCTTTAATGATTCTGATTTCAATAAATAATTCATATTCCCATCTTTACAATCCCAGAAATTTATTTTTTCAAGTTTTTTCATAGATGGAATAAATGCCAAAGAATTTAAACTGTCAATAAACAATTCTTTTATACTTTTATTTTCCGACAAAAAACTATAATCTTTTAATTTTTTACATTTTTCTATATTTAACTTTTCCAATACAGAAAAATTATTTATAACAGAAATATCTTCTACAGTTGAATTATAACTTATATCCAGCCTTTTTATTGATTTGGAATGTTCTATACCATTTAAATTAGAAAATGAACCTCCTGAAAAACGTAAAATATTTAAATTAGATAGACCGGATAAAAAAGAACAATCGTTTGTTTTCAACAAAAAAACAAAAAGATCTTTTAATTTTTTTAAACAATTTAAATTTCTAATACCATCATTATATTTAAAAACCAATGTTTCAATGTTCGGAAAATTGCTTAAATCAGGTTTTATGCTTTGATTTTCAAAAGCAAAGTATTCCAATAATTTTAAATTATATAATTTCTCTATCCCCTCATTGGAAATACCGATGTGGTCTTCTATAGTCAAAGCCTTTATAAAATTGAATTCCTTAAATGCTTCTGTATCCAATTTAATTTTATCTAATTGCTTTGCATTTGTAAAACCATAATCTTCATAGTGATTCAAACTTTGTATCCTGATTTTATCCAGATTGTTTTTTTGGGCATATAAAAGCCCGTTTTTTATGAAAAAAGGGTCAATGTCCAACGTTTTTAATATGTCATTATATCTATAATTTAACATAATTCTATAATACCAAATTTTTATATTTTGTCAATGATTTATTATTTCCCAACCAATTTTAGGCACAATTGCACATAACGTTCCGGCTGTTTACGACGTTTTGACAACCCGAATAAGGGCTTTGCGCAGTCCCGCATTTCATTTTCTTTTATCCTGTTCTTTTCCATCATTTTTCTTTTGTACGGTATATCATTTTTACGGGTGCATAGTTAATGAATTATTCAATGCCGACAATTGACTGTGTATTTTGTGTTTATTACACCTGCGGGTTGATTGTAGAGACGGGGCGCGCCCCGTCTCTACGTTGACGTTGCCCATCGTTGCCCAAGAGCGACGATGCGTAAACAGGCGTGTTATACGCCGTTTGCCCGTACTCCAATATTTTATATTCTTTATTTAGTAAATTTATTTTCCATTCTAATTTTCAGTTAAATTTTTTATAAATGTATTAAAACTTTCTGAAATTAAATATACATTATTATTCCCTTCATTTTCATGATCCCAAAAATAAACAAAACCATTTTCATTTTCCGAACATGATATACAAACTAAATTCCCACCAGAATCATGTGCAATAGGTATAAAATAATCCGGTAATCGTTTTTCTTCAAAAATGTACATGTCCATATATAATTTTAAATTATCATATTTTCCTTCATATATTGCCAAAAACCAATCAATTGAAGATTTTGTTTCTTTATTATTTTCAATAAATGAAAATACATTTGGTTTGCATTTTCCACCGTTATATTTTAATAAATGTGTTCTATATTCTTCAGGAAAAGAATAACCTAATTTCGTTTCAAGTTCAACAATTTTATTTTCAGTGATTTTTGCTTCTGTTTTTATAAATTCAACCATTGTAAACTCCTTATAATCCACAATACTCTATGTGTTCTATTTTTTCAAGTCTTTTTTTCGTATAATTTTTATACAATATTTTTAATCAATTTTAGGGCAAATGGCGCATAACGTTCCGGTTGTTTACGACGTTTTGCCTGCCCGTGTCGATAACTATTTGCACAGTTCCGCATTTCATTTTCTCTTATCCTGTTCTTTTCCATCATTTTTCTTTTGTATGATATATCATTTTTACGGGTACAAAGTTAATGAATTATTCACTGCCGACTGTTTGATTGTGTATTTTGTAGAGACGTAGCGCGCTACGTCTCTACGTTGACGTTGCCCTTCGTTGCCCAAGAGCGGCGAAGCGTAAACAGTCCTGTTATGCGAAGTGCAGGCGTACTCCATTATTCTTTATAATTACAATAACCGCCTGGCAACATTTCCCCGGAAGTCCATACTTTTACATTTTTTAATTTTTTTAATTCACTAATATC
>JAIRWX010000025.1 GCA_031268655.1 Helicobacteraceae bacterium | reverse complement strand
GCAAAAGCGACCCAAAATATACGAGGAATGCTCGCGCCGTCGGTTACAAATCCGACAGGAACGTCGATCCCGTTTCGGCTGAACGGCTCGACCAGCTTAAATCTGCCTTTGCCTATCGGCGTGATTATCAGCCTATTCATTGATTAGCCTCCGTATATAAAGTTTTTACCGCGTCGATCGCGTCCGCGTAATCGTGTTCCATATTGGGCGCGACAAGATTTTTATGTATATGCCAGCCGTATTTATTGGGATTCGCCCAAGCGAAGGAGTTCCATAACACAACCGCGCTCCTGCCCGCCGCCGCCGCAAAATGCGCCAGCGCGCCGTCTATACAAACGATTATCGCGGCGTTTTTGGCGAGTTCCAGCGCCGCGATATAGGGCGCGTTGATTTTAGACGCGGCGAGAATATCAGGCTCGTTCGACAGGGCGAAATTGATCCACTCCGTCCGCGGATACGCCGCTCGCAAACGGCGCATTAAAACGTTCGCGATCTGCGGCGGATAGTTGCGCGACAACGTCATTGGGGTAAGCGGGTAATGCGCGTCGGGATTGTAGCCTTCGGGCGACTGCCCGCCGCTGAATTGAACGACTCCGAACGAACGCCCCGCTATTCTGGCTCTGATCGTCTCGCTAATTTCCAGCGCTTTGCCGCCAAGCGCGATCCGCGGCAAATCGGCGTTCGGATCAAAATTAACGTCAAACTCGTTTGCCCACCACGCGCAAATATGCTGATCGGGGTCGTATTTGTATTCGCAGTCGTAAGGTTCGGCGGCGATCAGCTTGCCCGCCGCTTGCAGTTCGGGGTTTTGATCAAATTGAGCGGCGCTCCAACTTCGATCAATATAGGGCGACCAAGCGAATATATCGGGGTAAGCGGATATAACGTTGATTTTTTCGCCCTCTTTTTCGGCAAGTTTTTGAACGAGAGCGCTAAACGCTATTGATTTCCCTAACCCGCCCTTGATAATGTAAGTTTTACGCATCACTCCGCCGCGCTTTCAATAGCCGCGTCCTTCGCGGCGCGATACGCTAACGCGATCTCGGTAACCCTTTGCGCGATAAGCGAGCCGATCGCGGCGAGATCGCTAATCGTTAAATCCCTCGTTACGTTATCCGCGTCGATCCACTCTTGCCTCGTTCCTTCGGGCGCGAGGCTTAACAGAGTAACCGCTCCCGTAACGCGCAGTTGCGACCGCTCGTCCGCGTCGTAGCGCGCGCCGTCGTATTCGACCTTCAGCTCTTTGAGCGCGGTCTCTTTTTCGGCTTCCAGCGCAATTAGAGCCGCTTCCAGCCGCTCCTCCTTGGGCGCGATATACGGCTCGATCTCGACGCTTTTCAGCGCGTTTCTGAACTCTTCCGCCAGCGGGTGCGTATCGCTCTCGTTGAATATAAATTGTCTTATTTCGCCGTCGATTAGCGCTTCTCCCGTAATCGCGCCGTCGCGCTGGTAATTAGCGGTTGTTATTTTCATCGTTCAACCTATTATGTTTATGGGCAGATATTTCGCGCAAGAATCCAGATATAGCGCTATGCCCGCAACGTGAGAGCCGCACATGCAGCAGCCATACGCCGAGAAAACGTCCCCCGCGTTAACGTTATACAAGCAGGTTACGCTCGCGTCTCCGCTGCCGCTCGTCCTGCCGTAACTCCTGATAGCCGCGCCGTTGCAGTAAAACCACAGATAGTGGCAGGACCCCGAATAGGAAGAGCACAATTTAACGCACGCCTGACCGCTCTGCCTTACTCTGGCGCTGAATAAAGTCGCCTCGCGGCTCGTCGAGGAGAAGCTTTGCGACGCCGTATACGCCCCCGCCAGAACGTTACCCGCAACGAGAAGCGGCGACGCGGCGGCGGTCGCCGCTTTCGCCGTCAGATTAACGTTATAGAGTTGCGCCTCCGTCGCGGGCGCGGTAGGGTTATCGCCCGCCGCCGCCGATTTACTCGGCAAAACAATCTCGTCCGCGAAGGTTTTAACGCCCGCGATCGATTGATCGCCGCTCTTATACACAACGTCCGCAAGCGCGGCGCTTACCGCGTTCGCCGTCGTTTTCGCCGCGTTTGCCGTCGCAAGCGCATCGCTCGCCTTTTCATTAGCTTCGTTCGCCGTCTCTATAACGCCGCTTTCGCGGTTGTTGATCTCGTTAATCGCGGCGTTTAGCTCGTCCGCCAGCGGCGGCAGGGCGGCGGTAAACGCCAGCGCCTTTTCCTCCGCGATCGCGGGCGTTTCGTTTTGCCAATCGGGAGCGGGCGGGAGAGACGCGATTTCGGTTTGTATAGCCATGTTAGTTTCCTCTGAAAAAGAAATTGACGACGCCGGTTAAAAACGCGCCGACAATCGCCAGAACAGCCCAACGTTGATTCGCTTTAACGCCGTCGATCTCTTTTTTGTTGTCGTTTAGCGCGTCTAAACGCACCTCGATGCGGGCGACCGAAACGCGCATGTCGTTAAAAGATTCGGATTGCTCGCGGACTAGCTCCTCCAGCCCGTCGATCTTTTTTTCTAACCCGTCGATTTTGGTATCGTCGATCCGCCCTCCGCGATACCCTTCGGAGCGGGCGCTTTGCGCCCTATCGCTTCGTCTTGCCGCCGCCATTATTTGCCTCTTTTATCGCCCGCTTTGTTATACGCGCCCGCCATCCGTTTAATCGCTCGCCAGCACTCAATCGCGTCCAGCTCGTATTTTTTCGCGTAGTCGCGGCAGACGGCGTAATCGGCGTTTATTCCCGCGAAGCCGCCGCTAATCGAAAGATTAAACATTTCCCAGATCATCTTTGACTCCAAATCCAAACGCGACAGCATCGCGGGTTGTAACGCTTTTTTCTGCGCGTAGCCCGCCAGCCTCGCTAACTCCGCGCTTTTGCGTTTTTTTCGTTTTCCGCCAGCTTTTCAAGGGCGCCTATAAATTCATACAGGTTGCCGTTTTCGCGCTGATCGGCGATGATCTTTTCCGCCGAAAGATCGCCGCTAACCTTGCTGATGCGCGCCGCCGCCTTCCGTTTAATATATTCGGGCATACCCTCTCTGCTGGCGGACATCTCAATCTCGCGATCAATCTCTATCGTGTTAGGGGCGCGATACGAAAAAGTCCCGCGCTTGTCGCCGATCTCATACTCAAACTCCACGACCCTTAGCTTCGCCGAAAATACTTGACTAGCCATCGTTATGCCTCCGTGATCAGGTCAAATACGCCCCGATCGGTTCGTTGAATCTTTCCCGAAAAGACAAGCTGCGCGTATTCGTCGCCCATCAGCGAGAAAGCGCCGCTTGGCGCGAGGCTGATCCTGTAAACGATAAAGCTGATCTTCTTGCCGTCGGTCGGCTCGCCCTCGATTCTAAGCGAGCCGATGATCTTGTTGTTGGCGTTTGCCCGCGTTACTTTCACCGAAGCCGATCCGAGCCTCTTCCACTCGTCCGCGTCAAACGTTCCCGCCGCTATGCTCCCTGGCGCCTCGTAAATAGCGCCGTTCTCGATAACGGTATCGCCCTCGTCGTAGGCTTCCTCCTCGTCAAATAGCGCAAGCGTTTTGCCGTTGCGATAGATTTCGCCCGGCGCGTAGGTTTTATCCGCCGCCGTCGAGCCGTAAAAGTAAGCCGACAGATTCGCCGTCGATAGATTCGTAGTGGTGAAAGTAAGCGTGTAATCGCGCTTTCGCACCGACTCCGCCACCACCTCCGCCGCGCCGTTCGAGCGCGACAGGCACTCCGCCGTTTCGGTTTCTACCGCGATTGTCGCGTCGATAATATCGCCGATCTCGCGCTCCGCTTGTTCTTCGAGCGTGAAATACAATCTCCCGCCCGCCAGATAGTAATTTTTTTCGTCCATCGTTTTATTCCTTTCTTACGATTTCGGAGCGACCGCCGTAACGGTCGCTTTGTAGATATAAAGCCCCTCGCTTTTTTCTCGCGTAAAGCCGCCGAACGTTATGCCGCCGCCTTTTACATTTGCAAAAGCGTAAAGCTTGTCTATTACGCCGTATGCGCCCTCTTTGCCTTCAAGGTCCGATCTGGCTATATAGAGCGAGAATCTCGCCTTGTTGGGCGCGGGTGCTTTGTTGATCTCCTGCGCCTCGAATACGAGAAAATTCCCGATCTGATCAATAACGGGTCTTTTTGCCGTTATCGCCTCTATTCCCGCTTTTTTCAGCGCCGCCAGAATTTTTTTACTTAGTTCCTCGATCATCGTTTTTACTCCTTATTTTGGACTTCTCGCGGAGTAAAGCCCCGCTTTGACCAAAAACTTTTCGTTTTTGGAATTCCTCGAAAACGCTGTTGTCGCTTTGCTCCCGCGTTTTCGCTACGCGCTTCGCGCGAGAGTTTCTCGTTGGACTTCTCGCGGGTTTTGCCGCCGCCATTATTTGTCTCTTTTAGCGGGGGCGGCGACATAGTTAAACCTGCCGCCCTTTGTATCGTCGCTGATAAGCGGCGCGTTTTTTATCGCCGCCAGCGCAAGTTGATAGAGCGTTAGCTCCTCCTCGCTTACCTCTACTTTCAATCGCGCCTTTAATCTGTAGATCGCTATATCCAGCTTCGAGGTGTCGGTTATCGCCCTGCCGCTCGCCAAATCCTCCGCTTGCGCGCGCGCCGCTATATAATCGCTCTCGTTCGCGATACTCGCGTCCAGCAGCGCGCTTTCGGCGTAGGCTTTCAGACGGGCGATTAACGGCGGCATTGGGTTATTCCTCTTCCTCTTCCAGAATCGAGACCCATTTTTTAATCAGAATCTCGTAATCCTGATAGATTGAGAACACATACTCCAGACCTCGCTTCGCCGCGTGATACTCGCGGGATCGCTTGACGTTCAGCCCCGCGCCCAATACAAGGTTTTTCAGCGGGGTCGCCATGTAAACGCCCGCGGGCATAAACTTATTGATCTCCAGCGGAATGCCGAGAATCCTCGGGGCGTTGCCCTCTATCAGATAGTAGGGCGCGTTGAGCGCGGCAAGCTCGCGGTTGTATAGCTGATAGTCCGACGGGGCGATCAGAATGACCGAATCCGCCGCCGCGTCGGGGTTAATACTTTCGGCGAGCGCTACCAGCCTATCGCTGATACTATCGCCCGCTTCGTATGTGCCTTTGACGGTCGCCGCGTCGCTTTTAGCGATCTCGATCCAGCCCTTGTTGAGGGTTGTAAAGCCCGTTCCGGAGGCGTAAGCGTCCGTCGTTCCCACAAACCCCAGATTGGTCAGGTTGTTGCCGAAAGATTTGGCGAAGGCGTTAAACGTCTCTTGCTCAAACTTCGGGTTGTGCCGATTGTCTTCCAGCGCCGAATCGCCGATAAACCCAAACAACTGCGCGGGTTTCAGATTCAGCGTGCAGCCGATCATCGCCGCCTTCTGCTTCTGCGCGTCGGTCGGCTCCAAACCTTCCGCGATCTGAATCAATATGTTGTTGGACAGATCGATTGCGGTTAAATCTTTTTGCAGCGATTGCGTTTTGACCGTTTGAACTTTTTTCAGAAAGTCCGAGCTGTCGGCAACCGCGTCGATCAACGTATGGCTTTGTTCGGGAGTAAGCGTCCCGCGCAAGCTGAAATCCGCGGCGCTCATATTACCCGCCGCCTTCATTATTTCGCTTAAACTTCCCATTACAGAATCTCCTTGTATTTATTGACGTTCGCGCCGTCTTCCTGTTTGGACTTGCCAACCTCTTTTACGAGGGCGCCAACTTCGCCTTTTAGCGTTTCGTAGGACTTTTTAATCTCGCTCAAATCCTTAACAATTGGCTCCAAAGCCGCTTTGATAACTTCGGCGGCGGTTTTTTCGCCTATCGCTTCGCCCTTCGCGATACCTTCGGACGGGCTACGCCCTATCGCTTCGCCCTCTTTGACCTTTTCCTTGTTCATCTCGCTCCCTTTGCTAGATTTAATCGCGTCTAAAAGCCCCTTGATCAGGCTTTTAAGCGCGCCGTCGCCGCTATCTTTAGCGACCTCTTCCCTGTCGGCTGTTCCAGCCATCGACAAGCCTTTGATCTCGCCCTTTTTAACGGCTTCTTTCAGCGCGTCGCTTTCGAGCTTGATCACAACCGCCCAGCTCCCTATCGGTTCGCCGCCGAAGATCGCGTCGTTTTTACGCACGAGCCAGCTCTCCGCGACGAAAGCGTCTTCGGATTGAAACGAATGCTCCCGATCCACGTTTTTCGCGTTGAGGCTTTTCATAAAGCCGTAGGCGGCTTTTTCGATCTCGGCGGCTTCCGCGAATTCGCCCTGGCTATCGACTTCGTCGGGGCTGTAAACGATTCCGTACAGCGCTCCCCGCTCGCCGTCGCTCTTAAAGACGCGAGATAATCTGCTTTCGCTCGGCTCGCCCTCTTTGCTCTTGTAGATCGCCTCTTTGTTGTTCGCCCCCGCTTTCACGAGAGAGATATGGGTGATCTCTATGTTTTTCAGCCGTTTCACTTAAGCCCGCTCCTTTTTTTATCGTTTCGTCATATTTACGGATTTCGGCGCGCCTTGCAACCCATATACCGCCACATATAACTTGCGCTAAATTTTTTTTTAGGGCAAAGTCGCAAACAGATGAAAAACTTAGTGATTAAGGGCGCGGGCAGCGTTCAAGAGATCAGATCCGATAGCGAAGGAATGGGCGGGCTTATAGAGCCGTTTTTCAGCTTCGATCGGCTGTTGGAGTTTTTTTACTCAAACGCCTATCACCGCCGCGCTATCGGGTTAAAAGCGAACCTGCTGTCTAATATAGAAGACAACGGCAAATTGGAGAGCGCGACGGAGGGCGATCCTAAAAGATTATTGAGCGCCCTGATATTAAATCTGGAGCTGTACGGCAACGCCTTTTTAGAAATAGCCGGCGGCAAGCTCTACGTTCTGCCAAGCGTTCAAGCGCGGGTGGACAAAGAGCGGCGCGTCTGGCAATACGTCGATTATAAAAAGGTCGCGCTGGAGGCGCGCCATCTGTCCTATTATTCGCCGAAATCGCGCTATTACGGCGAGCCGGACTATTTAGCCGCTCTACCCGCTTTGACAAATTCGGCGAAGATCGATATTTTCAATCAGACCTTTTTTACCAACGGCGCGAGGGTAGAGAAGGCGATCATATTCGAGGGCGGCGAGCCGACCGACGAACAGATAGGCGCGTTTGGAAGCTTTTTCGGCGACAATTTCGCGGGCTTAAGCAATGCCCATAAAACCTTGATTATCAGCGCGAACGGCGAGGGCGCGAAAGTGAGAATAGAAGACCTTGCCAAGGTTGACGATCTCTCGTTTGAGAAACTAAAAGCCGTTTTGCGCGACGAGATTATCAACGCGCACGGCGTTCCGCCGCGAATGATGGGAGTCGTTACGCAAAGCCAGCTCGGAGGCGGCGGCGAGCTGATCGGGCAATTGCACGCCTTCAATCAATTAACGATCATTCCAAAGCAGGAGCAGATCGAGTGGTTCTTTGACGCGATAGGTTATCCCGTTAAATTAAAGCCGGTGGACGTTTCCTCGTATAAAGACGACGCGGAGCTTGTCGGCGGTCTGCTCGCGAGCGGCGTGATCTCCGTTTACGAAGCGCGGCAGATTATGGGTTTCGGGGGCGCGAAAAATGAGTAATCGCGCCGAAAGCGTCCAAACGCCGCCAAAATCGTTTTTACTCCTTCCAAAGCGTTAAGGGCATTAACGCGAGCGAGTTAAACGAATTTAACGGGCGTTTAACGGGCTTTTAATCGCGGTTGCGAAAGATAGACAATGCCAAAGTATAGAGAGGCGATAAAAGAGAGAGCCAGAGTCTGGGCGCGATCGGGCGTTGCGTTAAGCGAGATTGCCGCCGAGCTTGGCGTAACCGCCTCCACGATACGGCGCTGGCTTAAAGCCGAAGATTCTACCCCCGTAACCATAGCGCGGATAAAAAAGCAGATCGGCGAATTAAGCCGCCGCAAACCCACGGGCGCGAACAGCCATAAAATAGCTCTATTAACCAATGCGATTACCAAACTTCAAGGCGCGGAGGCGAAGCAAAGACGGATTGAGGCGAAGACGAAGGATAAACCCGTAACGGAGATCGCGAGCGCCGATTACGACGCGATTAAAAGCAAAGCGATAGAGATAGGCGGTCTCTATAACTATCAGCGCGAGTTTTTAGAGGACAGATCGCGCTTTCGGCTGGTTCTGAAATCAAGGCAGATCGGCTTTTCCTACGTTAGCGCGCTGGACGCTCTGCTGGGCGCGATCGGCGGGCGGTCGCAGCTGTTTTTAAGCGCGAGCGAGGAGCAAGCGTCGATTTTGATGCGCTATCTGGAAGGGTGGGCGGGCAAACTTCATATAACCTTCGCCAAAGACGCGGACTATGAAAAATCGCTCAACAACGGCGCGTATATCAAAGTAATGGCGCACAATTTCAGAACGATGCAGGGCTTTGCGGGCGATATATGGCTCGACGAGTTCGCCTGGTATATCAATCCGAAGCGGGTTTGGGCGGCGTTCGCTCCAAGCGTTACGGCGGTCGGCGGGCGCATCACGATTTTATCGACTCCCTTCGAGGAACACTCGCTGTTTCACAAATTGGCGCTTGACCCCGACGGCAAATACTATATGTTCTCGCGGCGTAGAGTCGATATTTATCAGGCTATGCAAGACGGGTTGCGGGTGGCGGACTTCAAGGCGCTGCGCGATATGTCCGACGCGGATACGTGGGCTTCGGCTTACGAATGTCAATTTATCGACGACGAGTCCGCGCTGCTGCCGATCGCGTTGATTAAATCAAGAGTTAAAGACTACAGGCTCGGCGCGGATCGGACAGAGGCGTTAGCCGCCGGCTACGATATAGGGCGCGTCAAAGACCGATCCGTGTTGGCGGCTCTTGCGCCCGATCTTCCAAAAGAGGGCGAGGCGCTTAAAAACCTTGCTCTTCGGCTTAAGACGCTTGAAGCGTTGAATAAGGCGGCGTTTACGGAGCAGGAGCGAATGTTGAGCGATTTTCTGAAAGCCTATCCGCTGGCTATGCTGAAAATTGATAAAACGGGCATCGGTATGGCTACCGCCGAAAAACTGCAAAATCAATACGGACGGCGGGTCGAAGGCGTTTATTTCACTTCGGCTACCAAAGAGGCTTTGTCGCTCAACCTAAAGAAGCACTTTGAGGACGGGACGATTACGATACCAAACGACCCCGCGTTAATAGCCGATCTGCACGCTATTAAGCGAAAAGCGGGAGCGAAAGGCTTTTTATACGACGCGGACAGAAACGCGAGCGGGCACGCCGATCGCTTCTGGGCTTTAGCGCTGGCAGCCTCTCATTACGAGGTCGCCAGATCGCCGCGGCGCGGCAGGGCGTGGATAATACAATGAATGAAAAACGCTCGACGATCAATCTGCTGGATCGAATAGGCGACGAAATCGAAGCGGAGGCGAACGCAAATACCGCGCCCTACAGAACGGGTAAATTAAAGAGGGATATACAGAAATTCGCCGTCGATCCGTTCAAAATGGAGGTCGAGATTGGCGCTACCGAAGCCGTTCCGTACGCGAAATACGTTCACGGCGGCACGGGCGTCTATGGCAAATATAAAACGCCTATCGTTCCAAAACGTCGCTATGGGCTTAACGGCAAGCCGCGAGCGCTTAAAACGCCGTTTGGCTACTTCAAAAGCGTCAAAGGGCAAAAAGCTAACCCCTATCTTGATAACGCGCTAGAAAACTACAAATCAAGCGGGAGATTAGACGCGGCGATCGCCGATTACGGATTTGATATGCAAAAAGAGATTATCAAAGACATAAAGCTGGTTTTTAAGAAAGTAACCTAGAGCGAGGCTTGGCGGCTGTATCGTCTAAAACCGATTAGCGGTTTTCAAAAAGCGGTCATTTCGTCGATTTATATTTTCATCGTTATAATCCAAAATTCGTTGGAGGTTGAGCCAAATGCGCATAACGCAAGTTGAAGCCGACTCTTTAATTAAGATGGATAAGTTCTTTAATGGCGACAATGATTATGAATACCCGCCGCCAGGAGACAAATTGAGCGTTCCGTTGGAATCTTCTGATAAAAAAGAAAATTTTATCGTTGATATAAATCGATCTTACATTTCATTGCAAAAGGTCAACTTCCAGACGCGCGCCAGAAAAGCGATAGCGCTGGTTCGCGTGGATATCGGCGGCGCCGTTCATCGAAATCCAGATGGCGCCGAAATTCAATGTCCGCATATACATATTTACAAAGAAGGCTGGGGAGACAAATGGGCGAAACCTCTGCCCGATGATTTTAGAGATCCGTCGGATATATATGCGACGCTAGACGACTTTTTGGTTTATTGCAGGGTTGTCGTTAAGCCAAAATTCCATAGAGGGCTGCTTTCGTGAATACGACGGATCTTGAGGGGCTTATAAATAACTATCTTCGCTGGCTCAAAGACAAAACCGTAATTAAACGACTTGAGTCAGATTATATGGAGATTACAACGCCTTATCTTGATAGACATAACGATTGCTTACAGCTGTATGTTCGTAAAAACGGCGCGGAATACGAATTGACGGACGACGGCTATATTATAACGGATCTGATTAGCTCCGGTTGCTCCTTAGATAGCCCAAAAAGAAAAAATCTGCTTAACGTTACGCTTGCGGGCTTTGGTATTAAGCGCAACGGCGACGCTTTATGCGTCAAAGCTACGGCGGACAATTTTCCCGCAAGAAAGCACAATATTATCCAAGCGATGCTGGCGGTAAACGATCTATTCTATATGGCCGCTCCATATGTAGATGTAGAAAGTCTTTTTTTTGAAGACGTAACCAAATGGTTGGACCTGTCGGAAGTGCGCTATACGCCCAGAGTAAAGTTTATGGGGAAAAGCGGCTTTGATCATTTTTTTGATTTTGTAATACCAAAGTCAAGAACGAGGGGGGAGCGCGTCGTCCAAACCTTATCCAACCCCAAGAAAGACAGCGCCGAAGCGTTACTCTTTAGGTGGCAAGACACAAGAGAAACCAGAAATAACGAATCTCAACTATTTGTAATAATGAATGACGCCGATAAATCTATAGCGGACAATGTTACAGATGCGTTTGATAATTATCAGGTGAAGCATAGGACATGGTCAAAACGCCAGACATGGATAATGGAGCTTGCGGCATGAGTACTTGAATGGCGTATCTATCGCCGCGAGCGCCTTCCAAACGATAGGCGCGATTTTTCAAAAAGAAGAAAAAAATAAAGACGGCGTATTAGCGCTTTTTGCGCCCGCGATCGCTACGTCACCACTTTAATCACGCGACCGACGATTACAAGCAGACGCTGATCGTCGGGCGCGATCTCCCAGCTCTTATAATCCCTATTGACGCTTGTTATATGAAAAACGCCCTTTGGATCAACCTGCAACAATTTCACCATCAGCTCCCCGTGCCAGTTGATCGCGTATAATCCGTCCTGTCGAAAATGGTTATCGTTTGCGTCAAATACTATCCAAGCGCCGGGCAGAAGCATCGGAACCATAGAGTAGCCGTCAACCTCGATCGCCCGTAATTCTTTTGGCGGCGCGAGCTTGAACAGCGCCCGATCCAAGATCAGATCGCCGTCGGTCGGAAACTCCGTAGCGTCGTCGATAACGGCGCCCTCGCCCGCCGCTATCTTGATTTTAAGACGGGGAACGTTGACGGCTTGCGCGGCGCTCTCGCCGTCGCTAAGAATAGTCGCTCTTACCGACGGGGTTAAGGCTTGCGTTACGCTCTCTCGCGCTCGTATAGTGTCGCTTGATATAAAATAAGATAGAGGCACATTAAGCACGGACGCAAGCTTTTCTAAATTGCCGATCGTGATGTTGCCGCGGTCGCCCTCGTAAAGCCATACGCTGTTTTGCGAAATGCCCGCTTTTTTAGCAAGCTCCGCCTGCGTCAAACCCGCTTTTTCGCGCGCCGCCCTCAATAAAGTGTGAATTTTCACAGCCAACCCCTTGACAAACTAAATATATTATGATATAATTTCACCGCTTTCAACGAATTATACTAAAGGAACGCAAAAATGAGCGCCACCATTGGACGACGAGTACGCGAAAAGACTTATTACACTCTAAAGAGTTACTGCCTGCTAAACGGGCTAAGTTATAGCAGTTTGAAAAAAGGCTTTATTGGCAAGAAGTCGGCGCAAATCCTTGAGCGGGACGGAATCGTCGCTCAACCCCAAAGGCGAAATCAGGGCGACAAAAACGCTAAAGCAAGTTGCGGATTGGCGACGGCTTGAAACGCGAAACGCTTAAACGGATTGCGCCGGCCGCTACCTTGAAAGACAATTTTTTTGCGAGATCGCTCACAATATATTTAGATTTACTCGCAAAACCGCGCGGAATCGTCTGATGTGGCTCTCGTCCGCCGCCGCCGCCGAATCGCTTGACGCGGGTTACGGCGCATTAAAAATAGCGATCTGGCGGGCGGCAAAACTCGGGAAAAGTAACTGCAAGATAAAAGGGCGTTTATACCCTTTTACTTTTGCCGACGGGATCGGGCGCGGCGGCAAAATAGTAAAAATCTGGATCGACGAGCGCCCGACTCAACGGACGTTAAACGCGGGGCGGGACGACATCAACAACGCCGAAAGATTGCCGACGACTCCTATGGTTTGCGGTCCCGCCCCGCGTTTAACGCCCGACGATAGACCAAAAGCCGAACTGAAAGCCGAAGCGATCGCTCTATATAAAGAGATCGCCGCGCTGAACCCTCGCAACCTCTTAAAAACCTATCTGACCGCCGCTAAATTGAAACTGCCTCGACTGAACGTTACCGCCTCGACGCTCTATCGCTGGCGGCGGCTGTTCGGCGAAGGCGGCGCGAACGCCCTTGAAGATCGCAGAGGCAGAGCGACGGCGGGGCGAACTTTATTAAGCGATCGACAGCAAAACGATCTCTTGGTTCAAATCCGTTCCAACGCCCGGTTAAGCGTCCGACAGCTTCACAAAGAGGTCTTGTTGCAGATGGACAAGCGGGGCGAGATTCAATACGCGCCGATCCTAACGGGCGAGATAAAACCGCCGTTTTCTTTCAGAGTGATACAGCGATTTAGAGATCGCTTTTTCGCCGAAAACCCAATCGAAACGACTTTACTGCTCAAAGGCAACACGGCGGCGAGAGGCAGGCATCTACCCGCGCACGGGCAAAGACCCGTCGGACTTCGCGGCGAGATTCTTGAAGTCGATTCCTCGCCGCTTGACGCGATAATAGAGATCGACGGCAAGCGCGAGCGCTACGATCTGTTGCAGGTCGTAGAGACTTACAGCGGACGGCGCGTCTGCTCTTTGGTTCAAAAATCAAACGCGCTTGCGCTAACGCGACTGCTCTGGACCGCGTTTGAGACGTTTGGTCTGCCCAAAACCATTTACACCGATAACGGGCGGGACTACTGCTCGCAGCGCGTCGGTAATCTGCTCCGCTCGTTGAATATCGCGCAAATCAAAGGCAGAGCGTATCACGGCGAGGACAAGCCGAAGGTAGAGCGCGGTTTCAGGACGCTAATGGGCGGCAAAATCGCCGCGGCGATCGGCTATATCGGACCCAACGTCGCGGCGCGGGAAGTCATCGAGGATCAGAAAACCAAAAAAGAGCGCAGAGAGAGCGCGAAACTTGGCAAAACTACCCAAGACCATGTCTTGTCGCTGGATCAGATGCGCGATCTGATCGACGCGAGCGTCAAAGAGTGGGACCTGTGCGCCATGTATGGGCGCGTCGCGCCGATCGCGCTTTGGAACGCCGATCAAACCCCAATTAAAAAAATCGAATATCAAGACTATCTGGTAGCCGCCTGCCCGCGCAAGGTAGTAAAAATCAATAAAAAAGGGCTGATACTCGACAAACGGACGTTTTCCGCGCCCTTTTTGGCGACCCTGTCGGGCGGGGTCGAAATCCGCGAGGATATGGACAACTACAAACAAGCCTACGTTTATTCGCTCCAAGGCGAATTTTTAGGCGTGGCGTTTGATCGCGCATATAAACCCGTTACGGAGGAGGAAGCGAGAGAGGCGACAAAAGCGTTTGAAAAGAAACTAAACGCCGTCAACAGAGCGTTAAAACGGCGAAACAACTGAAAGCGGCGAACGCCGCGTCCGACATTGCGCGATACAAGGCGATTATCGGCGACGCTCACGAGCGCTATTTGAAAGACGAGGAGATCGTCCTCGGCGCGAGCGGTTTGAAGCAAGCGGTGGACGAGGCTATCGCTATAGAGAGCGCGGCGCGTCTTATTCCAAAAGGCTACGACGCGCTGATAGCGGCGGCTAATCCCGCGCCGAAACCAAAGAGCGTTAGCTGGACGACCGCCGTCTTGAAGCAAGCCTAAATCAACAAAGGAGCAAAAACAATGAGCAAGATCGAAAGTAAAACCGAAGCCTTGAAAATCAGGCTCAGGGAGTTTACCAATGAAAGCGGCGCGTCGATCAGCGCGCTGGCGAGGTCAATCGGTTACGCAAGCGGATCGATTATTTCGCAGTGGTTAGCGGAGCGCGAGGCGAAGCCGTTCAAAGGAGATCGCGCCCGACTTGAAAGCGCGATCTCAAAATACCTAGATAACTACGATCGGAAGTATAGCGAAAAATCTGCCGATTCCGTCCGCTATATTGAAACCAAAGACGGCGCGTTAGCAAAATACGTGATCGATCAGGCGATTAAACATCGCAGAATGGCGCTGATCTACGGAGCGCCCGGCGCTGGTAAAACGACCGCCGTTAAAAAGATAATGGAAGACCTGCCGACGGCGATTTTAATCGAGGCAGACGTCTCTATGACGGCGCGATCGCTCTTTGGCGAATTGTGCCGCCGCCTTCATATTGAAAACCCGCCGAGAAGCCTCTACGAAATGGAAAAGGCGGTGTGCGACGCGCTGAAAAAAGCCGATCGCGTAATCATCATCGACGAGGGCGAGCATCTGCCGCATCGCGCTCTTGAAATGGTCCGTCGCGTGTGGGACTGGACGGGAACCCCGATCATATACGTCGGAACGCAAATCCTTATGGACAACATCACCGGCAACGCCCGCAACGCCGTTTACGCTCAGTTAAAACGGCGCATCAGGGGCAAATGGGAGTTCAGGGGGCTTGTCCGCGAGGAAGCGGACGAAAGCGGAAAAATCAAGCGCGACGACGAGGAGCTTCGGCGAGTCTGCGCCGAATTCGGAGCGACGAGCGACGAGGCGATCAAAGCGGTTTATCGCGTCGCCGGCGGCAATATCGGCAACGCGATCGATCTGCTGGAGCAGACGCGGGAGCTGGCGGCGTTGAGCCGCTCGGCTATCACAGCCGCCGTTGTGAAAGAGGCGGCGGCGATGCTGTTAATTTAGCGAAGGAGGCGCGAGATGGGCGAATTCAAATACAAGAGTCTCGACGAGCTGGTCGCTCGGTTCAGAGAAGCGGAGCGGACGGACAAAAGCGAACAACGCGAGACGCGAATCCTGACGGAAGCTCAGCGCGAGGCGCAAAAAGAGCGGATCCGCCGTTACAAGCAAACCGAAAAGGGACGTTTGGCGCGCCGAGAAAGCCAAAGAAGGCGCAGAGCCAAACGCCGAGAAAGCCAATCGGCGAGTCTCGCCGACATCAAAACAAAAGGATAAACAATGGAAAGAGTGAGCAGTTGGAACGACGTTGATCTAGCGTTAAGAGAGATCGGCGAATGCGATATAGCGATCGCCGGAGTGGAAGGCGAAGTAACGATCTCCTGCAACGAAATCAGAGAGGCGGCAAAGCCAAAAATCGCGCCATACGCGGCGAAAAAAGAACATCTCGAAAAGCTCGTAACGCTTTATTGCGAAGGGAATAAACATGAGTTTATCGACAAGAGAAGCAAACAGTTTAATTTCGGCGAGATCGGTTTTCGTCTTGTCAAATCGGTCTCTTTGCCCCGCGTAAAAGAGAAGATCGCCTCTTTGATTAAAGCGCTCAAAAAGGCCGGGTTCGGCGACTGCGTCGAGACGACGGAGGCGATCAACAAAGAGGCGGTTTCGGAGTTGCAGGACGGGGATTTGGCGAAAATCGGGCTAAAGCGCGTCGTCCGCGACAGCTTTAGGATCACGCCTAAACTGGAGGCGATAGAGCCCGCGGGAGGCGAACGATGAGCGGCGGCGCGGCGAGGCGCGAAAATGCCCGCGAAGCCTTGC
>JAIRWX010000076.1 GCA_031268655.1 Helicobacteraceae bacterium | reverse complement strand
GTACAGATCGCGGTGGTTTGAAAAAAGCTCCGAATCCAGATAGTCGATCATGCTCGCCCGCGTTTCGTCGTCCAGCGAGAGCGTTTTGATTAACGCGAGTTCGCCCAGATCGCGCTTGGCGCTCAACAGCGTCGGCGCGGCTGAATCTTTGGCGCGTATCTTAAAGCGCCTGAAATCGACGCCGAGTTTTGCCGCCGCGTATCTGCTTCCCTCTTCGGCGGTAAATCTAGGCAGCGCGTCTATAAACTTTTGAGCCTCGTCGAAAGCCGCGTCTCGGTTTGGAGCGCGATCAACGATCTTCTCGATCGCAAACGCGACAAACGGCTTCGCGTTTTCGTATGCGCGAGCCAGCGCGCCCGCATTGCCGGCGGCTATCAGATCGGCGGGATCTTTGCCGCCCTCGATCGACGCTGCTCCGCCTCTGAAATTGTGCGCCGCCAGCAGTTTCGCCGCTTTAAGCGCCGCCTCGATTCCCGCCGCGTCGCTGTCGTACGACAGGATAATTTTCGGATCGTCAAGCCGTTTAAGCAGCGGCAGATGTTCGTTGGTAAGCGCTACGCCAAGCGTGGCTACGGCGTGCGAGAAACCGGCTTGATGGAGCATAATCGCGTCCATATATCCCTCGCACACGATCGCCGTTTTTTGTTTCAGTATCGCGTCTCTGGCGACGTCAAGCGCGTATAACAGACGCGATTTGTTGAAAAACTCGCTCTGCGGCGAGTTGATATATTTCGCGGGATGATCGCCCAACGTTCTTCCCCCAAAACCCGCGATCGCGCCGTTCATGTTGTAAATTGGAAACATTAAGCGCTTCGTGAAACGAGCGAACAGCCTGCCGCCGTCGTCCTCGACAAGCGCGCCCGCCTCCTTCGCGGCTTCGAAAGAGATTGTTTCGCGTCGCAGAAAATCTAACTGCGGCTTGCTTTCGGGCGCGTAGCCAACCTCAAAACGCTCGATTATCGCCTCGCTGACTCCGCGAAGGCGTAAGTACTCTCTAGCCCCGTCGTTTTTGCCAAGCTCCTCTAAAAAAAAAGATTTGAGCGCCTCCAGCGGGCGGTAGTCGCGTTTTTTGAACTGCGCGCCATATTCGCGCTCTAACGATATGTTGTACAAGTCGGCGATTTTTTGCGCCGCGTCCTCGAAGTTAAGACGTTCCATCTGCCGCACAAAGTCGATCGCGTCGCCTTTGGCTTGGCAGCCGAAGCAGTAGTAAAAGCCTTTTGGATTTACGTTAAAACTTGCCGTACGCTCCTCGTGAAAGGGACAGCGCGCCTTGTAGGTCGCGCCAAATCGTTTTAACTCGAGATACGATCCCACCAGATCGACTATATCCACGCGGGATTTTAATAGCTCGATCGACTCTTTTTTGATCATAACGCGGCGGCGATAAGCGGCGAATAGTCTGACGCGCCCGCGCCGCCGATTAAGCGAAAACTTTGGCGCGAGGCGTAGCGGCAATATCCACGTAGCCGCCTACATTTGCGATCGATATAGCAAGGCATATCAAACTCCTTGAGCTCGTATTTTAACCTCTAAGCGCAAAACATCATACCGCCAGCCGGCAAATAGGTGCTCGCGTTTTACTCCGAATTGTTACAATCAATGCGATGAATATAGAGATATCGGAAATAGCCAATCTGCCCACCAAACACGGAATGTTCAAAGCGCAGGCGTTCAGAGAGAACGGCAAGGATCACCTGCTCATTCGCACCGAGCGGCTCGATTGCGTCGCGCCGCTGGTTCGCGTGCATAGCGAGTGCCTCACCGGAGACGCGCTGTTTAGCCGAAAATGCGACTGCGGCGAACAGCTTGATCTGGCTATGAAAATGATAGCCCGCGAAGGTTGCGGGGCGATCTTGTATCTGCGACAAGAGGGTAGAAATATCGGTCTGTTTAATAAGATCAACGCCTACGCTCTGCAAGATCTGGGACTAGACACAATCGAAGCCAACCATCAGCTGGGTTTCGAGGCTGACGAGCGCAGTTACGAGATCGCCGAGTATATCCTGAAATTTTTAGGGCTGAAACGGATGCGGCTGCTCACTAATAATCCAAATAAGATCGAGAGCCTGAAAGGAGCGGAAATTATCGAGCGCATTCCGCTGATCGTGCAATCCAACCCGTTTAACGAGGGGTATCTGCGCGTAAAAAAAGAAAAAAGCGGGCATCTGTTGTGAGCGCGCTTAAAGAGCGGCTGCTGGCAAACAAACTGATTCTTTTCGACGAGTTCTACGAGAAAACGGAGCAATTTACGCGCATACTGCTCAACTGGAACAAAACGCACAACCTAAGCGGCGCTAAAACCGATCGCGACATAGAAAAACACATCTTCGACAGCGTCTATCCGCTCAGTTTTCTGGACGATTTCAGCAGTTGTATGGACATAGGCGCGGGCGCGGGCTTCCCCGGACTGGCGTTGGCGTTGGCGAAACCTCGCGCCCGCTTTACTCTGGTCGAGCCGCTGAACAAACGCGCCGCGTTTTTGCAGTTTGTAGCGGCGATACTGAATATCGACAACGTGTACGTGATCGACAAGCGCGTCGAACAGACCCCAATTGTTATTTACGATCTGATCGTCTCAAGAGCGGTTAGCGACGCGAAAACGATCCGCGATCTCGCCGCGCCGTTTATGAACGAACAATCGCTGCTGCTGCTTTACAAGGGCGCGAAAACCGCCGTCGAAGCCGAAACGATCAACGCCGAGATCGTAGCGGCAAAACACTCCGTCTATCTGATGGCAAAGCGCGGCGCGTGATACAATTGCGCAATTTTTGCTTAGGCTGACGAATGGTTAGAGCGTTGGCGATCTTAGCCGCGATCGCGGCGATCGCGTTTTTTTTGTTTGGCGGCGCGTTTGGGCGAAAACGCGGTCCCCGCGACGAGGTCGAAGATTTGATCAGATGCGATATGTGCGGCGCTTATCTGACGCGCAAAGAGGCGATCGTTAAAGGCGGCGGAATCTTCTGCTCCAAAGAGTGCGCGGAGAAGAGGCGATGATCTTAATCGGCGTTAACGAAGCGCTCGACGCGGAGACTAAGATCGCGTTTGTCAAATCGATCGAGGCGATCGAGAAAACGCCCGCGGGATCGCTAATCATTTTAACCTTTAACGAAAACGATTTAGCCTTTTACGCCAACGCGCGGATCTTAGTCGCCGTTATCGTAAAAAGCCTCCGCGAGTTTATCCTCCTCGCCGCTACGGGCGCAAAATACGCGCTCGCCGGATTTACGCTTGCCAACGCGGCGCAAAAGCTAGCCGATCGCTATCTGTACGATATTAAAGTACTGGCGATCGTCCCCGAAAGGCAAATAGCGAAGATCGCAAAGCGCGGCATAGACGGAATTTTTACCAAAGAGGCGTTCGATCGGCTAACTCGGTAGGCAAGAGCGCTCGCAAATATGAATAAATCGCTTGTTTTTTTGGCGCAAACGGATACTACGGCGGGACTGCTTAGTCGGGATAAAAGAAGGCTAAACGAGATCAAAGGGCGCGAGGCGGATCAAAAGGTTATTCGCGCAGTTTGCGATCTGGCGACCCTGAAAACTTTTGTCAGAGTTCCGATCGCGCATAGAAATCGGGTAAGACGGGCGAAAAAAACCTCTTTTATCTATCCAAACGGCGAAGCGCTTCGGTTAATTTTCGGCGATCACGGATCGTTTTTTGAAACGATCAAATGGGCGTATTCCACAAGCGCAAACAGAAACAAAGAACCTTTCGACGAGGAGTGGGCGCGCGCTCAAGCCGACGCGATCGTAACCGACAGGCGCGGTCTGTTTGAGTCCGCGCCGTCAAAAATGTATCGGCTGGGTAAAATGCGCGCGAAAAAAGTCAGGTAGCGATGGATAAACAACAGAGCATCATCAAGATGTTTGACGACATTTCGCCGACCTACGATCGGCTCAATCGCGTTCTCAGTTTCGGCGTTGATCGCGGTTGGCGAAAACGCGGCTGCGAAAGCGCTCTGAGTCTGTTTAGCGGCGATCGCGCTACGTTGATCGACGTTGCGACGGGTACGGGCGATCTGATTCTGTTTTGGCGCAAAGCCGCCGTAAAGTTACGCAAAACCATCGATCGGGTTATCGGCGTAGATCCTTCGCAAAATATGCTTAATATCGCGGCGACGAAGCGGCTGAACGCGACGCTTATTAACTGCGAGGCGAGCGCCGTGCCGCTGCCTGATAACGCGGCCGATCTGCTCAGTATAAGTTACGGCATTCGCAACGTGATCGAGATCGACAAGGCGCTGGCGGAGTTTTACCGCCTGTTAAAACCCAACGGCGTTTTGCTGATACTTGAATTTATGAGCCGCAAGCGCCAAACGCCGCTTGATCGCATAGCGTCGTTCTATCTTAGGCGCGTCCTGCCGACGCTCGGCGGACTGATATCCAAAGATCCCCGCGCCTACGCGTATCTATCCGAATCGATCGGCGCTTTTCTAAGCGCAAAGGAGCTTGGCGAGAAACTAACAAGCATCGGCTTCGAGATCGCGCAGATCAAAGAGGAGACTTTTGGAATCAATACGCGGTTTGTCGCCCGCAAGCCGCTATGACCGCGTTAAGCGTAGGCGAGCTGACCGCGCAGCTCAAATCTTCAATCGAGGCGAATTTCAGCGTCGTCTGCGTGAGAGGCGAAACGGGGCGCGTAACCTATCACTCCAGCGGGCATATCTACTTTTCGCTCAAAGATTCGCAAGCGTCGATCGACGCCGTAATCTTTCGCGCCGACGCCGCGAGGTTGAAATTTCGCCTTGAAACCGGCATGCAGGCGATCGCGAGCGGCAAAATAAGCGTCTATCCGCCGCAGGGGCGCTATCAGATCATCGCTCAAAGCGTAGAGCCGGACGGCGCGGGCGCGTTAGCCGTAGCCTACGAACAGTTGAAAAAAAAGCTCGGCGCGCTCGGCTATTTCGACGAAAGCCGTAAGAAACCGCTGCCGCGCTACCCAAAGCTGATCGCGCTTGTTACCAGCGCCACGGGCGCGGCGCTTCAGGATATGCTTCGCGTCGCCGAAAAACGCTGGCTTTTAACGCGCTTGGTATGCGTCAATACGATTGTGCAGGGCGAGGCGGCGAGCGCCTCCATAACGCGATCGATCGCCGTCGCCGATCGGCTGAACGCAGATATCGTCGTGTTAGCGCGCGGCGGGGGCAGCATGGAGGATCTGTGGAGCTTTAACGACGAGAGCGTCGCCAAGGCGGTATTCGACGCGAAAACGCCGATCGTAAGCGCGATAGGACACGAAATCGACTTTGTGATTACCGATTTTGTCGCCGACAGACGCGCTCCCACGCCCAGCGCGGCGATGGAGACGATACTGCCGGATATGAGCGAAGAACGCATCCGTTTAGACGATATAAGTTCGGCGTTCGGCGAGCGGCTTAAGGTTTTACTGACGCAAAAAGAGGGGTTTTTGAACCACCTTAAAACTATGATCGCCCAGCTAAGTCCGCTGGCGAAGATCGAGCGAAACCTCGCCGACGCGGCGCAGCTTGGCGAGAGAATAGAGGATCGTTTTCGCGCCTATTTGACGCGGACGATCGCTTTGCTTGATCATCTGCAAGCGATGTTGCGGCAACTTAGTCCTCTGCAGGGAATCGAGCGGCGATTCGTCGAGTCCGCGCAGCTTGCCGAGCGGCTTAATCTGTCGTACGAATTTGCGCTTAGCCGCCGCGCCGACGAGCTGACGCAGTTAAACGTCAGGCTTGAGACGCTTGATCCCCGCAAAAGAATATCCGACAAAACCGCGCAGTTGATTTTGAACGGCAAAATCGCGCGCGTAGGCGAGCTAAAGCCAAACGATCGCTTTATTCTCACGGACGGCAGACACAGCGCGATCGCGGAGGCAAAAGAAGTGAAGCCCGCGTAAAGCGACGGAGCTTTGATTGCGAATCGGAACGGATGTTGCTAAGTTTTCCGCAAAACCGACGCGAGGATTCCTAATGCGATCAGCGGTTCTGCTGCTTATATGTTTTATTTCGAGCGTTTTTGCTTCCGTCTATCAGCTTCCTTTGCGCGGCGGCGTGTGGCATCTTGTCGGCGTTAACGGCTTTCACGGCTCGGCGATGGGTTTTGAAAACGGCTGGGCTACATTAAAGCGACAAAACGGCGATCATAACTTCGCTTGGGATCAAAGCGACGAGATTTTGTCCTCGATCGGGCTTAGAATTTTGCCGACCGATTCAAATCTTTCGAAGGCGGTTATCAGCTACGAAACGTTAAGCAAAGATTCTGACAAGGCTATGCTTGGCATGTTTGTCTCAAGCGCGGGCGCGGGCAGAAAAGCCGATCTGGAGATCCGTTTTCAGGCGGATTATAAAGGCAGACCGTTTCATATCCAATTTGATAACGGGCTGGTTATGCAAGGCAAATTCGATCCAAAATATACGCGCGGAACTCCCGCCAACCTTGAGTTGCGCATACATTCGCCCGTTTCGCGCATAATCGATCTGATCGACGCTAACTTAAACGACAACAACGTTTCGGCGCTGGATCATTTTACTCTTACCTGCAAAAGCCTTTATTGCGTAAACGACACGATCAGAACGGGCGGTCGTCAAATGCTGCTAAACGGCGCGGTTACCGCCTACTCTTGGAGTCCAAGCTCGCAGACTTGGGCTACTTACGATTCCAGAAAGCAAAACAACGACTTTGATAGCTTCGAGGCGGGCAGAGCCTACTGGATACGAATCGACGCGCCTGCGGACGTAAACGCGGGGCTGATACTAGCCACAAGCGAGCTATCCGACGAAACGTACGCCAGCAACGTTCAGCCGCGCTGGAATATGCTGAGTTTCAACGACGGGTTTTTAAGAAACGCGCCAGGCGCGGTTTTTATCCCCGAAGCGAATCTGTCCGGATTGCGAACGAGGGATAACTTCGCTAAAAACGAGATAAGCGTCTCTAAATCAGACCCGATCGCGGCGGCAAGAGAGTTTAACGCCAAGATTCGCGCCTTGGATATCAGCGGCGAGAACGCGTGGAAAATCCGCGCCTATCCCGCCGAGAACGCGGCGGGCGATAATGGAATCGTTTTGATTAGCGACGAGGATTTTGGCGTGGCGCTTGAGGGATTAAAAACTATCGCTAATCAAGACTTTTATCAGGGCGCTCCAGAAACTACAACGTTTAATATGACGCGAACGGACGAGCATATTCTGGCTTTGCGCTTAAACGAGGCGCTGTTCGACGCGCAGACGCTAAAGCATTTCGCCATGCAGATAGGTTTTGCCGGCGATAACCTGATAAGCTCGATCGATCTTAGCGCCGCAAGCGCCGCAAAAGACGTTCTATCCGTCGTGAACGCCCTGCTCGCCTCGCATAACGCCTCGACGAAAAGCGGCGCGGTTTTGATAGACGCGGATTTTGACGGCTCGTCGGAGACGCTGCTGATAGCCGCCAACAAGCGGGTATATGCGCGAGACGCGACTTTTTCGCGGCTGTTTGACTACAACAGCAGCTTTACGGGCGAAACCTTTTTGCTTCGCGGCGTTTCTGACGCGCTGATTGAGTACGGCAGTCCGATCGTAGATCAAATCAATTACTACGCAAACGTTACGGGCGTTAACGCTTATGTTTTGCCGTCAAATCGCGTTCTGTTAAGCTCGATCGCCCTGCGCGATTTTGAGCTGAAAGAGCTTGGCGCCCGCGCTCAGTTTAACGAACGTTATCTATACGAGGAGGACAGCTCGTTCGTCAAAGGCGCGATCGACGAGGTTTATTCGCACTTCGCGCTGGCGAACGCGGCGATCAAAGAGGACGGTACGCCCTATCAGGCGACGGTTTTAACCGACGATCTTAACTTCGTCGCGCAATTTAGCGCGGATTTTCCCGTGGACGGCGCGCTATACAATTTGCAAAAAGCCGGCGGCGGCTTAAGCGCGCCAGATATTATCCTAAGCGGCGTAACGAGAGACGACGACACAATTTTATGGCGGCAAGCGGATTTGACCGTGCCGGTCGATTCGCAGCGCGAGGCTTTTTCGCGGTTTAATCTCTATAAACTGCGCAAAGATCGCGGATATTGGGTCTATATGCGCGAATATGGCGCGCAAAACGCGATAACAAGCGGCGCGACAGCTTTGCAAAGCAAGATAACGCAGGATTACTCCAATATATTTGACGGCGCTGGATCAAACGCGATCTCAAAGACGCGCAACAACATATCGCTGGATATATCCATCGACGCTAACGGACTAAGCGGGCTGTACGCCAACCAGATTGAGATGCCCGAAAACGTCTTTTTGCATATCGACGCTCAGATCGCCCCTCTGCTCAAAAACGGCGCGAGCCACAACTACTATGTCTCGCTCGACGGGCGCGATTTGAGCGCTCTTAGCGAAAAGCCGTTTAACGCGCCGCAGATGGCGCTTGGGCTGTATATGACCAGCGGGCTTGGCGCGAAATTATCCGACGAAAGAATTCGATTCGACAATCGCAAGCCGCGCGCGATCGAGTTTGCCTTTGATACGATCGAAAGCGGCGGTTATCGCGGCGGCTTGCGGTTAAAAACCAACGAGGCGAGCAAAATTTACATATACGAGGGCAACCTTTCAGACAACGGCAATAATCCCTATCTGATCTACTTTGGCGACGCGATCGAAAAATTGAATCTGCTGAATCGTCCGGAGATTCTCTACGATCACAATAAGCCCTATTACGATCTGAGAATGATCGGCGAAGCGTCGAACAAACTGCAATCGGACGTAAGAAGAATCTTTTACGCGCCGCTGTACAGAGGGACGCATCTGCTTTCGAGCAACAGGATTACGGACGAAAACGAAACCAACGCTACGCCGATCGCGTTCAGCCTCGACGGGCAGAACCATCAACGCTGGGCCGATAACTTCGGCGCTCCGACCGATAGCGGCGTTCAGCTTTCGTTGTCCGCAGGCGAATATAACGCGACGGACAGCAATACGACGGCGCTGATTTACTATCCCAGAGGATTGACGCTGTTTAGCGGAACGCCGGTTAGCAGCGAGCTGATTTTGGACGGCGACAACGTAGGCAAAATTGTTTATACGACCTCTTGGCAGGGCGATCTCTTTTATTTTTACCATAAAGAGAGAAACAAGCTCGCCTACGGACGTTTTTTAGGCTCTGACGCAGACATAACGCTAGTTCCCATCGATTCCGATCAGACGATTATCGATCCGAGACGAGAGCCGCTTGCCGCGGAGGACGATGAAGACGCTAGAGACGGCGACGATGAAGATGCGGGAGACGGCGACGAGGATGAAGAAGACGGCGAGGACGCGGGAGACGAAGAAAGCGAGGACGGCGACGAGGATGAAGAAGACGGGGCATGACGTTAATCTCCGTCGATTTCAATCAGACCGTTATCGATCCGAGACGAGAGCCGTAACGGATCGCTTTTTGGGCGCGTAAAATCTCGCTTTTGTTATGCTTGCGCTCTAATTTTCCCGAAAGAATCATATGTTACCTGATCGCGCGATAGTCGAAGAAATATCAAACACAATCCGCTTTTTAGCGGCGGATATGGTTCAAAAGGCAAATTCTGGGCACCCTGGAATGCCTATGGGATTAGCGGACGCGGCGAGCGCGTTCAGCTTTCATTTCAGACACAATCCGAATAATCCGCAGTGGCTTAATCGCGATCGCGTCGTCTTTTCCGGCGGACACGGCAGCGCGTTAGTTTATTCGCTTCTGCATCTTTGGGGCTACCCGCTGACCTTAGACGATCTCAAGGCGTTCAGGCAGCTTGATTCTAAAACGCCCGGACACCCGGAGCGCGATTGTACAAAAGGAGTGGAGGTTACGACCGGTCCTTTAGGACAGGGATTTGCGAACGCCGTAGGTTTTGCTTTCGCGGCAAAACGCGGGCGGGCGCTGCTGGGCGAAGCGATTATCGATCACAAGATTTGGTGTTTTTGCGGCGACGGCGATATTATGGAGGGGATAAGCTACGAGGCGGCTTCGTTTGCGGGACACAACGCGCTGGATAATCTGATCGTAATCTACGACAGCAACGACGTTACGATCGACGGCGCGCTCGATATCTGCTTTTCCGAAGACGTGGCGGCGAGATTCAGAGCGCAGCGTTGGGATGTTATCGAAACCGACGGGCATGATTTTGAGCGGCTCGATCGCGCTTTCAGCGAGGCTAGAAATCAAACCAAGCCGACGATTATCATCGCCAAAACCAAGATCGCCAAAGGCGCGGCGAGCTTGGAGGGCAGTCCAAAATCGCACGGCGCGCCGCTTGGAAAGAGCGAAATCGCCGCTTCCAAATTAAAGGCGCGCTGGAACGCCGAGCCGTTTTACATTCCGCAAACCGCGCTCGCGTGGCTTCGAACCGCGCTTGAAAAGGGCGAGCTATACGAGCGCGAATGGAACGATCGCGTTTTAAGATCGGATAAAAAACCGCTGTTAGACAAGCTCTTAAATCCCGATTTCAATTCGATTCAATATCCCGTTTTTGACGATTCGCCCAAAGCGACCCGCGATACCAACGGCGAGATTATAAACGCGATCGCAAAAGCTCTGCCCGGATTTTTTGGAGGCAGCGCCGATCTGGCGGGATCAAATAAAACGGAGCTGAAAGGTTTGGGCGTAGCGCCTCTTGGAGCGAATATCCGTTTCGGAATCCGCGAACACGCGATGAGCGCCATTACCAACGCGATCGCGTTGTACGGGCTTTTTATTCCGTTTGATTCGACCTTTTTCGTCTTTAGCGATTATCAAAAACCCGCCGCGAGAGTCGCGGCGCTAACAAGCGCCAAACGCTTTTTTATCTGGACGCACGACAGCTTGGGCGTTGGAGAGGACGGCGCGACGCACCAACCCGTAGAACAACTTTCGACCTTGCGGGCGCTGCCAAATTTCTATGCGTTTCGTCCCGCCGACGGACGCGAAAATATCGTCGCGTGGAAAACGGCGCTTACGCTAGACGCGCCCTCCGCGTTTGTGTTAAGCCGCCAAGCTTTGCCCGCGCTGCCTTCAAGCGCGGCAAAAGGCGATCCGTCAAAAGGCGGCTATCTGATAAGTCTCTCTAAGCAAGCGCGGATCACGTTGATCGCAAGCGGTAGCGAAGTGGCGCTGGCGCTGGCGGCTAAGGATATACTGCAAAACGATAAAATCGGCGCGAACGTCGTCAGCGTTCCTTGTTTTGATCTCTTTGTCGAACAGGACGAAAGCTATATCGAGACGATTATCGATCCTGATACGATCGCGATCGCGATCGAGGCGGCAAGCGGTATCGAGTGGTTTCGTTTCGCCGAGGCGGTTGTGGGAATGGAGAGCTTTGGCGCTTCGGCGAGCGCGGATCGGCTCTTTGATCGCTTTGGCTTTACCCCGGATCGCGTAGCGGAGCTTGCGAAAAGTTTGTTAGCCGAATCGTCGGTCTGAGCGTTGCCGCTTTCAAACCTGAACGCCGAGCAGCTCGCCGCCGCGACCGCGCCGCTTGGACATAACCTGATTATCGCGGGCGCGGGCGCGGGCAAAACAAGCGCGATCGTGGGCAGGATCGCGCATCTGCTTAACGCGAAGATCGCGCCGGAAGAGATACTGCTGCTAACTTTCACCAACAAAGCCGCCGCCGAGATGATCGCGCGTATCGCCAGAGCGTTTGGGCAAAAAACCGCCGAAAGCGTTATGGCGGGCACCTTTCATTCGGTCGGTTATAAATGGCTCAAAAGCATAGGCAAAAACATCGTTTTGAAGCGACCTTCCGAAATGAAAACGCTGTTCAAAGCCGCGTATGACAGGTACGCGAGCGCGTCGTTTGGCGCGGAGGGCATTTTGTCCTATTCGGCGCTGTTTGACTACAGAAACCTATTTGAAAACCGCGACGCAAAGGATTTTGGAGAGTGGCTTGCGACGAAAAATCCCGCGCACAAGGCAAACGCCGCGCTATACGAGCGAATGTTCGACGAGTTTGAGGCGCTTAAAACGGAGCTTGGATTTGTAGGCTTTAACGATCTGCTTATTCAGATGCGCCGAGCGTTGCAAGAGGGCGTGAAAAATCCGTACAGAGAAGCGTTGGTTGATGAGTATCAGGACACTAACCCGCTGCAAAACGCCGTTTTGGAGGCGATCGACCCCCCGTCTCTTTTTTGCGTCGGCGACTACGATCAGAGCATCTACGCCTTTAACGGCGCGGACATAGCCATCATATCGGAGTTTGAAAAGCGTTACAAAAACGCCAAAATTTGGACGCTGACCAAAAACTACCGATCAAGCGCGCTGATTTTGAGTCTGGCAAACCGCGTGATTGCTCATAACAGGCGCGTTTACGCGAAAACGTTGGAGGCGATCAAGGACAAAGCCGCCCCGCCGCCGGAGCTACTCGCTTACGGCGAGCTGTACGAGCAGTACCGCGCGATCGCTTCCAAAATCGCCGCTTCGCGCAAGGTCAAAAACGAGATCGCGGTGCTGTTTCGCAACAACTCCAGCGCCGACGGGATTGAAGCGGCGCTAAGGGAGCTTGGCTTGCCGTGCAGACGCAGAGGAGGCGTAAGCTTTTTTGATTCGCGCGAGATCAAGGCGACGCTGAATCTGATAACCTTAGTAACGAATCCGCGCGATCTGCTCGCCTTCGTTCATATTATGGAGTACGCCTCCGGCGTAGGCTCGCACGGCGCGAAAGAGCTGTTCGACGCGTGCGTAAAGCTCGGCGGCGGCGATTTTCTGGTCGGTTTTCTAAAGCCGGGGCCGACAAACGCGCCGAGCGCAAAAGAGGCGGGATTATTTGAATTTGAGAGCGTTCAATCGAGCGGGATCGACAAAGAGCCTCCGCTTCGCGGCTTCGCAAACCATCCGGCGCTAACCTATCGGCGGCTAAACGACGACGCAACGAAGTTTCTGTCCGCTTTCTGGGAGACCTTGGGCGATCTCGCCTCTACGCGAAGCCCAGATAAACAGACGCGGATCATTATCGCCTCGCCGCTGTTTGATATGATCGCAAATCGTTTAGCTAGACTGCGCGCCGCAAAAAACGGCGTGTTTAACGAGACGATATTTAACGACGCGAAAGAACGAATCTTTGAAAAAGCGAGAACGTTGCAAGAGCTGTCCGTCCGATACCAGACGAGCGAAAAATTTATCAACGCGACGGCGCTAAACGGCGGCGAGACGAGCGAGGGCAGCGGCGTGAATCTGTTGAGCGTTCACGCCTCCAAGGGATTGGAGTTCGACGAGGTTTTTGTGATTGACCTGATGGACGGGCGATTTCCAAACCGCAGACTGATGTCTCGCGGCGGCGACATCGAAGAGGAGCGCAGGCTGTTTTACGTCGCCGTTACGCGCGCGAGAGAGAATCTGTTTCTCTCCTTCGCGGCGAGAGACGCCTATAGAAAGATCGATTACGCGCCAAGCCCGTTTTTATACGAGGCGGGCTTAGCCAAGCCAAACGCCGGGCGCTAATCGCGATCGTCAGAGTTTTTGAAACGAGTTTATCATCTCTTCAAAAACCGCCGCGCTACCGCTCGCGTCGCTTGTCGGCGCGATGCAGGTTATCGCCATCTTTGTCGATTTGTTAAGCTCGAATATATAGAGCGTTAGGCGCAAAGTCATCTCTTTAACCATGCTATTCTCCAAAATAATTCGCTCGCCTTTAACGTTTTTGGCGGTAAAATTTTCGCGCTTAATCAACTTAACGTCGCCAGCCGACTCCATTGCTTTCACGCCCAGATCGACATATTCCTTAAGCGATCCGTTGAAACTCTCGGTCTCAAAGTTTATGTTGGAGCCCGCGTTTCCTTTCAGATCGCCGAAGAACGCCCGATATTGAACGCCCGGTATCTGCACGACTTTCCAGCCGGTCGGCGGACACACCGAAAAAACTCCCCGTTCCGCGTAACGCTGATCGCAATCGACCTTAGCCGCGAAACCGAACGAAACCGCCAGTCCAAAACCCGTCAACGCCGCAAATATCCGCCTCATTGTTTTTCCTTATTTTAATAAGCGCCTCAGCAAGAGCAGTTTATACGCCGCGGGAACGATAAACATAGAGAGCAGGGGCGCGCTAATCATACCGCCAATCATAGGGGCGGCTATACGGCTCATAACCTCCGAGCCAGCGCCGTCGCCAAACATAATCGGCAGTAAACCCGCGATAATAACGGTTACCGTCATCGCCTTTGGACGCACCCGCTGCGCGGCGCCGTAACGCAACGCGTCGTCCAGCGCCGCCGCGTCGCCGATCGGGCGCGGCGAGTTTTTCACGGCGGCTTTCAGATAGATCAGCATAACCACGCCAAACTCCGCCGCCAGACCCGCCAAAGCGATAAAACCCGTTCCCGCCGCCACCGAGAAATTCCAGCCCGCGAGATATAAAAACCAAAATCCCCCGATTAGAGCAAATGGAACGGAGCATAATATCAAAAGCGCTTCGTCTAGTTTCTTAAAAGCGACGAACAGCAATACGAAAATGATCGCGAACGTAAAGGGCGCCATTGTTTTAAGCCGATCGTTTGCCCGCTGCAACAGCTCGAACTGCCCCGTGAAGCCGACGCTTATGTCGGTCATATCCGCGCGCTCGCCTATTTTTGATCGTATTTCTTCCACGATGGAGACAAGATCGCGCCCGCGCGCGTCGATATATATCCACGCGCTTGGACGGGCGTTTTCGCTTTTTAACATCGGAACGCCGCCGCTTATGGTTATGTCGGCTATGTCGCTTAACGCGATCAGCTCTTTGTTTGGCGTAACCACCGGCATATTTTTCAGAGCCGTTACGCCGTCGCGGTAACTTTGCGGCAAACGAATGCCGATCGGGTGGCGGTGCGTCCCGTCGATAACCTCGCCCGCCGTTTCGCCTCCGATCGCCATCGACACAAGCTCCTGCGCTTTGGCGATCGTCATATTGTAACGCGCCAGATTTTCCCGATCAAAGTCAATGTTGATATATCTGCCGCCCGCCAGTTTTTCGGCTAACGCGCTGGTAACGCCGTCAACCTCGCGGGCGATCGCGGCGATATGATCGGCGGCTTTGTCGATCGCCTCTAGATTCTGTCCCGAAACTCTGATCCCAATAGGGCTTTTCACGCCCGTCGAGAGCATATCGATTCGGCTTCTGATTGGCTGCGCCCAGAGATTCGCCACGCCCGGAAAGCGTACGCGATCGTCGAGCTCGCGGATTATGTCGTTTAACGTTACGCCTTCGCGCCACTCCTCTTTGGGCTTTAATCTGATCGCGGTCTCAATCATCGACATCGGCGCTGGATCGGTGGCGGTTTCGGCGCGTCCCGCTTTGCCAAAAACGCTCTGAACCTCCGGCACGGTTTTGATCAGCCGATCGGATATTTGCAGCAGTTTTGTCGCCTGCGCGGGCGAAACGCCGGGCAGAGTCGAGGGCATATAAAGCAGATCGCCCTCCGCGATTTGCGGCAGAAATTCGCCGCCGATCTGTTTAATTGGATAGACGGTGGCGCTAAGCAGCGCTATCGCTATCGCTATCGTCGTTTTAGGATAAGCCAGCGCGAGATTTAGCGCGGGACGATAGGCGGCGATCAAAAATCGATTTAGCCCGTTGTCGTTCTCGTTTGGGATTTTGCCCCGAATCAGCGCGACCATCAGCGCGGGTATGACCGTTACCGCGAGCAGAGCCGCGCCCGCCATAGCGTAGGTTTTGGTGAACGCGAGAGGCGAAAACAGCCGTCCTTCCTCGCCCTGAAGCGTAAAGATCGGAATAAACGAAAAGGTTATTATAAGCAGACTGACGAACAGCGCGCCTCCCACCTCGGCGGACGCGGAGACGATCAGCTTCGCTCGCGTACCGCCGTCAATCTCTCCATGTTTGCGCCTGTGGCGTTCCAAAGTCTTGTGCGCGTTTTCCACCATAACGACCGCGGCGTCAACCATCGCGCCGATCGCGATCGCCACGCCGCCAAGCGACATAATGTTGGCGTTTATGCCCTGAAAGTACATAACGATAAACGAGATGAAAACGCCAAGCGGCAGAGAGATAATCGCCGCGAACGCCGATCGCATATGGCGCAGAAAGAGCGCGCAGACGAGCGCGACGACGATAAACTCCTCGATCAGTTTGCTTGCGAGATTGGCGATCGCGCGATCGATCAGCGCGCTTCGATCGTAAGTCTCCACAATCTCGACGCCGCTTGGAAGCGACGGCTTCAACTCGTCCAGTTTGGTTTTTACTTCGCGGATCGCCTCGCGCGCGTTTGCGCCGCTTCGGATAATAACAATGCCGCCCGCGACCTCGCCTTCGCCGTCAAGCTCCGCTACGCCGCGCTTCGCGCGCGCTCCGATTTGCACGCGGGCTACGTCTTTCAGATAGATGGGCGCGCCGTTTTGATCGCTTCGCAGTAAGATCCGCTCAAAATCTTCGATCGTTTTCAAATATCCGCTTGATCGCACCATATATTCTGCTTCGGCAAGCTCGATCGCGCTCCCGCCCATTTCGCCGTTCGCCTTTGAAAGCGCCTCTTTGATCGCGCCAAATTCAATGTTGTAGCGCTGCAATTTGAGCGGATCCGGAACGATTTGAAACTCGCGTACCGCGCCGCCCACGGTCGCTACCTCCGCGACCCCGCGTACGGCGCGAAGCTCGTAGCTTAAAAACCAGTCCTGCAGATCTCTTAGCTCCGACAGATCGCGCGTCCCGCTTCGATCAACGAGCGCGTATTCGTAAACCCAGCCCACGCCCGTCGCGTCGGGACCTATTTTTGGCGTAACGCCTTCGGGCAGCTTGGCTTGGTTTAAGTACTCCAAAACGCGAGATCGCGCCCAGTAAAGATCGGTTCCATCTTCGAAGATAACGTAAATAAACGACTCGCCAAAAGCGGAAAATCCGCGGACAGTTTTGGCTTTCGGCACGCTCATAAGCAACGTCGAAAGCGGATAGGAGATCTGATCTTCCACGATGCGCGGCGTCTGCCCCGCGTAGCTTGTCTGTACGATCACCTGCGCGTCGCTTAGATCTGGCAGAGCGTCTATGGGAGAGTTCCTGATCGCCCAAACGCCCATAAAGGTTATCAGCGCCATAGCCGTCCATATCAAAAAGCGGTTTTCGACCGACAAGTTGATTAGGCGGTTAATCATATTTTTTGAGGCGATCCAGCGCGCCGTTGATATTTGCTTCCGAATCGATCAAAAACAGACCCGTTTCAACTACGCTCTCTCCCTCCAGCAACCCCTCGATCGCGGTCAGCCCGCCCGCTTCGGCAATAATTTTTACCGCTTTGGGGACAAAGTATCCTTCGTCGTCAAGGACGATCACGCGGGGCAAAACGCCGTCGTCAATCACAGCTCTGCTGGGTATCAGAAGCATACGCTCGCTTGCGATCGAGGCTTTTACGATCGCGTTGGCGTTTGGCTTAAAGGCGCGATTTGGGTTTGGAAGCTCGGCTCTTAGAGTGATAGTTTTCGTTTCGAGGTCGCCGCTGGGCAGCAGCTTGGCGTTGCGTAGCGCGTATTCGCTCTCGCCGATCGCGACGCTGAACTTTGCGCCCTCGATCCCGCGCGAAAGTTTTTCGGGGATAAAGGCGTTGATCCAGATCGGATCGATTCCTTCGATCGTCGCCGCCACGCTTGATTTTTCAAAGTTCATTCCGTCGCGCATATTAAATTCGGTTAAAACGCCGTCGATTGGCGCTTTCATAGTAAAACGGGTTTTGACGACGGGTTTCGCCTTCAGCGCCTCAATTTCTTCGTCGCTCATGCCCGCAAGCCGCAGACGATTTAGCGCGGTCTCGCTTCTCGTAACGACGTACTCGCTCTGCGCCTCCGCCCACTCGACAATGGTAATATCGCAAAGCGGCTCGCCCTTTTTCACAAAGTCGCCAATCGTAAAGGGGTAAGCTCGCTCCACAAAGCCCGCGGCGCGATGCTGCACCACCGCTTTGCGGTGTCCGTTAAACGCTATAACGGCGGGAAAACGTCCGGAAAAATCAAGCGCGCCATAGCGAACGACCGCGGTTTTAAGTCCAAGATTCTGCCGCTGCGCGGCGTCGATCTTAAATCCATCGCGCTCGTCGCCGTCGGCGTATTTAGCGATCAGATCCATATCCATAAACGGCGAGGGACCGGGCGCGTCAAATTTTACGTTCGGATACATGGGGTCGTACCAAAAAAGAATTTTACGATCGTCGGCGCAAGTTAGGCTAATCAGCGCCGCAAAGATCAAAATGGCTCTCATGTTCGCCGTCCTAATTGTCTAGTAAACCTAGCGATACTATAAGCAATAAAGACTTATTCCGCCTCCGCAGGCACAGTACTTATATTCTGTATCAGGCTTACGCGTCCTTTTTGAATGAAATCAAATTTTACCTTGCTGCCCGCCGTTATATCTTGGATAGTCTCGTCGTTTTCGTAGGCAAACCGCATCGTCATACTAGGCCAGTTCAGGGCTGGAATCGCGTCGTGTTCGATAGTCAGCCTTTTGCCGTCCGCGTCAATCGCGCGCACGTAGCCCGTCGTCGCTATCGGCGTCGGCGCGTCCGCGCCGCGATGATCGCGATGATCGGACGCGAAACTTAGCGGCGCGAGCGCGAGCGCGGCGGCGAAGATCAGAGATGTTTTCATTGTATTGCTCCCGATTAAATTAAAACCGCCGTATCGTAAAAAGTCTATGTGAACGAATTGTGATTTGGCGAAGCTCCGTCCGCAGTGGATTATGTTAAAATTACGCCCACAACCATAAAAAGCGAAACGATGGCAAATAAAGCTGATCTGATTGTCGGTATTCAGTGGGGCGACGAAGGCAAGGGGAAAATTGTCGATCTGCTGGCGCAACAATATGATTTTGTAGCGCGTTATCAGGGCGGACACAACGCGGGACACACAATTGTTCTGGGCGGCAAAAAATACGCTTTGCATATTATCCCCTCCGGCGTTTTGAATCCGAAGGCTATCAATATCATAGGCAACGGAACGGTTATCTGCCCCGACGCTTTTATAGAGGAGGCGGCGCAGTTTGGCGATCTCTCGGGGCGGCTGTTTATCAGCAAAAACGCCCATTTGATCTTGGGCTGCCATATCGCGCTAGATCAGGCAAAAGAGGCAAGGTTGGGCGAGAAAAAGATCGGCACCACGGGACGCGGAATCGGCACGGCGTACGCGGATAAGGTCGCTAGAGTCGGCGTAAGGGTAGGCGATCTCGCCGATCGGGAGGGCGTGATCGAGGCGATTTTGTCCCGATACGAACAGCTCTGCCAGATCGCGCCCCCAAAAGCCGAGATCGCAAGCGCCGTAGCGCGCTGGGCGGAGAAACTGCTTGCGTTTGCGGCGGATACGACGCAGATGTTGTGGAAGGCGCTGGACGAGGGTAAAAAAATTCTGCTTGAAGGCGCGCAGGGAACTTTGCTGGATCTAGATCACGGCGCGTATCCTTTTGTTACCAGCTCCAATACCATCGCGGCGGGCGCGTGTTCGGGCGCGGGACTCGCTCCAAAAGAGATCGGCAGGGTGATCGGCATAACCAAAGCCTACTGCACGCGGGTCGGCAACGGTCCGTTCGCCACGGAACAGGAAAACTCGATAGGCGATCGGTTGCGCGAAAAGGGCGAGGAGTTTGGCACAAGTACCGGTCGCGCTCGTCGTTGCGGCTGGTTTGACGCGCCGCTCGCGAAATTCGCCTGCCGATTAAACGGCGCGGACGAGCTGGCGCTGATGAAACTAGACGTATTCGACGGCTTTGAAAAGATACAAGCGTGCGTCGATTACGCGGACGGCGAACCCGTTTATAAAACGTTCGCGGGGTGGGACAAGGTCGCCAAAGCGCGATCGTTTGGCGATCTGCCCAAAGCGGCGCAAAACTATGTCGCCGCGATCGAGGAGCTGGTAGGCGTAAAAATAACGCTGATCTCCACCGGCGCGGATCGTAACGACACGATTTACAGGTAGGCGATGCGCGGACTATTTCAGCTTGCCCAGATCAAAAACGCCAAAGCGGAGGAACTGCAAAGGGAGCTTGGCAAGGTTTTGGCGAATATCGCGCTGAAAGAGCGCGCGCTGTCGGCTTTGCAACTTGAGACGGCTTCGGCGCGCGGGCCAATCTCGGGCGCGTTTGGCGATCTGAAAAATTTCGAGGTCGATCGCGCGATTCGCCGCCGCGAGATAAAAACCGCGCAACAGGAGATTTTTGCTTTGCATCAGAAGGCTTTTCAGCTACGTTTTCATCTTAAAAGGGCGCATATAGAGTATGAAAAGATAAACCGCCTAGATCGCGAGCGCAAGGCGGCGATCGCGCTTAACGCGACAAGAAGCGAAAACAAGCGTCTTGACGACGTTGCGATCAACGCCCGCCACATATTGAGAGGCGGAAGGTGAGAGCGGCTTTACTTTTGGTTTGTCTGGCGGCGGGGGCTATCGCCGACGAGAGCGACTGCAACGCTATTTTTGAGGCGCGCAAAAACGAGATTCTGTTCGAGGTGGATCGTCTGGATAGATCCAAAAACGAGCTTGACGCTTTGGGCGAGGCGACAAAGCGAGTACTTGCCGAAAAAGAGGATCTGGTAAAGGCAAGAGAGGAAAAAATCGCCGCCGATCTTAAGGCGATCGAGGAGGAGAGAGCCAAGATCGAATCGGCGATCAAGACGCAGGAAAGTCTGCTGTCGCGAATCGGCGAGATGAAAGACGGCAAGGTAACCGATCTATATTCGGGCATGAAAGCCTCCAACGCCGGCGAAATTATGAACGCGCTCGATCCCTATCTTGCCGCCGATATTTTAAGCAGGCTGGATTCTAAAATCGCCGCCGCCGTTTTGTCTCGGATCGAGCCGATGAACGCCGCCGCGATAACCGCTATTCTGCACGAGGGACCGCCTTTTACAAAAGATAAAAACGTCTCCGCAAGCGCGGACTAACCGCCAATGGTGTAAAATTGGCGACTTAATTAGCGGAGGGCTTCTATGCGGTTGTCAAATGAGCATATTAGATTTATAGCCGAAAAAATAGCCCGCGATCTAGTCAACAGCAAACTTGTAACTCTGACGCATGGCGACGCGCCCGTGATAGGCGCGGCTCTTAAGCGTCTGGAGGAGGAGTTTAAACTTGAAAGAGCCGTCGACGGCGAGGTAAACGATATTATCGACGAGCTTGAGGACAAAGCGCCGTTTATTCAGTCGGGCAATATCGGAGCGATTACGGACGACGACGGGATACTATCGTCGCTGATCGACGTGGACAGATTTGAAAAAGACGAGCGTAAAGAGTTTGAGTGGCTGATCTCCAACTTTGATCCCAAGAAGCTTTTTTGGCTAATCAAACGCAAAATTGCCGCCGAGAATGGGTTGATTCTTGATAATGACGGACGCGCCAACAATCTGGCGCACAGAATTTTAGACGATCTGTACGAAGGCGATCTGATCCGCTACGTCGATGAAAATCGCGTCAAAAATACCATCGGCAAGGCGATTTTGGACTACGGGCGAAGGCAGGAAGAGCTTGAGGACAAGGTGCATGAAAAGCTCAAAAGCTACAAACGCCGTCTTGTTCGCGGCGCGGAAGAGTACGATATTCTTTTCGCCAAATACTACGAAGAAGAGCTAAGAAAGCTGGGGCTATGAGCGCGGCGTATCTGTACCTTGAAAACGGCATACTGATCGAGGGCGAGAGTTTTGGCGCTAAGGGTACGGCGTGCGGAGAAATCATCTTTAACACCTCGTTAAGCGGCTATCAGGAAATTATCACCGATCCAAGCTACGCCGGACAGTTTATCGTCTTTACCATGCCCGAAATCGGCGTGGTCGGGGTCAATAAAAACGACAACGAAAGCGCGGGGATTTTCGCTCGCGCCGTTATTGTCCGCAACTATCAGAACGTTCCGTCCAATTACCGATCTGAAGAGCCGCTCGGCGATTTTTTGAAGCGTAGCAAGATAGTCGGCGTTCATAACGTCGATACGCGGGCTTTGACGAAACTGATACGCAAAGACGGCGCTATGACCGCCGTAATATCCACCGAGTTCAGCTCGTACGCCGATCTGCGCGCCGCGCTTGACGGCGCGCCAAAAATGAGCCAAATTAACTTTCTTGACGAGGCGGGGGCGAAAACCGCCTATATTCACCGATTGGGCGCGTGGAATAGGCGAACGCAAAGCTACGATAGTCCCCCGGAGCAAACAAGGCGCGTGGTCGTCTTTGATTTCGGCGCGAAGCTGAACATCTTAAACGAGCTAACCGCCGTCGGACTGCAAACCGAGGTTGTTCCGTATAATACGAAAGCGGACGACCTGCTGGCGCGTTTTGCCGACGGGCAGATCGGCGGGATTTTTCTGAGCAACGGACCCGGCGATCCGCTTGTGCTCAAAGATCAAATACGCGAGATAACAAAGCTGATAAACGCCAAAATTCCGATCTTTGGAATCTGTCTTGGTCATCAACTCTTGTCGATCGCGCACGGCTACGAAACTTACAAGCTCAAATTCGGACATCACGGCGCTAACCACCCCGTCAAGAATCTGCGAAGCGGCGCGGTGGAGATCACCAGCCAAAACCATAACTATTCCGCGCCTGAAAACATTTCGAACATTGCCGAAATCACCCATATCAATCTGTTTGACGGCACGATCGAGGGCGTACAATACAAAGACGAGCCGATCTTCTCCGTTCAGCACCACCCCGAAGCGAGTCCTGGTCCTAGAGAGTCGCGCTATCTGTTCAAACAGTTCGCCGGGCTTGTTCAGCCCTTGCCGAAAGGTATCGCATAACTTTCGAGGTTTCAAGCGAAATAAGAGCCGATCGTTTCGTCGCCGACGCGCTCAAAATCGGACGGAACGAGGCTCGCAGACTGATCAAAGAGGACTGCGTCGTCGGCGCGGGCAAACCTTCGCAAATCCTGAAAGCGGGCGCGATCGTTGCCGTCAATCCCCCTTTGGCGCCCGTTAGAAGCGAAAACGGAAGCGTCGATTTTGATATATCGGTTCTGTACGAGGACGACGATCTGCTGGTGATAAATAAACCCGCCGGTATAGCGGTTCACTCCGCGCCGAGCTACAAAGGCGCGGTTTTAACCGATTGGCTCAAGGCTAAAGGCTACGCGCTGTCAAATATCGCGGGCGACGAGCGCCTGGGAATTGTGCATCGCCTCGATAAAGAGACGACCGGCGCGTTGGCGATCGCAAAGACAAACGAAGCGCACGTCGCGCTTGCGCGCCAACTTGAGAGTCGAACGATGGGGCGTTACTACCTAGCGATTGTAGATCGGACGATAAAGTATGATCGCGTCGTGGATCGTCCCATAGCCCGAAATCCGCGCGATCGAAAGAGAATGGCGGTCGTAGAGGGCGGGCGCGCCGCAAAAAGCGCCTTTGTCCAGCTTGCCGAGCTTAGAAACGGCGAGGCGTTAGTCGCCGCAAAGCTGTTTAGCGGGCGCACTCATCAGATTCGCGTTCATTTAGGATCGATCGGCGTTCATATCGTCGGCGACGCCTTATACGGATATAAGGGCGTAAAAGATAAAATCGGGCAGTTTTTTTTGCACGCCTATCGGCTTTATTTGACGCGCCCCTCCAGCAAAGAGACGCTGACGGCGGCCGCGCCGCTCCCCGAGCCGTTTTTGGCGCGGTTAAATCTTGACTTGGAGTATATTGATGAGCTGCTTGAGGAAAATAGCTTTCTGTCTCGTTTCCGCGCTGACGCTTGGCTGCGTTCAGCAGCCGACGATCCCGTCCGAGCTTAAACTAGATCCCAAACTGAAAGCGCCGCCGCGCTTAGAGGCTTTGAGCGACAGAACCGCCATCGGTTTGGAGTGGGAGGGGGTGGACGATCCGAACATCGTCGGTTACATCGTTTATCGCGGCGAAACAGGATCGCCGCTTGTTCGCGTTGGCGCTACGCGAAACCGTTTCAGCAACCACTTTTTAGACGTTAGCGACATAAAGCAGGGGCGGCAGTACATCTACGCCGTCTCCTACTTCGTCAAGGACGGGCGCGAATCGGCTAAGTCCGCCGCGATCGCCGCCGCCACTCTGCCTCAACCCGAGCCGATCAGCTGGCTTGCGAGCGGAAACGTTTTGCCTCGCAAGGCAAAGGTGATCTTCAGACCGCACAGCAACGAGCGAATTAGCGGTTACGTTATCGAGCGGCGCGACGACAAGCGCGGCGAATGGCGCGTCGTCGATAGATTAGAGGGCAGGCTTCACGCCGAGTTTATCGATCAGGATCTAGCCGACGGCGCGGAGTACGAATACAGAATCATATCGGTAAGCTTCGATAACCTAAGAAGCAGACCCAGCGACGCGATCGTCGCGGCGACGAAACCTCTGCCGCCGATCGTAACGGGATTAACCGCCACTACGAGGCTCAGGGGTAAGATTGATCTGAAATGGAATCGCGCTAGAGAAGACGCGCGCGGCGCGTATCGAATCTACGCCTCCAATTCCGCGGACGGTGGCTTTTCGTCAATCGCGGAGGTCAAACCGACAAGCGCCGCGAGCGAATCTATTGCGCAAGAGGGAGCGGATCGATTTTACAAAATTACCTTCGTCGATCCCGACGGGTTGGAATCGCCGCTTCAGCAAAGAGCCGTCAGAGGAGCGACTCCAGCGCCGATCGCGCCTAAAAAATAAGGCGAATGCCGCATATTGTCGTTCGGCGTTTCAACGCGGTTCAAACGCCGTTTGAAGAGGGCGGGGTAAAGTTTCTTTTCTTTTCGGTCGCCGACGGAGACGGAATCGCGGGCGCGGAGGCGTTCAAATGCAGATTTTTGCTCCGCTATACGCGCCGCGGCGACAAGGCTATTTTGAAAGTCGATAAGGCGACGCGCCCGCCGTTTCTGGAGATTGTCAAGCGCGCGCTGATCGCGTTTGCCAGCGCCGGCGGCGCGACGATCGTCGCAAAAAATTTTGACGAGATCAAACAAACCGCCCCAAGCGATCGTTTTTACGAGCCAAACGAGTTTATATCAAATTACGATCGCTCGAAAAAGCTCTGGATCGAGGTTGGTTTTGGCAGCGGGCGGCATATTCTGCAAAACGCTAAAAGTTTCGCGGACAAGCTTCATCTGGGCGCGGAGATTCACCGCCCCAGCGCGGAGAGACTATTAAAGCGCGCCAAGGCGGAGGGCGTAAACAATATAGCGGCGCTTCTGTGCGACGCGAAAATGTTGTTAGCCGCTTTGCCGCCTAATTCGAGCGAGAGGGTTTTTGTTCATTTTCCCGTCCCATGGGACAAATCGCCCTCTCGCAGAGTGTTTTGCGAGCCGTTTGTAAGCGAGGCTCTGCGGGTTTTGACCAAAGATGGCGTTTTGCATCTTCGCGCCGACGACGAAAGTTATTTTACCACCGCGCTTGAGATCGCGCAAAAATTTCAGAACGTTACGATCGAGACCAAAATCGACGAGGAGGCGATAACGCGAAGCAAATACGAAGATCGCTGGCGCAGAATGCATAAAACCATATTCGATCTATTCGTAATCAAACGGCGCGAGCGGCAAACCGAAACGATTGAGTATTGTTTTGACTTTCCAGACGGCGCGGCAAAAAACTCGGTCGCGCTTGGTTTAATTGCGATTTCGGAAAGGTTTTTGCTAAGAGTAAACGAACGGCGGCAGCTTGCGAACGGAGGCTTTCTGATGCGTTTGATTATGGGCGATCCTCTCGCTTTGCAAACCTTGTATCTGTTGCAACGGACAAACCGCCTCTGTTACTTTCCCTCCGCTCCGTTGCCCACGCGGGCAAATTTTCTGGCGCACCGCGCCTTGATCGAAGCGCTGTATGGCTAACGAGATAGCGATCGCAAAAGATCTTTTCTTAGCTTACGACAGCCGCGAAGTTATCTTGCAAAATCTTTCGTTCTCCATCTGCGAGGGCGATCTCGTTTTTGTAAGCGGCGCGAGCGGCAGCGGCAAATCCACGCTGATCAAAGCGTTTTACGGCGCGGTCGCGCCGACAAAGGGCTATCTGCGCGTGGGCGGCGTTACAATGCCCGCGAACGCCGGAAGCGCGATCGATCGTCTGCGCCGCAAACTTGGGATTGTCTTTCAGGACTATCGTTTAATCGACGAATGGACGATCGAGCGCAATATCGCTCTGCCGCTCTATATCGCGGGCTACGATCAAAGACGGATCAAAGATCAGGTCGAAAAACTATTAAAGCACGTGCGTCTGACGCACCGCCGCGATCGTCTGCCGCGGGAGTTAAGCGGCGGCGAACAGCAGAGGGCGGCGGTCGCCCGCGCGCTTTCGCACAATCCGACGCTGTTACTCGCCGACGAGCCGACGGGCAATCTGGACGATTACTCGGCGCGGCTTGTTCACGAGTTGTTTATGGCGGTAAATCAGCTTGGCAAAACGGTGGTGATAGTTACGCACCGTATGCCCTCCGCCATTAACGCGAACTATCGCCATTTTTACATCGAGGGGGGGAGACTATTTGAGGTCAATTAAAAACCACCTGTCGCTAATTCTCGCGCTGTCCACGCTGCTCGCCGCCTTGCAGTCGTTTGCGACCTTTACTCAGGTCGTCAACGATTACGAGATCGCGCTTGGCGACGAATACTCGATCGTGCTTGTCGCCAAAAAACCGCTGGAGCTGTCCGAAATAGCGCGTATAGCGCCGCGCGCCGTCGCGCTTGAGGCGATTGATTCCGCTCTGGTTTTGGACGAGGTGAAAGACGCTCTCGGCGACGATAATCTAGCCTATCTTAAAAACGCTATGCCGCATTTTTACAGCCTTCGTCTCAGCTCGTATCCTTCGGCGCTCGAGCGCGAAGATATAGAGCGTCAACTGCTTAAACGCGATTCGATCGTTCGCGTGGAGAGTTTCGCCAAAACGCAGGACAAACTCTATCGGCTTTTGTCGCTGATTAAAACAATTCTCGCCGCGCTTGCCGCGCTGATGTTGATCGTAACCTCTCTGCTGATCGTTCGGCAGATGCAGGTGTGGCGCTTCGAACACGGCAAACGTATGAGTATTATGGCTATATTTGGCGCGCCTTTGTTGCTTAGAAGCGCGACGCTCTGCCGTTTGGCGATCGCGGATTCCTTTATCTCGACGCTGATTATAGGGGGTTTATTTTATTATTTTTCAGCCGATTCTACGGTTAAGCGTATATTAAGCGAGATGGGATTAGGCGGCGTTCGATTTGATCCGCTCGTATCGCTACCGACGCTTTTTGGCGCGGCGCTGGCGATCTCGCTGGGCAGCGTTCTGTTTGTGATTTTGAAGCCGGAAGAGGCGCAATGATACCGTTTAGACTTTTGTTGATTTTGACGCTCGCGGCGATCATATCCAACGCTAAAACGCTTGACGAGGTAGAGCGCGAAATCAGATCGGCGCAAGAGCGCCTTGAAAAAAGCCAGAGCGACGAGGGCGCGCTTCAAAGCAAGGTTGACGCGCTGTCAAAAGAGATCGCGGCGGCTAACGAGTTGGTCGCGGAGATTGAAAAGGCGCTTGTTTTCGGCGAAAAGGCAATTAAAACCTTGGCGCAAAAAGCGTCGATCGAACGCGGAGAGTTTACCGCTTTGCAGACGCAAAAAAATGTGCTGCTCGCCGAAAAGGACGCGATTGAAAAAAGGCTGGTCAAGCTGATAGCCAACCACGTCGCGCAGAGCATTGTGCTGGAAAAACAGGGTTCGCAGAGCGAAGAGGACATTATAAAAAACGAGATTTTTTTTATAACGCGCGATCGCGCTCACAAAGAGACGGCGCAGCTGAAGCTGGTTTACGCGGATAAAATCTCGCGGCTAACAAAGGCGCAAAACCGCATAGACGAACTGCAAGCTAATATGAACTCGCTAACTAAAGCCGACGGCGATCAGCGGGCGCTTAAAGGCGAGCAGAAGAAGCTAATCGACGCGCTGAACAAGCGCAAAGAGGGCTATCTGGTCGATCTCAACAGGCTGATCGATCAGAAAAACCGCGAACGTCAGCTGCTCGCCGATCTGAACATTATGCGTCAGAAGACCGCGGACGATCTGAAACAGGCGCGGGTAAGCGTCCGCGCCGCGCCGCCCGCTTCGACGCTCGCAATCAAACAGTACGGCGCTTCGTATCAAAACGCCGGCGCGGGCAGTTACGACGGCAAGAAAGTCAAAGCGCCGCTGGACAACCCGCCGATCAAGGTTACAAAAGAGTTTGGTCCTTACACCGATCCCGTCTATAACATTAAAATACACAACGACTCCGTAACGCTGAAGCCAAACGCAAACGAAGCGCTTGTCAGAAGCGTCCTGCCGGGTAAGGTGGTGTTTGCCGACAATATCAAGATGCTGGGCAAGGTGGTGATTGTGGAACACGGGGGCAATATTCACACCATATACCGAAATCTCGAGAGTATTTCGCCCAATATCAAAGTGGCGCGCGCGCTCAAAGAGCGCGAATCGATCGGGCGCATAAACGGCGAATTGGTTTTCGAGGTTACCAAAGACGGTTTGCCGATCAACCCCCTGCAACTAATCGCGATCTAGCGATCTCGGCAAATTTTTCCTAGCGGCTTTTGGCGTATCTAGTCGCAAAAACCATAAACAGTTTGACGATTTTGCGATACAATAGCCGCAACATCGAGAAGGGGGATCTTATGCGTAGGGTTACATCGCGCTTTTTTTCTGGGCTTGGCTGGCTTGCTCTCGCGTTGACCTTGTTCGGCTGCGGCGGAGGCGGAAGCGGCGGCGATAGCTGTTGCAAGGTCTCTTTGTACGATTCCTCTCTTAATCTGCTGGAAAGAATCTCCGCTAACAAAGGACAGTTGATAGACCTTTCCGTATATAGCGTTAAGTACGGCGGCGCGGATTGGTATAAAGGCGGACAAACCGCGCCCCTATCGACGAGCGTAAGATACTGGGTTGACGGCGACGTTAATCTGTACGCCGCGTCCGACGTGATCGAGATAAGCGACGAGCTCGGATTAAGAGACCTCAACAATAGCTGCGGAACAACCAAACTATATATTATGCTAAAGGATATAGCGCTTGCGGATAGATGGATTCCGTTTTGCGAAGACAGTCAACGATTTATCGGAACGTTAAACGGAAACGAGTACAACATAACCGATCTGTGGGTTGACGACGAAGGGCAGCCGGTCGGACTATTCAGAGCGATTGGATCTGGCGGCGCGGTGAAAAACTTGGGGGTTAAGACGGCGGACGGCAAGGAGATCAACGGCACGTGGGGCAGTATTGGAGGGATCGTCGGCTTTCACTATGGGACGATCGAGAACGTCAGATTCGACGGCAACGTCAGCGGCGCGGGCAACTATATCGGAGGGATCGCGGGCGCCAGCGCCTCAGGTTCGGTTATCAAAGGCGCGTCGTTTGAGGGCAACGTCAGCGGCGCGGGCAACTATACGGGCGGCATAGTCGGATATAGCAGCGGCGGTATAACCTCCAGCCGATTTGACGGCAACGTCAGCGGCGGCGAGGGCAGTTATATCGGAGGGATCGCGGGACGACTCAGCGGCGCCGATATAAACAATAGCTACTCGAAAGGTTATGTGGGCGGCGAAAGTAACGTCGGCGGCGTTGTCGGATATATCGACAACGCCAAGGTAAACGCGGTTTACTCCTCGGCGATTGTAAACGGCGTAAACAACGCGGGCGGCGTGGCGGGAGTAATTTATTTCTCCGGCTCGGCGATCAGCGAGATAAATAACAGCTACTCCGTTGGAAACGTTATCGCCGAAGGCAACTTTACCGGCGGGATTGTCGGAAGCGCCGAATCCAGCGGCTCCGCCGGCGAGGTCAAAATCGCAAATAATTACTCCGAAGGCAATATCAGCGGCGATAATAGCGTAAGCGGAATTGTCGGCGGTATTAAAACCTACAGGGCTAGCGTACACAACAACGCCGCTATCAACGAAAAAATTACGGCAAACAACGACGTAAACAGCGCAGTCGGACACAAAGGTCCCAACAACTTGCTCGTTCAAAACAATTTCGCGCTCTCTACTATGAGCCTGCCCGCAGGTTTGGGCGCCGACGGCGCGGCGGGCGTCGCCAAAACGTCGAGCGCTTTGCAAACCGAGAGCGTATATTCCGCTTCCATAGTCGGCGACGGGCTGGGCGGGCTTGGCTGGAGTTTTGGAAACGACGACGATCATCCTTGGCGATGGGGCGCGTTTGGCGGTTACCTATATCCGACGCTATATTGGCAGGAAGAAGCGCCAAAACGTTAAACGCGCCCGCGCACTAGGGCGATTGTTTTGCGCCGCGCCAGACAAATTGGCGCTTGATTGTCTTATAGCGTTGATCGCGGGCGATCCGTTTCGCTTGGCGCGGAAATTCCCGTTAGCGCCTCTTGGTTAAAATCGCGTACTTATTTGCTCGCTTAAGGTAACGTATGCCCAAAAGAGACGATATAAAGACGATTTTGCTGATAGGCTCAGGTCCGATAACGATCGGACAGGCTTGCGAATTTGACTACTCCGGAACTCAGGCGGCAAAAACGCTTAAACAGGAGGGCTACCGCGTAGTTCTCGTTAACAGCAACCCCGCGACCATTATGACCGATCCCGAATTTGCCGACAGCACCTATATCGAGCCGATTGTCGAAGAGGTTATCTTTGAGATTGTCAAAAAAGAGGGAGTCGACGCCATTTTACCCACGATGGGCGGGCAGACGGCGCTCAACGCGGCGATGCGCATGTACGAAAAGGGCATGCTTGACGGAGTGAAATTTCTGGGCGCGAGTCCCGACGCGATCAAAAAGGGCGAAGATCGCCGAGCATTCAAAGAGGCTATGCAGAAAATCGGTATGGATCTGCCCATAAGTCGTTACGCCTACAATCTCGCGGAGGCGATCGAGGCGGCGGAGGCGATCGGGTTTCCGATCATTATCCGCGCAAGCTACACGCTCGCCGGCGGCGGCAGCGGCGTGGCGTACAATATCGACGAGTTCAAAGACCTAGCGCGGGCTGGTATCGACGCTTCGCCGATCGGCGAAATTCTGATCGAAGAGTCGCTGCTTGGCTGGAAAGAGTTTGAGATGGAGGTTATTCGCGATCGCTTGGATAACTGCATCGTCGTATGCTCTATAGAAAACCTTGACCCAATGGGGGTACATACGGGCGATTCAATCACCGTCGCGCCCGCGCTGACGCTTACCGACAAAGAGTACCAGAATATGCGCGACGCTTCGTTTGCGATCCTGCGCGAAATTGGCGTGGATACGGGCGGCAGCAACGTTCAGTTTGCCGTCGATCCCGCAAGCGGCAGAATGACGGTGATCGAGATGAATCCGCGCGTCAGCCGTTCCTCCGCGCTCGCATCCAAAGCTACGGGCTATCCGATCGCCAAAGTCGCCACCCTGCTTGCGATCGGCTACGCGCTCGACGAGATCAAAAACGATATTACCGGCACGGCGGCGAGCTTTGAGCCGACGATCGACTATATTATCGTCAAAGTTCCGCGCTTTAATTTTGAAAAATTTGCGGGCGTAAACGATACCTTAACCACCGCGATGAAAAGCGTGGGCGAGGCTATGGCAATCGGCTCGACGTTTTGCGAGGCGATCCAAAAGGCGCTCTGTTCGCTGGAGACGGGTTTATGCGGTTTTGAGTCTATCGAGTGCGACAGAGACACGATTATACGCGAGCTTCGCCGACCTAATGAAAGGCGGATTTTATTTGTCGCGCAGGGCTTCAGAGCGGGCATTAGCGTTGATGAAATATACAATTTAAGCCGAATCGATCAATGGTTTTTAACCCAGATAGAGTCGATTGTGAATATGGAAAAATCGATAGGAATCAGCCTGCTAAACGATCCGCGCGCCTTGGCGTATGCGAAATCTATGGGTTTTAGCGACAAGATGATCGTCAAACTGCTCAACAAAAACGAGGGGCTTGATCTGCACGAAAACGACGTCTATCTTGCGCGCAAACGGCTTGGAATCGAGCCAAAATACCGCGAAGTCGATACCTGCGCGGCGGAGTTTGAAGCGCTAACGCCCTATCTGTACTCCGTCTCGCCGCTGGAAGCTAAAGCGATCAAGCCGCGCAAAAGCGATCGCAAGCGGGCGATGATCATAGGCGGCGGACCAAATCGTATAGGGCAGGGCATAGAGTTTGACTACTGCTGCGTTCACGCCTCGTTCGCGCTCGCCGAGATGGGGGTTGAAACCATTATGGTCAACTGCAATCCCGAAACCATATCAACCGATTACGACGCCAGCGATGTACTCTATTTCGAACCGATCACTTTGGAGCATATACGCGGCGTTATAGAGCGCGAGGAGCCGGATGGCATTATCGTGCATTTCGGCGGACAAACGCCGCTCAAGCTGGCTCGAAGCCTTAGCGCGATGGGCGCGAAAATTGTTGGCACAAGCGCGAAAGCGATCGATATAGCCGAAGATCGCGAGAAATTTTCCAAATTCGCCGAAGAACATAAGTTGCGGCAGCCGTCGGGCGGCGCGGCAAGCGCGCGCGAACAGGTTTTTGAGATCGCCGCTCGTATTGGTTATCCCGTGCTGGTACGCCCAAGCTACGTGCTTGGCGGGCGCGGAATGCGCGTCGCTTACGACGAAAACGATCTTCGCCTCTACGTGGACGAAGCGGTAAGCGTCAGCAGCGAAGCGCCGCTTTTGGTGGACAAATTTCTTGATCGGGCGGCGGAGTTGGACGTGGACGCGATCAGCGACGGCGAGCAGGTCTATATCGGCGGCATTCTGGAACATATTGAGGAGGCGGGCATTCACAGCGGCGACTCCGCCTGCTCGCTGCCGACGGTTACCATTAAAGATAGTTTAATAAAAGAGATCGAGGCGCAGACGCGTACAATCGCGCTCGGACTTGGCGTAAAGGGGCTGCTCAACATTCAATACGCCATCTACGAGGGGACGATCTATCTTATCGAGGTCAACCCCCGCGCCAGCCGAACCGTGCCATTCGTCTCAAAGGCGACGGGTTTGCCGCTGGCGAAGATTGCCACTCGCGTAATGTGGGGCGAGTCGCTCGAAGCCGCGATTGCCGTCTATGACAAAGCAAACGTCGTAATCAAAAAAGACGGCGCGTTAAAGCCCAAGCTAAAAAATCTGGTCGCGGTCAAAGAGGCGGTGTTTCCATTTAATAAACTGCCCGGCGCCGATTTGATTTTAGGACCAGAGATGCGCTCCACAGGCGAGGTGATGGGCATAAGCGACAGCTTTGGAGTCAGCTTCGCCAAATCCCAGCTTGCCAGCCAGAATCCCATTCCCGAAAACGGCGGACGGCTATTTATGTCGCTCGCGGACGCGGATAAGGAGCAGGGCGTTAAACTTGCCGCCGAGTTTACGAGTATTGGCTATGAGATCGTGGCGACAAGCGGCACGGCAAAGGCGCTCAACTCGGGCGGCGTGCAAGCCGCGATCGTTCTTAAGGTTAGCGAAGGGCGACCAAACGTAGAGGATCTGTTTAAGAACAAAGAGGTCGCGCTGGCGATCAACACCTCCGACAAC
>JAIRWX010000007.1 GCA_031268655.1 Helicobacteraceae bacterium | reverse complement strand
TTATACGAAGTGGGGGTATACCCCGTTGTTTTTTATTCCGTTCATTTTATCGTCTATCCATTTATAAATTATTTGAATCTCCTTGCCGTAATTTTCCTTTATCTCAAAATATTTTGTATTGTTTTTTTTACATTTTCCCTTGCCGTTTTTATTTTCAAAAATATATTTACTCACCTCCTCATTTGAATTATCAAATTCATATCCTCTGTTTTCAATTATGTTTCTGTTTTTGATTATTTTTTCCAGTAAATTGTTCCTAATATATTCTTCTGAAAATATTATATTAAAAATTATTGTTTCTGATAAATATCTTTTATCCAATTCTTTCTCCAGTGATTCAGGGAAATAACAGCCTTCTATAATTATATTTTGCCCGGTTTCTATATTTGTCATAATTATTCCTTTTATTATTGGCCATATTTTTTCAGTTATTATTTCGTCTTCTGATTCTGGGGTAAAACCGCAATTGAACCGGCCCCTGTAAATACCCATTTTTATATGGTCAATTGATAAATAAGGAAATTTATATTTTTCAAGTAATTTTTGTGCCATTAATGTTTTACCGGTACAACCGGCACCGCCGATTAATATAACCATAAACATCCTTAAAATATTTTCCATTTCATTATATTTATAATTTTATTTTTTGTCAATATTTTCCGACCGTTTTACCGATGTGTCCGGCCACACCAGCCCCCATTTCGTATAACGTCCGGCGGTATACAACGTTTGGGGCGGGCGATAGGGCATTGCGGAGCAATGACCCCCGCCCCAAATGTGGCGGAGCAAAACCGCACAAAGGCCGTAGGCCGACTGCGGTTTTCGGAGCCCGAGGGGCCGCAAGGCCCCGAAGCGTATACCGGCCTGTTATGTGCAGTTTTGCCGTACTTTATTTATTTTATTTAAAAATATTTTATTTTCAAATCCCCTTTTTATTCTCTCTTTTTTATCCGAACTTCCTCTATTTTGTTTAGATCTATTTTTTTATTTTCTATGATTGCCTCTATTATTCCAAATATGCCTATTAATTATTCAATGGAAATTTCCTTCAATGAATTCATTTATTCAAACAATTTTTGATTTGGTTATTTTAAATAATTATCATCATTCAATGTTTCATAAATTACCTTCCTCCTCTTTTTTCGATTATTGTGATATTTTTGTATTGTCTTTTTCATTATGGTATTCCAAATATATTATCTCTTTATTTTGTCTTTTTGCATATTCAATTTCGTTCCTTACAGCTTCACCAATGTAACCATTTTTGTTCACTACGAATATTGCATCTGATATGTCTATTTTTTTATTATGCCCTATTCCAAACATTTTTATTTCTTCTTTTGTATAATATTCATTATTTCTTGTGGGATAAATAACACTCAAAACACAATTTCCCTCCAATTCTAATTTTTCTGCATAATATTTCATTTCTTGTTCAAATTTCATACTCCCACATACTGTTATAATTTTCATTAATTTCTCCTTTATAATTATAATATAGGTGGATTGTTTTTTTGTCAATATCCTGTCAACCAATTTAGGCAAAATTGCACATAACGTTCCCGGCTGTTTACGACGTTTTGCCAGCCCGAATAAGGGCTTTGCGTAGCAAAGTCCAGGGCTGGCAAAATGTGGCGGAGTTTTGGCGTGGGAATGGGAATGGAGCGCAGCGGAATGACCTAGCCAAAACGGAGCCCGAGCCGCCTACCGGCGGCGAAGCGTAAACAAGCGTGTTATGCGAAACGGAGAGCACATCAAAGAAGCCCTTGCCTAACCTCGCCTCGCCCCCGTTTAAGCTGAATTGCATTGAAGCCTCCTTGTTGTTAGCGCGTCAATTATAGACGATCAATAATAAAAGGCTTGTTAATCAAGCGGCTATTTAACGTTGAGCGCGGCGAATTCCCCCGCCATTTTCATCGCCGCCTCTTTTCTGCCGTTATCTATCTGTTCGGTTATTTCGTTAAACGCGGCGATCAGCAAAATAATCAGCGACTGCTTATCGGATAGGAGCGAATCGTCAATTTCCAGATCGATTGCCTCGCCTTTGCCGTTGGCGACAATTTTTACAAGCCCGCCGCCGCTTTTGGCGGTATATCTGAACATTTCGGCGCTCTCTTGCATTTCGCGCGCTTTTTGCTGCGCCTGCATAAAAAGCTTGCCGAGATCCCCAAAATTTAGATTGTTAAACATTGTCAGCCTTAAATTTCGCGCAAAACCTGCGTTAGCGCGTTGTTTTCGTCAACAATAACGACCTTTGGCTTATATTCAAGCGTTTCTTGATCGTCAAGCAGACAATAACAGACGACAATTATCTTGTCGCCCACGCAGACTTTGCGCGCCGCCGCGCCGTTTACGCAGATTTGCCCGCCGCCTTTTTCGCCTTTAATCGCGTACGTGCTAAATCTTTCGCCGTTATTGAGATTTAACACTTCGACTTTCTGCCCGACCAAAATGCCGCTCGCCTCGAGTAAAGCCTCGTCGATTGTGATCGATCCGACATAGTTTAAGTTTGCGTCGGTAATCGTGGCGCGATGAATCTTTGCCCACATCATCTCTCGAATCACGCCGCGCCTCCTTTTAACAGCTCTAAGACAACTTCTCGATCGCTGAAAGGCAAAATTTGATCGCCTATCGTTTGCGTCGCTTCATCGCCTTTGCCTAGTATAACCAAAATCTCGTCGGAAGCGAGATCGCCAAGAGCTGTTGCGATCGCCTTTTTACGATCGACGACGCAAAAAACGTTTGGGCGCGTTCCACAGCCGACTTTGATCTCGTCTATGATAGTCAGGGGATTTTCGCTTCGCGGATTATCGCTCGAAATGTAGAGTTTGCGGCTGTGTTTTGCCGCCGCCGCGCCCATAAGAGGTCGCTTGGTCCTGTCTCTGTCGCCGCCCGCGCCGAGAACCGCGACGATTTTGCGCGGATACAGCGCCTCTAGCGCCTTGTCAATTCCGTCGGGCGTGTGGGCGAAATCCACGATCACAAGCGGATCGCGGCTTACAACCTCCATACGCCCCGCCACGCCGCCAAAGTTTTCGACCTGATCGCATATCGTTTGCAGCGGCTTATCGGTCAGCGCTTTTACCGCGCCAACCGCGGCGAGTATGTTGTATAGATTAAAGCGTCCGATCAGAGCGCTATTAAACGTCGCGCGTTCGCTTCCAAACGCGATCGCGCCGCTTAATCCCTCTTTGGGCGAGTAAGCCTCCAGTTTGAAGGTAGCCGTCGCGTCGATCGCGTAGCTTCGCGCGTTTGCGACGTTGAACTCGATAAGCGGATCGTCCCTATTGATAAGTTTCAAACAATCGTCGGCAAAAAAGCCGTTTTTTACGCGCCGATACTCCTCGAACGAGTCGTGAAAATCTAGGTGATCGCCCGTGATATTGGAGTGTATTTTCAGCGCGAACGCAAGCCCCTTGAGGCGCTCCTGCGCTATGGCGTGGCTGCTGACTTCGCTGATAAAGAAATCGCAGCCGCGCCGTTTTGCCAGATCGACGCGCGCGTAATTATCAAGTAAAACGGGCGTAGTAAGACCCTTTTGCGCGATAGTCTCGTCGCCCATAAAAAAGCCGCGGGTGCCTTGCATAGCGACGCGATAATCCAAATCCAGCAAAATGGAATAGATTAGCGCGGCGATCGTGGTTTTGCCGTTTGTGCCGGTAATGCCTACGATCGGCAGATTTGCGTCAAAGTAAGCGCCCAGATCGCCCGCTTCCAAGATCGCCGCCGCGCCCTTTTTTCGCGCTTCGGCTTCGTATGCGCGCGAATACCAATCTAAAACGAACGCGGTTTTATCGTCGCACTCTCTAGAGTCGGAAGAGACAAACTCAAAGCGATCGGATTTAACTTTGTATTTCAAGTTGAGCCAGCCAAACTATTCTTGATTAAAATCTCTTTTTCGCGTAATTTGGCTAGTAGCGCGTCGGATCGTTCGTCCATACCAACAAACGGCGAGGCGTTTTCAATAAATCGATAGGCGATCTCGATATAGTTGTTCTCAATCAGCCGATCCATAAGGTCAAACCAGTCGTTTTTGCGCGAAATAAACACATTTGTGGAGCGCGTTATCTTTTCAAACAGATCGCTAAAACTTGGCGACGCGTCTAACAGCGCCAGAAACTCTTTGTAATCTACGCCGTTTTGCGCGCTTAAAAACCGCTCAAACGCAACCTTTGTTTCGCTCTCTTCAGTTTCGATAGCCTCGATCAACCCGAGCGCGAAGCGTTTGGCGATTCTGGGATTGATCGCTCGCGCCGAGAGATAAAGCTCTAAAATCTGCGCCGCGAATTCGCCGCGTTTCGCGCAAAAATCCGCGATCAAAAGTCCGCCGATAGCCGTTTTAGCGCCGCGCTTTATCGCCAGCGCCCGACAAAAAAAGATGATAGCGACGTTGAAATCCGCTTTTAACAGCGCGCGTTCGGCTTTATCGGAAAGCGAGCGAAAAGAGCGGTTAGTCGCGGAGGTTGTCGGCATTGTCGCTCGCGGTTTCGTCTATAACGATCATTTCGGGGTGAATACGCGCTCTGATGGTCTGCTCTACGACTTTTTTCAACGTGCGCGGGCTTGAATCGCAGCCGACGCACGCGCCCTTGAGCCGCACAAAGACCTCCCGACCGCTAACGCGCATAAGCTCCACGTCGCCTCCGTCTTTTTGCAAAGTATGACGAACGGCGCTCAAAACGCGCTCCACGGCGGGAAAAAGCTCCTCGTCGGTAAAAGGAAAACGCATTCGCGCTTTAAATAAGCGCTATTGTCGCCAACGGCGCGGCGTCGCCGAGTCTTACTCCGCTTTTGCCGATCGTCGCGTAGCCGCCTTTGCGATCAACATATTTCGGCGCAATATCAGCCACCAATTTGTGGGTGGTCTCTTTGTCCTGAAGACGGCTGAATACGGCGCGATGCGCGTTGGAATCGCCTTTGCGGGCTCTGGTTATCAATTTTTCGATATAGCTTTTCAGCTCTTTTGCCTTTGGCTCGGTGGTCTCTATTTTGCCCGCTTTAATCAACGCGATAGCAAGGTTTTTTAACAACGCTTTTCTATGCGCGGTAGTGCGCCCAAGTTTGCGATGCGCTTTTAAGTGTCTCATAGCTTAACCTTTTAACTCAATTATTCTGGCTTTCAGTTTTTTCGCAAGATCGTCGGGAAGCGTCTCGTTGATCGGATAGCCTACTTGCGTAAGTTTTTCTTTGATCTCGTCGAGCGATTTCTTGCCGAGATTTTTTACCTTGCTAAGCTCGGATTCGTCCATCAGAGCCACCTCGCCCAGATAGATTATGTTGCTTCTCGTCAAGCAGTTGTGGCTTCTCGCCGAAAGTCCCAAATCTTCGATTCGCAACAACAAGGTCTTAAAGTTCTCGTCGCGATCTCCGCCGCGAGCGCCAAAAGCGCCCGCGTTTTCCACGCCAAGCGCGGAAGATAACACTTCGGTCTGCTTGAAAAGCGTATAAACGCCGTTCCTGAACACCTCTTTGGGATCAATCTGCCCGTAGGTGGCGATCTCAAAAACGATCTTTTCAAAATTAGGGTTATCCTCGACCAGCATTTTTTCGATCGAATAGTTAACCTTCCTAACCGGTCCAAAAACGCCGTCAAGCGGCAGGTAGCCTTCTGGGATCAGATCGCGGATCTCCTCGCTTGGAACGTAGCCCATGCCTTGTTCAAGAATGATGGAAACTTTCAGTTCGCCGTCCTCGTTCACGGAGGCAAAACGCGCTTCCGGCGTTACCACCTCGACCCCTTGCGCCGCCAGATCCGCTCCTTTGACCTCTTTGGGACCCTTGAACGCCGCGACAAGCTCTATTCTGTCTTCGTTTCCGGTAATCTTGAAACGAATGTTTTTAAGATTGATTATCAGGCGAGCCGCGTCCTCGACCACTCCGCGAATGCTGTCAAACTCGTGCGCGGCGCCTTCGATCTTTACGGCGATCGGCGCGCTGCCGACCGCGCTGGAGAGAATCAGCCGCTTAATGGGGTGCGCCAAGGTGATGGCGTAACCCGGCTCAAACGGATAGATCTCGAAAACCGCGTGATCGTCTGCGCTTCTCGTTACGACAAACTCGGTAGGCGCATGTGGCGCCGTTTTGATTTTTTTCATCTCTTCACCGCTTTGAGTTGGTTTATTATTTAGAATACAGTTCGATAATCAGACGCTCTTCGATCGGCAAATTGAGTTCCGCGCGATCGGGAACGCGAGAAAAAATCCCTTCCAGCTTCTCTCTGTCCACGTCAATCCAAGGCGGCAGTCCCGTCTGATTGGTCAGCTCGATTGCGCGCTGAATCTGCGGATTGGTTTTCAATCTCTCTTTTACCGCCACTTTCGCGCCGGCTTTCAGAAGGATCGACGGCACGTTGGCAGGTTCGCCGTTTAAGAGAATATGTCCGTGGTTCACTATTTGGCGGGCAAGGCGGCGAGTAGTCGCAAAACCCATGCGATAGACGACGTTATCGAGGCGGCTTTCAAGCAAGGCGATAAAGTTCTCGCCCGTATTGCCCGCGCGACGACTCGCCTCCTTGTAGGTTCTGACGCACTGCTTTTCGCTTACGCCGTACATATAGCGGGCTTTTTGCTTTTCTCGCAGTTGCAGACCGTATTCGCTGATCTTAGTGCGTCGCTGCCCGTGCTGTCCGGGCGCGTACGGACGTTTTTCTATCGCGCTTTTTCCAGCCAGCCGACGCTCGCCTTTAAGGTTCAGACTAACGCCGAGTCTTCTTTCGATCTTCTCTACCGGACCTCTGTATCTTGCCATCTTTTACACCCTTCTTCTTTTCGGAGGTCTGCATCCGTTATGCGGCAGCGGCGTTACGTCTTTTAGGGAGCTAACCTTGATTCCATCGATAGCGCCCACGCTTTTAATCGCGGTTTCGCGCCCGCCGCCGGGCCCTTGGACGCGAATCGCGACCTCTTTCATGCCCGCTTCTTTGGCTTTGGAAAGCGCGCTCTCTACCGCCTGTTGCGCGGCGTAAGGGGTGGACTTCTTGCTGCCTTTGAAACCCAAACTGCCGGCGGTAGTCCAACAGATCACGTTGCCAGCCGTATCGGTTACCGTTATATTGGTGTTGTTAAAGGTCGCCGCGATATGCACAACGCCCTTGCCTATGCTCTTTCTTATCTTTTTTCGAGTCGTTCTCTGCTGTTTTGCAGCCGTTGTCGTTGCCATTCAAATATCCTTACGCTTCTTTTGGCTTGGAGCCTACGGTTTTGCGCTTGCCTTTACGAGTGCGAGCGTTGGTTTTGGTTCGTTGACCGCGAACGGGCAGCCCTTTGCGATGGCGAATGCCGCGGAGCGTTTTGACGTCGATAAGGTTTTTAATATCCATAGCGACTCGTTTTCTTAAGTCGCCCTCGATCGCGTAGTTGCGAAGCTCTTTCGTCAACGCCGCCACGTCGTCTTCGCTCAGATCCGCCACCCGTTTGCTCGGATTAACGCCCGTAACCGCCAACGCTTTCTGAGCGGTGGCAAGTCCTACGCCGTATATGTAGGTCAGACCAAACTCGACTCGCTTTTTTTTGGGCAGATCGACGCCCGCAATTCGTGCCATGCTTATCCTTGCCTTTGCTTATGTTTTGGATTCGCGCAGATAACGCGCGCGACCCTTTTGCGTTTTATTACCTTGCACTTGTCGCACATCTTTTTGACGCTTGCTCTTACTTTCATATCTGTTCCTTTTTTTTCAGCACGCCGACAATGAAGGGCGCGATTTTACCATTATAAATATTAAAACTTACTTATAACGATAAGTGATCCTGCCCTTGTCCAAGCTGTACGGAGTCAACTCCACCTTGACTTTGTCGCCCGGCAGTATGCGGATATAGTGCATACGCATCTTGCCGGCGATATGGCACAAAATCACATGCTTGTTTTCCAGCTCCACGCGAAAAGTCGCGTTCGGAAGCGCCTCGTTTACAATTCCGTCAATCTCTATTACGTCGTCCTTAGCCAACCTGTCGGCTCCTTACGTTGCTGATAAAATTTCGGCTCTGCCGCCGACCATCGCCACCGCATGCTCGTAGTGGCTCCCGTTAAGCCCGTCTTCGCTTATCACCGACCAGCCGTCGGCGAGCGTTTTATGCTTGCCGCTCTTTTGGCAGATCATAGGCTCTATGCAGAACACCATGCCCTCTTTGATTTTCGGTCCCTGTTTTGGTTTGCCTTCGACGTAGTTGAGTATTTGCGGCTCCTCGTGAGGCGATCTGCCAAGTCCGTGTCCGCAATAACCGCGCAGCGGCACAAAACCCCGCGAGACAATAGCGTTTTCCAAAATCGCGCTCAACTCCTTGAAACGCATGTCCCGCCTGATTTCGCCGATCGCCTCGTAGAGCGTATCTTTCGCGCAATCGATCAGTTTTTGATTCGCTTGACTGATCTTGCCCACCGGCAAGGTAACCGCCGCGTCTCCATACCAGCCGTTTAACTCCGCTCCAATATCCAGCCCTATGATGTCGCCCTCTTTTAGCGGCGTATCGTCGGGCACGCCGTGAATAATCACCTCGTTTTTTGAAACGCATATAGCGCCCGGAAAAGGCGGCGAGTAGAGACCTTTGAAAGATGCGCGTCCGCCGTTTTCGACGATAAAACGTTCCGCCTCCCGCGCAATCTCGTTCGTGGTTACGCCCGCTTTTACCATAGCGCCCGCTAGCTCTAACGTTTGCGCAACCAGCCGATTCGCGGCGCGCAGCCCCTCGATTTCTTTTTTGCCGCGAAGCGCGATAGACATTGATTACAAGCCGATCGCGCTAAGCGTTTGATAGCGACTCATGTAGATCTGCGCCTCTATTTTGCGCATCGTATCCAGCGCCACCTGCACCACGATCAAAACCGCCGTGCCGCCGAAATAAAACGGCACTCCCATTGATTTGACCAGCGCCCACGGAAGCGTAGAGATGATAGCCAGATATATAGCGCCCCAGAAGGTCAAACGGCTGGCGATCTCGCTTAGATATTCGGAACTATGCTGACCCGGGCGAACGCCGGGGATAAATCCGCCTTGGCGTTTCAGATTTTCGGCGATATCCTTTGGATTAAACACGATCGAGGCGTAAAAGTAGGCGAAAAATATGACCAGCACAAAGGTGACGACGTTAAACGCATATCCGTCGGGGCTTAACAGATCGCGCGCGAAACGCACGTATTCATTTTCGCTCGCCTGCAAAAGCGTGGCTGGAAACATCAAGATCGCGCTTGCAAAAATCGGCGGAATAACGCCGCTTAGGTTGATCTTGATCGGAATATAGTTCATCACTCTTTTATTCTGACTCTCGATCATCACTTTTCTGGAATAACTGACAGGCACGCGCCGCTCTGCAAGCTCGATATATATGATCGCCGCGACGGTAACCAGCATAATCGCCACAATGGCAAGCAGTACGAGAAAGTTCATCTCGCTGCTGTTGACAAGGCTGATCGTGCCGCCGATGGCGCTTGGAATACCCGCGACTATGCCGCCGAAAATGATGAGGCTCGTGCCGTTGCCCACGCCGCGCTGCGTAATCTGCTCTCCGATCCAGAGCAGGATCATCGTGCCTGCGGTCATCGAAACGGTCGCCAACGCCACAAATTTGTTCATATCGAGCATAATCGCAGAGCGTCCCGAATCGCCCGTAAGGCTGTTTAGCCCGATCGCCACGCCTATCGACTGCACAAACGCGATGCCTACGGTCATATAACGGACGATCTGCATATATTTCTGCATGCCGTCGCGCTCTTTTTTCAGTTTGCCAAGTTCGGGAAAGGTCGCTCCCAACAGCTCCATAATGATCGCCGCCGTGATGTAGGGCATAATGCCTAGGCTTATGATGCTAAGACGTTCCGCCGCGTTGCCGCTGAACATGTTATACAGCCCCAGCGCTTCGTAGTTCTGAAAAAGCTGTTTCACCACCTCGACGTCCACGCCCGGCGTGGGAACATAGGCGAGTACGCGGAAAATAAGCAAAAATCCTAACGTGATCAGGATCTTATTGACTAGCGCTTTATCCATCGTCTATTTTTTGGCGCCCGAATAGGCGACCGCTTCGTCTTTGATTTTCGCCGCCAAAGTTTTTGCCTCCGCGCCGATCAGCTTGACTTTTTTCGCCGACTTTGGCGCTAAACCAGCTTCGATCAAAACCGCGATCGTAATCTCGGCAAGCTCTTTAACCGCGGGGAAACGATCAACGCTAATCGCGTATGGTTTTTGCGCGCGCGAAACAAAACCGACTTTTGGCAGACGGCGATACAAAGGCTGTTGCCCGCCTTCAAATCCCGCCTTGTAGCCGCTGCCCGTTCTGGCGTGCTGACCTTTAGAGCCGCGTCCGGCGGTTTTGCCGCGTCCGCTGCCTCGACCGCGCCCGATCCGTTTGATCTTGCGATTTGATCCCGGCGCGGGGGTAAGATGTTCCAGCATAGCGCCTCCTTATTTCTTTAATTGACCGAGCGCGAGGCAGGTGGCGCGAACCACGTTTGCCGCGTTGTTGCTTCGTAGCGATTTGGTTAAGATATCTTTCACGCCCGCAAGCTCCAAAACCGGACGAACCGCGCCGCCGGCAATCAAACCCGAACCTTCGGCGGCGGGCTTCAGCAACACTACGCTGGCGTTAAATTTCGCCTGTACCTCGTGAGGGATCGTCGTCTTGTCGAGATCGACGAAAATCATATTTTTGAACGCGTCGTCAGCCGCTTTTCTAACCGCGTCGGGAATCTCTTTAGCCTTGCCTACGCCGTAGCCTACATGCCCTTTTTTGTCGCCCACGACGAGCAACGCGCTGAATCTGAAGCGGCGACCGCCTTTAACGACTTTGGTTACGCGCCCGATGTTTACGATCGCCTCCTCGAACTCTTCGCGATTCAACGACCTGATTTCGCTTTGATGCATTCTAAGCCTTTACAATTTAATCGCGTTTTCTCGAAGCGCGTCCGCAAACGCCGCCACAACGCCGTGATAGAGATACCCGTTGCGATCAAACACAACCTCGTCGATCTTCTTTTCCTTGAGGCGCTTGGCAAACTCTTTGCCGGCGATCGCCGCGCCCTCTTTATTGCTTTTCGCGCCGAGCGCCTTGCCGTCGAACGCCGCGAGCGTTACGCCGAGCGCGTCGTCGATCGCCTGCGCGTAGATATAGCGGTTGCTCCTGAACACGCTTATTCTCGGCTTGGACGCGCCGCCGCTGATTCTGGATCTGACGCGCGCTTTTCGCTGGTTACGCGTCGCCGTTTTTTGTTTCAAAATTTTATCGGTCATCTTGTAAGCCTCTTAATTACTTTTTGGCGGTTTTGCCGGCTTTTCTCAGAATCGTTTCGTCGGCGTAACGAACTCCCTTGCCTTTATAAGGCTCCGGTCCTCTGTAATCGCGGATAATCGCCGCGACCTGACCGACCTGCTGTTTGTCCGCGCCTTTGATCGAGACGCTCACGTTCTTATCGACCGAAATTTCCACGCCTTCGGGAATCTCATAGTTGATCGGATGCGAATAGCCAAGCAGAAGCTCCAACGTTTTACCCTTGACGGAGGCGCGATAGCCCACGCCGGAGATCTCCAGATTCTTCTCAAACCCTTTTGACAGTCCCTGAACGATATTACCCGCAAGCGCTCGATAAGTGCCCCAGAACGCTCTTGACTGCTTGGCTTCGTCTTTGGGTTTGAAATACAGCTTTCCCTCTTCCAGCGTTATTTGAACGTTGCCCAGAGTATCGAGCGTCTTGGTAAGTTTCGCCCCCTTGAACTCGATGATATTGCCGTTAATTTTCGCCTCGACGCCTTTTGGCAGAACGACGGGCATTTTTCCTATTCTTGACATTTTTAATCCTTACCAGACGGAACAAAGCGCTTCGCCGCCCGCGTTTTGTTTATGCGCGTCGTCGTTGCTAAGCACGCCTTTCGAGGTTGAGATAACAATCGTGCCAAAGCCGTGTTTGAACTTTTTGACGTTTTTAGCGGCGGTGTATATCCTGCGACCCGGCTTACTGACGCGCTTGATTTCGGAGATCGCGCTTCTGCCTTTGTCGTCGTATTTCAGGAATACGTCGATATAGCGCTTAACCTCCGACTCGTCGGCTTTGAACGAATCGATGTAGCCTTTCGTCTGCAAAACGCTCAGAATCGATTCGACCGTTTTGGAGTACAAAAGTCTGGACGACTCTTTACGGCGCATAGCCGCGTTGCGAATGCGAGCGATGGAATCGGCGATAATGTCGTTCATCTTTTGTCCTTTACCAACTTGCTTTTCTTACGCCCGGGAGCAGTCCCTCGTTCGCCATTTTGCGTAGGCATACGCGGCAAATTCCAAAATCGCGATAGACGGATTTGGGACGACCGCAGATTTGGCATCGCGTATAGCCGCGCACCGCGAATTTGGGTTTGCGCAACGCTTTAACCACAATTGACTTTTTTGCCATTTCAACCTCTTTCAACCCTTGTTAATTTTTCTTCGCAAACGGAAAACCAAGCTTTTCAAGAAGCGCCAGCGCCTCTTTATCGCTTTTGGCGGCGGTAGCGATAGCGATGTTCATGCCGTGAATTTTAACTATGTCGTCATAGTTGACCTCTGGAAAGATCAGCTGTTCGGACAAACCGAAGTTATAGTTGCCCGCGCCGTCGAAGCCGCTCCTTGGAAAACCTCTGAAATCCTTAATGCGCGGCGCGGCGATCGCAATGAACTTCTCTAGAAAATTGTACATTTTCGAGCCTCGAAGCGTTACGCGAACGCCCACGTCCATACCCTGCCTGATCTTAAACGCCGCGACCGATTTCTTGGCTTTGGTAATCACCGCTCTCTGCCCCGCGACGAGACTGATCGTGTCGGCGATATTCTGCAAGAGCTTCTGATCTTTAGAGCCTTCGCCGCTTCCAACGCTGATCACGATCTTTTCAAGTTTGGGCAAAAGCATTGGGTTGGTTACGTCCAGCTCTTTTAATAGTTCTGACTTCGAGGCGGCGTATTTTGCTTTCAATTGCAACATAATCAGCCCTCGACTTTCTTAACGTTAGATATATGAATCGGCTTTTCTTTACCGATAAATCCGCCGTCTTTATGCTTATCGCCGGGTTTTACCGCCTTTTTAACCACTTTTACGCCCTCGACAATCACCAGCGAATCCTTCGGCAAAACGCGCAAAACCTTGCCCTCTTTGCCTTTGTCGTCGCCCGCGATCACTTTGATAGCGTCTCCTTTTTTAATAGCGAACTTCGGCATCACAAAACCTCCGGCGCGAGCGACGCGATCTTCATAAAGTTGGCGTAGCGCACCTCGCGTCCTACGGGACCAAAAATACGCGTGCCGATCGGCTCTTTTTTCGCGTCGATAATCACCGCCGCGTTGTCGTCGAAACGGATCAGGCTGCCGTTTTCGCGATGAACCTCTTTGCTCGTGCGCACGATCACCGCCTTGACAACCTGCCCTTTCTTGACTTTGCCGTTTGGAACGGCTTTTTTCACGCTCGCCACGATCACGTCGCCGAGTCTAGCGTAACGGCGTTTGCTGCCGCCGAGCGCCTTAATGCACATAATCTCTTTCGCGCCGCTGTTGTCCGCGACGTTAAGACGAGTAAAGCTCTGTATCATACGAGCGCCTCCGGTCTGACGTAAGATTTCAATCTAAAATTTTTGTTTTTGCTGATCGGACTTGTTTCCACAGCCGTAACCGCGTCGCCGATCTCAAGCTCGTTCTTTTCGTCGTGTACTTGAAACGCGCCGACAAGTTTGACGATCTTGCGATAACGCGGGTGCAAAACCCGTCTTTCGACGCGGATTTTCACGCTCTTGTCGCCGCTTTTTGAAACTACCACGCCCTGTATCTCGCGTTTGCGCGGAGTCGCTTTTTCGCTCATTTGCTCTCCCTTGCCTTGACTGAAAGCGCGGTTTGAATCCGCGCGATCTCTACTCGTTTACCTTTAATTTCGCCCGAGTTGGTAAGCTGCATCGTTTTGAGTTTCAACCGCAACGAAAAGAGTTGCGTTTTCTTTTCCTTCAAATCTTTCAAAAGATCTTCTCGGCTCTTTGCGTTTATCTCGGCGTTAAGTTTCTGCCGCTTGGTCAGATATTTAGCTCCGCTCGTTTTTTTCTCAGAATAACTCATGCTCGGCTCCCGCGCTTACGATTTTTGTTCTCAGCGGCAACTTGCTCGCGGCGATCGTCAGCGCCTCTTTCGCCAGCGACGATTCGATTCCCGCCATTTCATACAGGACGCGCCCGCGCTGAATGTTCATCACCCACTCCTCGACGCCGCCCTTGCCTTTACCCATACGGGTCTCCAGCGGCTTTTTGGTGAGCGGCTTATCGGGAAAAATTCTGATCCATACGCGCCCTTGGCGTTTAATATGTCTCGTCATCGCAACCCGCGCCGATTCGATCTGGCGGGAGTTGATCCTTCCGTTTTCAAGCGCTTTCAAGCCAAGATCGCCAAACGCCAGCTCTACGCCGCGGTTCGCCTGTCCTCGGTTGCGCCCTTTCATCATCTTGCGATATTTGGTTCTTTTGGGCATTAACATATTGGTTATTCCCCTTTATCTTCTGTTTTTCTGCGTCTTGGCGCGCGCTTTCTCTCGCCTCGCTCCTCTTTTTGCTCGACGGCGGCGGCTTCGGTCTCCGTCGGAACGCCTTTGGCAAGCACCTCGCCTTTGAATATCCACGCTTTTATGCCGATCGCGCCGTAGGTGGTATGCGCTTCGGCAAAGCCGTAATCCACTCTGGCGCGAAGCGTGTGAAGCGGCACTCTGCCTTCAAGATACCACTCTCTGCGGGCGATCTCCGCGCCGCCCAATCGACCGCTGACCTGAACGCGAATGCCCTTCGCGCCGCCTTTTAAAGCCGCTTGCATCACCTTTTTCATAGCGCGACGAAACGCGACGCGCTTTTCGAGTTGAGCGCCCACGTTTTCCGCGGCAAGCTGCGCGGATAATTGAGGACGACGCTCCTCTTTAATGTTAATGATTACCTCTTTTTTATTGACCAGATCGGAAACCTCGTTTTTCAGTTTCTCGATCTCTTCGCCCTTTTTACCGATCACAACGCCGGGGCGCGCCACCGCCAACGTAACCTTGAGCTTTTTGATCGTGCGCTCGATAATAATATCGCTCACGCCCGCATAGTAGAGCTTTTTTTTCAAAAGGCTGCGAACTTTATAATCCTCGCCTACGTTGGCGACGCGGGAATTTTTGCCCGGAAACCAACGCGACTTCCAATTAGTGTTGATTCCAAGTCTTAGACCGATCGGATTGGTTTTCTGGCCCATTATTTATCACCTTCTTTTTCGACTTCCACCAAAATATGCGAAGTTGGCTTTCTGATCGGCGTGGCGCGTCCTCTGGCGCGAGGCGTGAAACGTCTTAGAATAGCGGCTTTATCCACGCGTGCGCTTTTTACGATCGTCTTGCTCGCGTCCAAACCGGAGTTTGCCACCGCGCTGGCTAAAGCCTTGTATATGAAACGCGCCGCTTTGTTTGGCGCGAATTGCAGGCTGGCAAGCGCTTTTTCCGCGTTCAAGCCCTGAATCTCGCTTGCGATCAGCCGCGCTTTGATCGGAGATAAACGAACATGTTTTAATAACGCTCTGCTCATATTACTTTCCTATCTTCTTCTGGACGCTGCCCTTATGCCCGTGAAAAGTGCGGGTGGGGACAAACTCGCCCAGCTTGTAGCCGATATGGTTTTCGGTGATATACACGGCGACATGATCGCGCCCGTTATGCACCAAAAAGGTGAGTCCCACAAAATCGGGGCTGATCGTGCTGCGGCGCGACCATGTTTTGATCGGCTTGCTCGAGTTTTCTTTCTTTGCCTTCAGAACTTTCGCCAGAAGGTGCGAATCTATAAACGGACCTTTTTTGGTTGATCTAGCCATTGTTATCTCACGCCTTTCCTGCGTCTGGTTATGATGTGGCGATTGCTCGCTTTCGTCTTTTTGCGAGTCTTCAAACCTTTACACTGCTGTCCCCACGGAGATACGGGCGGCCTGTGTCCGTTGGACTTGCCCTCGCCTCCGCCATGCGGGTGATCGATCGGGTTCATCGCCGAGCCGCGCGTTTGCGGACGAACGCCTAAATGACGGTTGCGTCCCGCTTTGCCAATCGTGCGATTTGCGATTTCGGCGGCGCTTACGACGCCGATCGTCGCCATACACTCGCTCAGCACCCTGCGGGTCTCGCCGCTGGGCAGACGAACGATCGCGTATTTGTCCTCCCGCCCCATCAGCTGCGCAAAGCCGCCCGCCGTACGGGCAAGCTGCGCGCCTTTACCCGGCTTAAGCTCGACGTTGTGAACGATCGTTCCGACGGGGATTGATTTCAGTTTCAGCGCGTTGCCCGCCACGATATCCAATCCGGCTTCCGCCGCCTCGATAGAGTCGCCGACTTTTAAGCCTTCGGGTTGAATGACGTAACGTTTATCGCCGTCTTTATATGCGATCAGCGCGATTCTCGCGTTGCGATACGGATCGTACTCGATCGCCGCGACTCTGCCCTGAACGCCAAACTTGTCGCGCTTAAAATCGATAACGCGGTAGAGCTTCTTCGCGCCGCCCTCTTTATGGCGGGAGGTGATTCGCCCGTTGTTGTTGCGCCCCGCGGTAACGGGCAGTTTGACGAGAAGCTTTCGCTCGCTCGCCTTACCTGTAATGTCCCTGTTGTCCAGCCCCGACATATATCTGCGGGAAGGAGTGTAAGGTTTGTATGTTTTTAACGCCATCGTTTTCTCCTTACGCCGTCAGAGCTTCGATCGCCGCGCCTTCGGGCAGGGTTACGAAGAACTTTTTAAGATCGTTACGCTTCCCCGTTACGCCGCGAAATCGTTTGGTTTTGCCGCGAATAGTGGAGGAGTTGATCTGCTTGGGCAAAACGCCAAAATAGACGCGAAAAAGCTCCTTGAGCGAGTTTTTGGTAATTTTTGGCGAGGTTTGCACGACGACGACTCCTCTTTCTTGCAAAGCAAGCGATTTTTCCGTGTAGAGAATGGATTTAATATCGGTAATGTCCGCCATCTCAGTCCTCTTTTGCGATTTGTTCAAGCGCCGCTCTTTCAATTACGATTACTCTGTAACTTGCGGCGATATAAGCGTTAAGCTCGGAAAGTTCAATAATGTAGTGCTCGGGCAGATTTCTAAACGCCAGATAGTTTTTATCGCTCAGGCTTGACGCGACAAACAGCCCGTCTCTTGGCGCGATCTTCTTTGCGATCTTAACCGCGTCTTTGGTTTTTCCGCTCTCGATCTCAAGGCTGTCAATCGCGAAAAGCGCGCCCTCGCCCGCCCGTTTATTAAGGGCGTAAAGCAGCGCCAGACGCTTTTGCTTCTTGTTGATCTTTTGCTGATAGTTGCGGTTGTTTTTAGGACCAAAAGCCGCGCCGCCGCCTACGAAAGTAGGACCTTTGAGCGAACCCTGCCTTGCGCGCCCGCCGCCCTTTTGAGCGAACGGTTTCCTGTCCGTGCCGCTAACCGCCGCGCGCGTTTTGGTATGCGCCCCGTTTTGACGAATGGAGCTTAAAAACGACTTCGCGTATAAATACAAATTTTGCTCGCCGATCTCGTTAAATTTTTCGGGCAGAGCGAACTCGCCCGCTTTTTCAAATTGCGGGTTTAACAAAATTGCGCTGTTCATCGAACCGCCTTTACGCGCCCAAGCGCGCCGTTTGGTCCCGGCACGCTTCCCTTGACGACGAGAATCTTGCCGTCGCCGTCAAAGCTCAACGCCTCGCTTTTGATCGTAACTTTTTCGGCGCCGTAATGCCCCGACATTTTGCGCCCTTTATGAACGCGCCCCGGCTCGTCGCGGTTGCCGATCGAACCGCCTGTGCGGTGAAAACGGCTGCCGTGAGCGGCTGGACCGCCCTGAAAATTCCAACGCTTAACTACGCCGCTGAAACCGCGCCCTTTGGTGTTGAACGAGATTTTGAGGACTGCGCCCTCTTTAAGCTCGTCGTAATTCTGATCGCCCGCCGCGACGTTCTGCGCTTCAATCGCGGCGAAACGGTTAAACTCTTTGGAAAGTCCGTATTTTTTCTGAGCGCCCGCGATCGCCTTGTTGAATTTCTTTGCATTGGAATAAGCGACCAAAGCCTTGCCGTCTTCGCGCGGCGCGACAATTTTCGCCTCGCGGATTTTAAGCAAGGTTACCGCTCTGGCTTTAACGCCAAGCGTTCTGCTCATTCCGATCTTTTCTGCGATATATTCCATTATTTCGCCTTTTGATTTTGATTCATCGAACGAACCTCTACGTCCACTTCGGGAGCAAGGTCTAGCTTCATCAACGAATCAACGGTGTCGCCCGTAGCGAACTTAATGTCGATCATTCTGGTATGAACGCGGGTTTCAAACTGCTCGCGCGAATCTTTGTTGACGTGCGGCGATCGCAAAACCGTATATCTGCGAATCTTTGTCGGGAGCGGAACGGGACCGACAAGCTCCGCTCCGGATCGCTTGACCGCGTCAACGATCGCGCCAACCGATTTGTCTAAGACGCGGTGATCGTAAGCTTTAAGCTTTAGTCGTATCTTTTCCATGATCGCGTTTGTTCCTTGAGTGGTCTAGAAAGCCTAAACGAATTGCGCGTTAGGATTTCCAAAAATGGAAGCGGAATTTTAGCCGCGAATTGACAAAAAATCAATAGGCGCGCGCCATTTTGTTTCCTTTTAGCAAGGAAACGCTAAAGTGCCGTCTATGGACGCGTTAAGCCTGCTTGGAGCGGTAAAGCACAAAAAACACGGTTTGTCGCCGCGCAAAATAGCTTTGTTTGGCAATCGAGCCGCGATAATTGGCGCTCCTAGAGTTGGAAAAAGTTCCCTGCTGCTTGCCTTGGCGATCGAGAGCGGGAAGCCGTTTTTATATATCGATCTTACGGACGATCGCGTTTCGATAGACGAGATAGAGGGCGATCTTGGCGCGTATTGCGCGCAAAACGCGGTGAAACTGCTGGCGATCGACAACTACGACGATCGTCTCGCGCTTGATAGCGGCGCGATCGATACGATCTGGCTGACAAGTAAAAAAGCGGTCGCGGGATTTGCTACTCAAACGTTGTTCGCGTTTGATTTTGAGGAGTTTATGGCGCGCAGCGCCAAGGGCGATCCGCAGACGGGTTTTGACGATTTTTTGCGTATGGGCGGACTGCCGGAGTTACACATAGCGGACGAAACGGAGCGGATCAGACGCGCTCAGGAGACCTTGCGCTCGTTATGCGAAACCTCGCAGAAAAAGGCGATTTTCGCGTGGTTTTTGCGACGCGCCGCAAACGCTTTAACGCCTCACCAGGCTTACGAGGCGTTAAAACCGAAAATTGCCGTATCGAAAGACACGCTTTACGGATATATAGAAACTTTGATTGGTTCGCAGACGCTCTTTGCCGCGCCGAAAATGGGCGCAAGCGCCGCGCCGCGCAAGTTCTATCCGTACGATCACGCTTTGCGAGAGGCGATCAGCTTCGATCGCGCTCTACACAAGAGCTTTGAAACAATGATCGCGCTGGAGCTTATCAAACGCGGCAAAACATTAAGCTACGCCGACGAGATCGATATATTCTTAGAGGAGGAAGGCAGAGCGATTATCGCCGCGCCTTTCGCGGATAAGGAACGCCTGAGAGAGCGGCTTAAAAGCGCGAAGATCAAAGTCAAAACGACGGAGTTTGTTACGACGGGATTCGCGGCGAGTTTGGGCGCTAAAGCCGAAGCGCTGCCATTTTGGGAGTGGGCGGCAAGAAACGGCGACTGATTTCTCGCGTTGGCGCTAGAATCCTTGCGGCGCATAAACCCGCTTTGCGATCGAGGCGGGTTTCAAGTTAAAAACGACGCCGCCGATCGTCGATTTCAATGTTTTTGTCGGTTTAACGTTCCGGCTGTTTACGACGTTTTGACAGCCCGTATAAGGGCTTGCGTAGCAAGACCAGGGCTGGCAAAATGTGGCGGAGTTTTGGCGTGGGAATGAGCGAAGCGATTGACCTAGCCAAAACGGAGCCCGAGCCGCC
>JAIRWX010000072.1 GCA_031268655.1 Helicobacteraceae bacterium | reverse complement strand
CCCCCCCCCCCCGACAATAGCGCCGAAGCGGTAAACGTCGGCGAACGAACCAGCGATAAAAACACGGTCGAACTTGACGAAGTAAAAGTCGTCAGCGCGGCGGGCTACGAGCAGAACATAGCGGACGCTCCCGCGAGCGTGTTTGTTATCACCAGAGAAGAATTGGAAAACAGATCGTACAACGATCTAGCCGACGCGCTGAAAAACGTGCCCGACATCTCCGTTACCGGCGGTAACATGTCCCGCGAAATGTCCATTCGCGGTGTGGAAAGCATATACACGGTTTTTATGATCGACGGCAGACCGATGGCTGGCGCGCAATAGGCGCATGACTACAACGGACAGCGCGTCGGTATCGCCGTTATCACCCTGCCTCCTATATCAATGATCGAGCGCATAGAGGTCGTCAAAGGTCCCGCGTCCTTCCTTTACGGCGGCGAAGCGTTAGGCGGCGCGATCAACATTATCGCCAAAAAAGCCCCAAGCGAATGGTCGGGGAGCGTTAAAGCCGAATATACCAAAACGTTAAGTGACGTTACTTAAGACGGCTTCCAGGCGGCGTAACTATAGCCGGTCCCGTTATAAAAGATTTGCTCTCGCTGCAAGCGTACGGCTCCGCTTAGGCTCGGAAACTATCTGCAACTCGTCCGGAGCTTGCATAGGCGTAGCCTACGACGCGATCGCCGCTTACAGAAACGTCAGTAAGGCTATGACGCAGGGGATCGAGACGAGTTTAAGCTGCAGAGCGCCTTCGATCTTTTCGACAAGCGCGTCATATACCTTTACTGACAGCGAACAGAAACCGGGGGACAATAAGGGCAGAGCGTTAAACGCGGTTCCGGAGCATATATTCAACGCCAACGTCAATCTTGAGAATTACCGAAAGATTCAGTCTCTGGGCGCAGTATAACTACATAGGCAAAAGCCTTGAAACTTCGGCGACTTCGAGCTCTACCAATAAGTCTTACGCTCTTACGGATATAGGAACGGTTATCCGCCTGAAAGACGTTCTAAAGCTCTTGGCGGGCGTTTATAACGTCGCCAACAACGAGATAACGAACTTAACGCACGGAAAGTTTATCGATGGCAGAAGGCTTACCGTCGGTCTTAACGCGGATTTTTAGGAGGTTTGGTCAAACGCGGGAGAGTCCAATCCCCCTTGCGCGGGAACGATAAAACGGCGCGTCGGCGTTTGCCTAACCTCTTTCGAGCTTCAATATTTTTAACGATCAACTTGGATAGCCGATTGATAAGAGCGCTATAATGCCACGCTAAAACCAACCGAAAGTTTTTTGATGGCGAAAAAAGCGTTTATCACGGGTATTACGGGGCAGGACGGTTCGTATTTGGCGGAACTCCTGCTTGAGAAAGGTTACGAAGTCTATGCGATTATGCGCAGATCGAGCGTTTTTACTTCGCAGCGCATAGAACGCTTTTTCACGCACCCGCGCCTGCGGATATATCACGCGGTCCGCGAATTTGCCGAGCTTGCGTTCGCCGAAGTCGGGATAGAGATCGTCTGGCGCGGAAGCGGAATCGACGAAAAAGGCGCGGATCGTAAGAGCGGCAAAACGTTGGTCGAGATCGACGCCAGATATTTTCGTCCCGCCGAAGTGGAGCTGCTGCGCGGCGATCCAAGCAAAGCGCGCGATCTGTTGGGCTGGTCGTCAAAAACCTCGCTTAAAGAACTTGTAAAACTGATGGTGAAATACGATCTGAATAACGACAATTACGGCGGCGAAGAGTAACGCGCCTTAAGTAGCGGCGCGAGCGACAGGCGTTTGAGTTTAGCGTTAAAGCCCGCCTAGCCGATCTCGCTTGATAAAATCCCCGTAGGCTTTAGCGATTCCCTCTTTGAGCGGAATTTTATATCGCCAACCAAGCGCGTCCATACGCGAAACGTCTAACAGCTTTCGCGGCGTTCCGTCGGGTTTAGAAGCGTCGAATACAATTTTGCCGTCAAAACCTACGATCCGCATAATCGTTTCGGCTAACTCGCGGATTGTTATATCCTCTCCGCAACCGATATTATAAAGTCCGCCGTCAACGCCTTTTTCCATCAAAAAAACGCACGCGTCCGCCAGATCGTCCGCGTCTAAAAACTCGCGTCTGGGAGTCCCGCTTCCCCATACGATCAGCTCTTTATCGCCGCGCAGTTTCGCCTCGCTAGCTTTGCGGATCAAAGCCGGCAATACATGGCTATTTGTCGGATCGTAGCGATCGTTTACGCCGTAAAGATTGGTTGGCATAACGCTGAAAAACCGCGTTTTATATTGAGCGTTCATACTTTCGCACAGCTTAATACCGGCGATTTTTGCGATCGCGTAAGGCTCGTTTGTCGGCTCGAGCGCGCCCGTCAACAGATACTCCTCTTTGATCGGCTGCGGGCAATCGCGCGGATATATGCAGCTAGAGCCTAAAAAACAGAGAGCGGCGACGCCCGCTAAAAACGCGCCATGAACAATGTTGCTTTCGATCTGAAGGTTTTCGTAGATAAAATCGGCGCGATATACATTATTGGCGTTTATGCCGCCCACTTTCGCGGCGGCTGAAAATATAAAATCGGGTTTTTCGGCGTTAAGAAAATCGCGGACGGCTTTTTGATCAAGTAGATTTAGTTCCGATCTGGAGCGCGTAAGCAGATTGTTATACCCGCCTTGCGACAAGCGGCGCGTAATCGCCGAACCGACCATGCCGTTATGTCCGGCGACGTATATTTTTTTATTTAACATCGGTGCGGATTATCGCCTTTACGCGCTTAAGCCGCTTGCTACCGCGATCTTGCCAAAACCAAAAGCGCGGCGCGCCTCTTTTAGCGCGGCGCGATCGCACGATGCGACCAAAATGCCCTCCCGATCGTCGAGCGAGTTCTCTATTTCGCCGAAAGGGTTGCAGTAGAGCGAATTGCCGTAAAACCTCCACGGGCGGGGCTTGTCTTCGTACGATCCGATTCTGTTGGCGCGCAATAAATAACAGCCGCCCGTAAACGCGCGCGACTTGCAAAGCGTCTGCCAGCGCGCGAACGATTCAAAGGCGCACACCGACGAAACAATCGCAATATCCGCTCTCGCTTCTATCAGTTTGTGCCAAAAAAGATCAAAATGCAGCTCAAAGCCAAAAAGCAGCGCGACGCGAAAACCCTGATAGATAAAAATCGGCGGACTTAAGTCGCGACCGACGTTCGCAAAAAAATCCGCCTCGTTCCAGTGCGGATAGCCGATCAATAGCCGTTGATCGTAGCGCCAAACGCGATCGGGACCGAACCTGTATAGGCTTTTTAGCGGTTTGGCGTTAATAACGCGAACAAGCGGCGCGATAATCGTCATTTTGTATTGCGCGGCGAGCTTGCGCAGATTCTCGTAACGTTGCGCGCCAGCCTCCTTTACGGCGGCGACGGGAGTTTTTTCAATCTCTTTGAAAAACGCGCCGACGGCGTATTCCGGCAGAACCGCCGCGCGAGCGCCTCTGTTTTTCGCCTGCGTAAGCAGATAGTCAAGCCTAGCGGAATCGGGCGCGATCGCGTCGGTTTGCAAAATAGCGATATTAGTCGTTTGAATTTTGCGTCTCCTCGTACGCTAATTTCGCGTCGTCAAGCAGCTTGGTCGCTTCGCTAAGCAGCTTTTTGCCCTCCTTGAAGAGCGCGGTCGCCTTATCGAGCGGCAGATCGCTTTTGTTTAGTTCCGTCAAAATTAATTTGGCGGCTTCAATTTTCGCTTCGTAACTTTGATTTTCTTCCATAATTAGCTCCCAAGCATATCGGCAAAAGCGCGGTAATGTTAGCTAAAAGCCATTAAATCCGAAACAAAACGCGAAGGTCGAAACTCAGGTTAAAACCGCGAGCGACGACGCGCAAAAGCCTCTGTTCAACTTAAGAATCAAGGTTTGGGAACAAGCGCCAGACGAAAGCCAATCGTAGGATCGGCGTAAGTTTGAGCGGCGCGAACGCGCTTTGAAACGCGCAGATCGCCTATCGCGCTTCCGTAATGCCCGCCGCGAATTACGCGATCGCCGCCGTAGCATTCGTTGATCGGCGGATCGCCGTAGTCGCCGTAACAATCTCGCGTCCATTCGGCGACGTTGCCGATCGTATCGTATAACCCGAAGCCGTTTGGTTTCTTAGCGCCAGTCAAGCGCGCTTGAGCGCCCGAATTGTTTGTGTACCAAGCGTAATCGCCCGTAAGCGTTTGATCGCCCCACGGATAGGGCGAAACGGAAGCGCCGCGCGCGGCGTACTCCCACTGCGCTTCGCTTGGCAGGGCGTATTCGTATTGCGCGCCGCCGATTATTATCGCGCCCGCGTTCGCGTTGAGTTTAGCGACAAAACCGTTCGCGTCGGCAAGCGCCGCCCAGCTAACGCCGCCAATCGGTTTGTTGTCGCGTTCGCCGCCCATAACGGCGCGCCATTGCGTTTTGGTTGTCTCGTAAACGCCGATGTAAAACGGTTTTGAAATTGTTACGCTATGGGGCGGTTTTTCGCTATCTTCGGCTTGGTCGTCGTTCGCGCCCATAGTAAAAGCGCCTGCGGGAATCAAAATAAGCTCGATATTTGTCGCCTTATTGACGCATATTGGCTCAAAACTAGTCAGCGAGTCGCAACCGATCAAGCCGTTATCGTCGTCCTTATAGTTCACGTCGTACGCTTTGCAACCGAGTAGCGCCATAAGCGCGCAAATAAGCCATACTCTCATGCGTCAAATTTTAGCTGAAAGTTTTACGAAACGGCTTGTAAAAACTATATGTTGCAAGCGAAAGCATCGGGCGATCGGCGGGCGAATCGCCGTAAGCGTAAACGCGCTCAAATTCGCTTAGATCGTAAATCTCTCGTATTCGTCTGATTTTTTCCTCGCCTTTGCAGTTTGGCGACGCTAGATCGCCCGTAAAGCGGTTATCGACGATTTCAGGTTTTGTGGCGATCAGTCTTAGCCCCAGATCCTCGCTCCATTTTTTCAGCCATATTTCAATAGACGCGGAGACAATCGCCACCTCGTGTCCTTCGGCGAGATGCCATTTAATTTTTTCCAGCCCTTTTGGACGGATAATGTCGTTAATTCTGTCCGCCGCGTATCGATCGGCGAAATTTTGCAGCTCGTCGCGGCAACGCCCGCCGAAAAAATAGGTCATAACGCGCCGTTTCGCGTTTACGTCGGATACCAGACGCAAAGCGTAACCAACGATTACGCCCAGCAGACGAAAAACGCCGATCAAAAAACGGCGGTCGCCAAACGTGAAACGGATAAAATCGATCATCGAGTCGCGATCGCTGATCGTCCCGTCAAAATCAAAAAACGCGATAATTTTCATCTCGTTAAAACCTCTTGTTTGCATTATGCGGAACTTTTATAACAAGCGCTCTTGCGGCGCTAACGGCGCTTTTTCTTTTCGGCGCTATAGCGCAAAACGGCGACTAACATATCCTTGAAAATCAACGCCCAACTAGCCGCAAATAAGCCGCCGCCTATACGCGCTAACGGATCGTACAACGCGCCCGCCGTCAAAAACGCAATCGCCGCTATATGCGAAATCGTCTGCAAACGCATCGCCTTTGCGGATATAAAATCGTTTGCCGTCGGAGTTTCGACCGCGGCGTTAAGATAAAACAAAGCGAGAGCGGGAACTAGTTTATAGATCGTCGCGTTAATCAGCGAGAGCGCAAACCCGCCGATAAACAAGACGGCAAACGCCGCGATCGCGCGAGCGTCGCTTATAAAAATAAGCGGCGCGGCGGCGATCAAAGAGCACATAGAAAACAGCCAGTAGCTTAGCGTTAAATCGTCGCTAAAACGATCAAGTTTATATATTTTAGCGAACGTAATAACGGCGAACATAACCAAAACCGTGACGGCGCATATTTTGACGAACGGCGCAATATCAAGCCATTCGATCGGCAGAACGGCAAAAAACGACATGGCGATCATGGCGAAATACAGAAGCGGAACCCCGATCTGACAGCATATTTTCGGATACGCGGATGTAGCGTAAAACATTGGCAAAACCTGTCTGGCGCCGCCCATGATCGTTAGCGAAATCCATATGGCAAAACCCCAGCCGATATGCAAATCGGATAGCTTTGCGCTCAACGGCGCCGAATTTTGCGTATATCGAACCAGCGACAGATGCGCGCCAAGCGAAGCCGTAATGAACAGTCCGATCAAGGCAAGTCGAATCAGCCACAAGGAGGAGTTTGTCGATTCGGCGCGATAGAGTCCATGTACGGCGACCGCGGCGAACGCTAGCAACGAAGCGAGCAATAGAAAACCGCCTAACGCGAAGCCAATTGGCTCGTTTTGGACAAATCCGACGCATAGCGCCAACGCGCCCGCGGCAAGCGCGAGCGCCACAAACAGCGAAAACGGCTTAACCGCGGGTAGTTTCACGCCCGCCGCGACAGGCAGCATAAAAAACAGCGCGCCGATCATAACCGAGCATATCAAGCCGATCGCAACGGTATGAGTCAGCGCGTACGAAAGCGGTTGAAAGCGATCGATCAAAAGCGTCGATCCATTTATAGCGATCAGCGCGCCCGCCGCTACGCCAAAAAACGGAGCGACGAAAAAAAAGCGCAAAACGACGCTAAACGGCGGCGCTTGATCGAGAGCGAGCTTATCCGCGCTTATATCGCCCGCGTCGGCGCTTTCGCTCTGTTCGCCAAGACGATTGTCGGCGGGATACAAGTATGCGATCCTCCTTCTCGTCGAGCGCCCCGCGGGCGAAGTTACGCTTTTCGCGCTTTCGCGGCAAACGCCTTTTGATCGCGCTTTTTAACGTAGCTTTCGTAGCCCGCAAATTCGTTTTGCGTCCGCGTATAACAGCGCGCCGACGCGAAACTTTAGCGTTTCTTAAAACCCGCCGCGATCAACGTTTTGCGATTGTATCGTAAAACGCCGCCGAAAACGCGGATTGATTACAGCCCCGCCTGTCTAAAATGCGCCTGAGACGCTTTACATACCAAACAAGCGCCAGGCGCTTTCTTGCCGCGATGCGTATGTCCGCAAACATCGCAGATCCAGATCTCGTCGCGTTCGCCGCTAAAAAAGCCTAGTTCTGTTAATTTCTTCTCCAGCGCGAGATATTTTTGCTCGTGTTCTATCTCCACTTTGCCAATCGCGCCAAACAACCGCGCCGCCTCGTCAAAACCCTCCTCCTTGGCTATAGCGGCGAAATTCGGATACATCGTCGTATGCTCGTATTTCTCGCCGTCGGCGGCGCAAAGAAGATTGGCTGCCGTTTTATCCCAATCGTTTCCGCGCGCGATCTTGTTGTAAAGCGCGAACTCCATTTTGGCGTGGCTGTATTCGTTGAGGGCAAATTCGTCAAAAAAATCGGCGATCTGATTAAAACCCTCTCCTCTGGCGACCTCGGCGAAAAAGTTGTACTTATTGCGCGCCTGCGACTCTCCCGCGAAGGCTTTCAGCAAATTTGTCGGCGTTACGTTCTCGTTTACGACTTGCATCGCCTCGCCGCAACAGGCGAGCGTACCGCCGCCCGCCTTTTGAACTTCGACTTCGTTGCCACACTTGGCGCAATGATAGATTTGATACTGCTTCATTAAAACTCCTTGTATATTTTGGGAAGCGGAACATTGCCAGAAAGTTTGTTAAAAGTACCTTTAATTGAGAAAAGTTATTATTTAGATGGAGCGTCGCGCCATTGTATATAACGTCCCGGCTGTTTACGACGTTTTGCCAGCCCGTATAAGGGCTTTGCGAAGCAAAGACCAGGGCTGGCAAAATTTGGCGGAGTTTTGGCGTGGGAATGAGCGAAGCGATTGACCTAGCCAAAACGTAGCCCGAGCCGCCTACTGGCGGTGAAGCGTAAACAGACCTGTTATGTGCAGTACGACCGTACGCTATTATTTTTATTCAGATTGTGAAAGTGGCAAATATATCCTACTGACCTTTATTTATAGATAATCATCAAATAGTTCCAAAATATCCCTTATAGATTAATGTTTGCTGTTTTTGCAAAAATTCATAAATAATTGGTATCGATCACTTTTAATGTCATATAGTAAATTCCAAATTAATAGAAAAATTTCATCTTCTTCTACTACTTCAGCCTCAATTAAATGTCTTTCAAATAATTCGACGACTAAAATTTAAAATAACTAAATTCCTTTTCAAATTCAATTACAAATTTCTTATTCACAATATCCATATCTAACTCTATTCCAATTCTTCTCCAAAATTCTATTTTTCCAAGTGTTGAAAAAATAGAACTGAAATTTTGATAACCAATACCTTTAGGTTTATTTTTTGCATTTAAATAAATTCTTTTCATCCTATTAGCGTTTATTAACTCTGTCGCTATCACATTATATAATGTTAGATAATTTTTATCCGCTATTCCTTCAAATCCATTATAGAATTCCCCGAGACATTTCTTATTTTTATAAATAATACTAATATCAATTAATTCTTTCTTTAAAAAATATTGATATAGCAGCAACAAATATATTTTAGAACTATTTTTAAATTCATTTTTCCCTATTCGTACTTTTTTATTTAGGTATTCTAAACAAAATGCACATTGTTCATTTATATTATCATAAGTATACCCTGTAGCTATAAGATAGAAAAAAGAATCTATTAAATTAAAATATTCTATAGAAGAGAAAGATTTTTTTATTTCAAATAATTTGCAATAATCTTTCAAATAATTTAATGAGTCATTTTTGAGATCTATTAATGGTATATTTAAACAGAAATTTAATTGCAA
>JAIRWX010000054.1 GCA_031268655.1 Helicobacteraceae bacterium | reverse complement strand
CGAATTGCAAGAAACGATAGCGCAGGCGCTTGCGCAAGAAGGAAATAGGACAATACTATTCAAACTATTTTCTCATTATCTGGCGTTATCAAAGGAGAGCGACGTATATGCGTTTTACCTACCACTATATATTAACGATGAATATGAATATAAAGAATTAGAACATATCTTAAAAGATCCATCGAGACTTAAGCGTTTCATTGACGACTGCGCAAAAGACGACTTCTGCGCTAGTTCCGATATTTACGATCATTACTACTCCGTTTACCAATCGCTGCCCGACGAAAACAAAACCGCCATCGAACAATCCGTTACCATGCAAGATCGCGAAAAAACAGAAGCTAAATCCTGCGGATTTTTCGCTTCGCTACGCAAACTCTTTACCTGCGGATAGTTTATAATGTCCAAACTCCCTCTTAATCTAATCGCAAAATTACAAGAAAAGCCCGATCGCCACGATCGGCGACATCGAAAGCAATAAACGGCGGGAGGGGCGAGAATGACAAGAGGAACGCGAAAACAACTTTATATGGGCGGGGGACAATGAGAGATTGGAACGACGAAGAGTTAGAGAGATACTCTAGGCACATTATCCTAGAGGAGGTCGGGATCGAGGGGCAGGAGAAGATCCTAAACGCCAAAGTCTTGATCATAGGCGCGGGCGGATTGGGATCGCCGATCGCCTTGTATCTCGCGGCGGCGGGCGTGGGGACGATTGGGATCGCCGACGGCGACGCGGCGGATTTAAGCAACCTTCAGCGCCAGATTATCCATACGACGAAAGACGTAGGAACGCCAAAAACGTTAAGCGCCAAAGCTAAGATGCGAGCGATCAATCCGCATATCAACGTCGAAACTTATCAGACGATGATAACGGCGGAGAATATCAAAAGCGTTATAGAACCTTACGATTTTGTGATCGACGGTACGGATAATTTCGCGGCAAAGTTTCTGATCAACGACGCTTGCGTTCTGTTGAAAAAACCCTATTCGCACGGCGGCATTTTGCGTTTCGCGGGACAGACCATGACGATCAAGCCGTATGAAAGCGCCTGCTACGCCTGCGCGTTTGACTCTCCGCCGCCGACCGGAGTAGTTCCGACCTGCTCCAGCGCGGGCGTTTTGGGCGCGGTGGCGGGCATACTCGGCGCGATCCAAGCCGCCGAAGCGCTTAAATATATTGTCGGAGCGGGCAAACCGCTCTACGATTCGCTGCTCAGTTTTGACGCGAAAACGATGAACTTTCGCAAAATCGCGCTCAGAAAAAACGCGAAATGTCGCGTATGCGGCGAAAAGGCGCGTATCGTTTTGCGCGACTACGAACAGCCCGTATGCGATCTACAACCATGATCCGCATTACAAAAAGCGTGTACGACGCGATTATCGCTCACGCGCAAAACGACGCGCCGATTGAGGCGTGCGGCTATCTAGGCGGCAAAGACGGCGAGGCGAGCCAACGCTACTCCATGACGAACGTGGACGGCAGCGCGGAACATTTTTCGTTTGATCCCAAAGAGCAATTTGCCGCGCTCAAAGAGGCTAGCGAGCGCAAACTGCGGCTGATCGCGTGCTATCATTCCCACCCCGCCACGCCGGCAAGACCGAGCGGGGAGGATATACGGCTCGCCTACGATCCGAATATCAGCTATATCATTGTATCGCTCGCCGAACAAACGCCCGTTCTGAAAAGTTTCAGGATCAAAAACGGCGAAGCTGAAAACGAGGAGGTTGTGATTATATGAGCGGCTACAAAATACCCAGAAACGTTTACGACGATTTTGAATCGTTTCGGCGCTCCTGCGAAGAATACAAAAAGGGCGCGATCGACGCGCTGAAGTTTAAGACTATCAGAGTGCCGTTTGGCATATACGAACAGCGCGAGAGCGAAACCTATATGATTCGCGTGAAATTAACGGGCGGCTTGATTAGCGCAGATCAACTTACCGCGCTCGCTAATATCGCAAACCGTTACGCCAACGGCAAACTGCATATCACGACTCGCGGCGGCGCGCAATTTCACTATGTCAAATTCGACGACTTTATAGCGGCGATCGGCGATCTGCACGCCGTTTCGCTGACGGGACGCGGCGGCGGCGGCAACACGGTGCGAAACATAACGGCGGACGTTTTGGCGGGAGTCGCCAAAGACGAAGCCTTTGACGTAACGCCGCACGCGATCGCGCTTACCGAAAAGATGCTCTCGCAAAAAGACTCCTACGCGCTTCCGCGCAAGTTCAAGATCGCTTTCAGCGGCTCAAATGCCGATCGCGGCGGCGCGCGTATCGCCGACGTTGGCTTTATAGCGAAATATAACGGCGGCGAAAAAGGCTTCAAAGTTTTCATCGGCGGCGGTATGGGCGCTAGAAGCCGAGCGGCAAAGCCGTATCAAGAGTTTCTGCCCGAAAAGGAAATTTTTTTGCTCTCGCAGGCGATCAAAGAGGTTTTTGACGAACGGGGCAACCGCAAAAATAAGCATAACGCGAGACTTCGGTTTTTGATCGACGAGATTGGCTTGGAGGAGTTCCGCGCTCTGATCGACGAACAGATCGACGCTATCAAAGCGCGCGGCGACTATCTATTGGAATTTGAAACCTTTAGCGAGCCGAAGCCGATACAAGAAAAAGAGGCGGTATTTAGCGGCGAGATTAAAACATGGGCGGATCGGTTTGTCCGCGAGCAAAAACAGAGCGGCTACTACGGCGCGAAAATACCGCTTCAGCTTGGCGATTTAAGCGCCGACGGCGCGCTCGAATTGGCGAAGGCTTTGCCAAAAGATCGAGATACGTTACGCTTTGGAAGCGATCAAAACCTCTATCTGCGCAACTTAACGTCTTTTGAACTTGCCGCGCTCTATCCGATTATCAAAACGCTTTCGCCTCAGACGCAAAAACCCGCGATCCTAGGCGACGCTGTTTTCTGCACGGGCGCGGCGACCTGTCAGCTTGGGATCACTGTCCCGCGCGGCGCGCTTGGCGCGATTGAGCGGGCGCTGGTAAAAAGCGGGATCGATCTCGACGCGCTTAAAGGCTTCAAAATTAGAATCTCCGGCTGTCCTAATAGTTGCGGCGGACACGCCCTGGCCGATCTGGGTTTTTTCGGCAAAGTTCTGCGAAAAGAGGGCGTGGCGTATCCCGCTTACAACGTCGTCGCAGGCGCCAGAAACGACGAGCGCGGCTTTCGTCTCGCCGAGCCGATAGCGGAGATCGGCGGCTATCGCCTGCCGACGTTTGCCGCCGAATCGCTGAAATTGTGGTTTAGCGAAAAGAGCGGTTTTGCTTCTTACGCGGATTGGATCGATCAAGGCGGCAAAGAGAAGCTGAGAACGCTCGCCGCTTCGCTTGCCGAGATACCCGATTTCGACGAGGACAAAAACCCGTACTACGACTTTGGCGCGACAACGCAGTTTTCGCTCGCGGGACGAGGAGTCGGAGAGTGCAGCGCGGGCATGTACGATCTGATCGAGGCGGATAAAAAGGCGCTAACGGAGGCGCTAAATACGACCGATTGGACGCGCATTCGTTTTCTGGCGGCGCGAATGCTGCTGATAACGCGCGGCGAGGAGGCGAGAGGCGAGGCGGAAATTTTATCGGCGTTTGGGCGACTCTTTATCAATACCGGGCTGATCGATCCCGCTCTTGCCGCAACGCTGAAGGGCGCGGCGGACAAAGAGGCGGCAAAACTCGGCGAGGCGGCGATCGCGCTGTATGGCACGATGGATAACTCGCTTAAATTTGAAGCGGAAAAATCAGGCGCGATCGCAAGCGGCGCTCAAAAAAACGCTCGGTTCAAGGATTATCGCGGCGTGGCTTGCCCTATGAACTTCGTGAAAACAAAAATGGAGCTGTCGCAAATGACAAGCGGCGATCTGCTCGAGATCATGCTCGACGACGGAGCGCCCATAGAGAACGTGCCGCGCTCCGTTCAAAACGAAGGTCATACGATCGAGGCGCAAGCTAGAGAGGGCGCGGCTTGGCGCGTGAGGATTCGCAAAAAATGAGAGTACTGCCCGTCGCGCTCGCGCCAAAAAAAATTCTGCTTATCGGCGCGGGCAAAGCGGCGGCGCTCAAAGCGCGAGGCGTTTTGGAAAGCGACTGCGAGCTGATCGTGATAGCAAAAGAGATCGCCGATAGCTTCTTCGATAAGCGATCGGTAACTATCAAGTCGTTCGAGCTTGCCGACGCGAAAGGCTTCGACGCGGCGATCAACGCTACGGGCGACTCCGATCTGTCAAAGCTGTTGTGGGAAAACCGCCGCGAGCTGGGCTATCTGTTAAATTGCGTCGATCAGCCGAAGTTTTGCGATTTTTATTTTACGGCAAACGCCCGCAAAGACAACCTGTGCGTATCGGTAAGCTCTGGCGGTTCGTCGCCAAAACTCGCGCAATACGCGCGCGATCTGTGCGCCGCAATCCTCGCGGGCGGCGATTTCGGCAAACCGCCTAACAACGGCGAGGTCTATCTGATCGGGTGCGGAACGGGCGGAATCGACAATCTGACAATCGGCGCGCTAAAGGCGATCAGATCGCTGGAAGTCGCGCTGTGCGATAATCTGATAAGCGACGAAATTAAAAATCTAACGTCAAAAACCTGTCTTAAAATCGACGTTCGCAAAAACAACCACGCGTTGTCGCAGGAGGAGATTAACGATCTGATCGTCAAATACGCCAACGAGGGCAAGATTGTGGGCAGGTTAAAAGGCGGCGATCCGTCGATCTTCGGACGGCTGTACGAGGAGGCGACCTTTATCGCCTCAAACGGCTTTGTTCCGCGGACGATCGGCGGCGTTAGCTCCGCTTTCGCCGCGTGTCAAGTAGCGGGCGTAGCGCCCACGATCCGCGATCTGGCAAGCGGCGCGCTGATCGTTTCGGCGCATCTGAAAGGCTCGCGCTTTAACGGCGATTGGATTGATCTGGCGGGAAAAACCCCATATACGATCATCGTTCTGATGGCGCGCGGTTTTGCCTCCGTAATAGTCAAAGCGGCGAGAGAGCGCGGCGCGGATTTGAACGTCCCTTGCGTGTTCGTTTCGCAAATCGATTCCGATCAAGAAACGTCCGTTTTCGGCGTTTTGGGCGATCTGGAGAGTATGGCGAGGCAGATCGCCAAGCCAGCCGTCTTGATTATCGGGCGGTGCGCGGCGTTGTCCTATAAGTCGCTATAATTGCCGCAAAACGACTGACAAGCGGACAATATGAGCAATCGTTATCGGTTATTGATTGAAACTGAAGACAAAAAAGGTCTGATCCATCAGATTACGGGCGTTATCCTGAAACACAATCTCAACATCGAGCAGAACAACGAGTTTGTCGAAAAGAGCTGCAACCGCTTTTTTATGCGAACCGATCTAAGCGGCGAGCCGAGCAGATCGCTCTTTGACGATCTTTCCCGCTTGCTTAGTTCCGATCAGGTTGTCAGGCTGATTCCAAAACGGAAAAAGCGCGTGGTCGTTATGGCTACAAAAGAGCATCATTGTCTTGGCGATCTGCTTCTGCGTAACAAATATCAAGAGCTAGACATAGATATTCTGGCGGTGATAAGCAACCACGACTATCTGCGATCGCTTACGGAAAGTTTCGCTATCCCCTATCACTTTGTCGATTGCGCGTGTCTTGATCGCGGCGAGCATGAGAACAAGACGTTGCGGATTGTCGATTCGTATGATTGCGAATATATTGTGCTGGCGAAATATATGCGTATTTTAACGCCCGATTTTGTCGGCAGATACGGCGATAAGATCATCAATATCCACCACTCTTTTCTGCCCGCGTTTATCGGCGCTAATCCATACAAGCAGGCGTATGATCGGGGCGTAAAAATTATCGGGGCGACGGCGCATTTTGTGAACGACAATCTCGACGAGGGTCCGATTATCGCGCAAAGCGTGCTAAACGTAAATCACACGCATAGCGCGGAGGATATGGCGCGATCGGGCAAAGACGTGGAAAAGCAGACTTTGGCGAGAGCTTTGCGGCTTGTTTGCGACGATCGCGTGTTTATCTGTAAAAACAAAACAATTATTTTCGAATAAGTCTGCGATCTGCGCGACGGCGCATAAACGCTTCTTCTGAAGCGGAGCCAAACGGCTTCGCCATTAGTTTAAGCGACTATAAAAAAGAGCGCTTATTGTAAGATCGTAAGCATATATTTATCGGAGTTTATCGTGCCAAGAGTGCCTTTCTTTCGCCCAATTTCAAAGATCGTCGCGCCGGAGCTGTTGGAGAGAGCGGTTGGCGGCGATCGGCTTAATCTGCTACTCGAGTTTGAGGAGCGCGCCGCCGAGTTTTTGAACGTTCCGTACGTCGTGGCGGCGTCGAGTCCCGCGACGGCGATTCACCTGGCGTTATGCGCGATTGACATGAAACGCGGCGATAAGATGATAACCTCCGTAAACGCGCACCCCGCGATCTCCCAAACGATCCGCCACTTCGACGCGGAGCCATGTTTTGTCGATATAGACGCGGATACGTTCGTCATGCAGCGCGAGGCGATCGAGCAGAAACTCGCGCAAAACCGCTCGAAAAAACTGCGCGGCGTTTTTTATTCGCTTGCGGCGGGGCAATCCGTGGAGCTGGAAAAACTATACGCGCTCGCCAAAAAAAGCGAGGTCTTAAGCGTCGTCGAGGCGTTTGGCGCGTTTGGCGCGCCCAAAGAGCTTGGCGACGGCGCCCCCGATATTCTCGTAAGCTCGCTTTTGCCGATCGACACCTTTGAGGCGGCGGCGAACGCGGGCGTAATCGCCACGCATAACCAGCGCTTCGCCGAACGCGCGCGGCTGTTTCGCAGCTACGCGTTTAACTACGGAAAAATCGTCGGCGCGCCGTACGCCTACGACGCGAGCGACGCGGGTTACGACTATCAGCCCAGCGCGCTGGATCTGGCTTACGCGCTTACCGTTATGCCGTTTTACTCAAGGGCGCGCGCGAAACGGGCAAGAACGGCGGCGATCTACGACGAGACGTTAAGCGGCTTGGCGCACGTAAAGCCGCCCGTAAAAAAAGGCGATCATGAATACAGCGCCTATATAATCAAGGTGGATAAAAACCGCGACGACTTTGCGCGCGCCCTAAGTTCCAAAGGCGTTGATACGCGCATTCATTTTGTCCCGTTGCATCTGATGAGCTACTATCGCGCTAAATACGCCATCAAAATTACCGAGTTCCCGCGCGCTCTCTCAAACTATCAGCACATTCTCTCCATTCCCGCGTTTTCGGATATAACCGAAGAAGAGATCGGGACGGTAATCGCCGCCGTTAAAGAGATCGATCAAAACAGAGCGTGGTAACCGCTTTTATCGAAGAGCTTCTATTCGCGCCGCGATCGTTCGCGCAGAAAGCGCTTGTTCGGCTTCTTGCGCCGCTAGGCAAATTGGTAGCCTTTGTTCAGTGGCGAAAGCTGATCGCCAAAACGCCGATCGATCTTGGGATCAAGGTGGTATCGATCGGCAATCTCACTCTCGGCGGCAGCGGCAAAACTCCTCTTGCCGCCGCGCTCGCGGAACATTTTGACAAGGCGGCGATCGTCCTTAGAGGATACGGGCGAAAAACGCGCGGTTTAATCGTTGCGGACGGGGCGAAAACCGTAGGCGAGGTCGGCGACGAGGCGGCGCTATACCGATCGCTCGCGCCTAACGCCTTGGTAATCGTCTGCGAAGATCGCAAAGCGGGCGTTTTGCGAGCCAAAGCGCTTGGCGCGAAGATCGTCTTTCTCGACGACGGATTTCGCCACCGCGATATAAAAAAGTTTGACGTTCTGATTCGCCCAAATCCTCCGCCTTCTAACAGCCGCGTTCTGCCCGCAGGCTGCTACAGGTTGCCGCTAAAAGCCTACGATCTGGCTAATCGCGTCGTAGTAGAGGGAGAGGATTTTATCCGCAAATGCTCCGTCGCAAACGCGACCGATCGTATGGTTTTGGTTACGGCGATCTCTCGCGCCCAACGCCTTGATCCGTTTTTGCCGAGCGAAGTTATCGCCAAATACCATTTTAGAGATCACGCCGTTTTTGACTTTCGCAAACTATCCGAGATAATGCGCCAGCATAACGCGACCTCGCTTCTGGTTACCGGCAAAGACCTGGTCAAGCTGGAAGGCTGTCCGATCGAGCTGAGCGTTTTGAAGCTTTCGCCGATCGTCAACGCAACGCTTTTGGCGGCGCTTGAAAGCTACCTGCGCGAATAAAGCGGCAAGCGGCTAAAATCGCGTACTTTTTTCAAGGTTTTGGTTATGGCGCGTAAAGAAAAAGACGACGCATTGTTAGAATTTGGCTTGCGGTTTGAAAGATGGGCAAAACGCAATCGCATTCTGCTCGGATCGATCGCGGCGGCGCTGGTTGTCTGGGGCGCGGCGTACGTCGGCTGGGGCATATACGAAAATGTACGTTTGCAAGCCGCGAACAGCGCTTTTGAGGCGCTGGTCAAAAATCCAGCCGACGTGGAGGCGCTGGCGATCTTGCAGGCGAAATCTCCGGAGCTTTACGATCTGTTTTTGCTGGGCGAAGCGGCAAACGCGAGCGACGTTACGGCGTTGGAACTGCTGTCGCAAAAGCGAACTATCGTCGCCGATTTAGCCGCGTATCAACTTGCCGCGATCAGCTCCGATCCCGTTGCGCTGGGCAGATACGCTATGCGCGAAAGCGCTCTTAGATCGCTAAAAGATCTCGCCGCGCTTCAGGAGGCGTATCTGTTGCTGAAACAGAGCGAGTGGCAGAGCGCGCGCGCGCAGCTTAACCGCGTCGATATATCGTCGGATCTTAAAAGCCTAGCCAACGCGCTAGAGCATTACGGAGCGGACAAAAAGTGAGAGCGCTCTCGCCGCTCGCGCTAATTTTTATTTTGCTGTGCGGTTGTTCCAATCTCGCGGTGTTCGAGCCGGAAGCGATCGAGGAGCGTTTAAGTTACGACGATCGGCTCGAATCGCCAATCAAACGAAGCGTCGCCGACGGAGCGTCGCTTGAAAACGGGCGCGTCATAAGCCGCAAAAAAATCACCGTCGATCGTCTGGAAGACGGGTTTTCGCTGCTTTCAATCGACGGCGGTTACGCGATTGCGGCGGATCTAAAAGGCGGGCTGATACTCTACGATCCCGCCGGCGCGTCAAAACGGTTTGCGCTCGCCGAAGCGATCGAGGCGGCGGCGACCGACGGCTCGATTATCGTCGCCGTTTCCAAAACAAACGCTTGCCGCGTTATCAACATAGCCGATTCCAAAACTCTCTTTTTTTCGCGCGAAAAGCCCGTGATCGCAATTAGCGACAAACCCGCAAAACCGCTGATTGGCAAAAAACAGGCGATTATTCCTACGCTCGACGGAAAACTGCTCGTCGTCGATCGCGGCGCGATGCGGATCGTAAAGGAGATTGTCGTCGGCGACGAAGAGTTTTTCGGCAATATCGTCTTTTTGTCGGAGTACGACGGGCATATCATCGCGGCGGTGGACGGCAGAGCGTTGTCAATCGCGCCAAACGGCGCGCAGAAATCGCGCGAAATAGAGACGAGAACGATCGCGCCGTTTTCGGACGGCTTGTATATGTTCGCGCGAGACGGCTCGGTTTGGCGCGTAAACGCCGAGCTTGAGACGCTGGCGACGAAACGTTTGCCGTACGCCCGCTTCATAGCCGCAAGCGAGAAAAACGGCGCGATATGGGCGGTCGAACAGAGCGGCTACGTCGTTAAATTTACCGACAACCTGCAAAACGCGAAAATCTACGAGATGCCCGATTCTATCGACGCGCCCATATATATCGACAATCGCGGCGCGTGGCGCTACGACAAGCTGGTTGGCTGGCGATGAAAGAGGCGATCGACAACTATCTGCGCCGCTGCAAAATTGCCTTGGCGCTCAGTCCAGCCACGATCGAGGCGTACGAAAACGATCTGGGGGCGTTTTGCGAGGCGGTAGATAAACCGCTGGATCGTCTTGAGACCGACGATATTTACGATTTTCTGGCGCGTTTTGACAATCCGCGAACGTTAAACCGAAAACTCAGCGCGATCAACGGTTTTCTGAACTGGTGTTACGACGGTCTTCTTAGCGACGAAACCTACAAGCTCAAGGGAGCGAAAATCCCGCGCTCGCTGCCAAAATATCTTGAACCGGAAGCGATCGAGCGCGGACTTCTTTCGATCGATCAAACCGATTGGCTTGGCAAGCGCGACTACGCGCTGATTCTGTTTCTGTACGCAAGCGGGGCGCGAATCAGCGAGGCGCTCAAAGCGCAGACAAACGACATAGAAGACGGTTGGCTACGCATTCGCTACGGCAAGGGCGCAAAGGAGCGGATCGCGCCGATCGCTAAACGCGCTCTGATCGCGCTTGATAGTTATATCGCCGATCGTCCTTTCTTCAGCGAACGGCTGTTTATCAACTACGCGGGCGTTCCTCTTAGCCGCGTTTTCGCCTTCAAAATCACGCGGAAGGTTTTGGGCGTTTCACCCCACGCCTTGCGCCACAGCTTTGCCACCTCGCTGATTATCGGCGGCGCCGATTTGCGCGTGGTGCAGGAGCTGCTCGGACACTCCAGTCTGAACGCCACGCAGATTTACACGCATCTTGAGCGACGGCATCTGCTTGAGAGCGTGCGGCGCTTTCACCCGCTAGGGGCGGCTTTAAGGCTTGCCTAACGTGTTGTGCGAGATCGGGAACTCTTGCTATCACTTTAAGCAAAATGGGAAAATATGGAAAGCCGCCGTACGCTCCACGCCCAAACTGGAGCTGGAAAAGGACGAAACCGTCTATACGATCAGCGTCAATGAAACCGCTATGCGTCGCCTCGCCCGCCGTTATCGCACTTTCGATCTCGAACCGTTTGTTAATCTCGACACCTTGTATTACGGGTTAGGCGTCGATCGCGCCGTCGCGTGCCTCGCGGTTAGCACGGGCGTTTTGGTGGACGCGGGTAGCGCCATTACGGTCGATATTATGCGCGACGACGTGCATCTTGGCGGCTTTATCTATCCAGGGCTGGCAAAATTTCAACGTATGTACGCGCAAATTTCGCCGCGGCTGCAAAAAGCGATGAACTTTGCCATCGATCCAGAATCGTTGCCGCAGAACACCGCGGAAGCTGTCAGCTACGGCGCGGTTATGCCGCTGATAAGCGCCGTCAAAACGCTTGCCCGCAATAAGCCGATTATTTTAACCGGCGGCGACGGCGGCTATTTTGCGCGTTATTTTGAAGACGCGATTGTCGATCATTCGCTTATCTTTAAGGGTATGGACAAGATTATCAAGGAGTTTTGATGCTCTCTATCGCGTTGCCTAAAGGACGAATCGCCGACGAAACTTTGCGCCTGTTCAAGAAAATTTACGGCGGCGACTTTGCGTTTGAAAGCCGCAAGTTGATACTGACCAAAGGCGATTTTCGTTTTTTTCTGGTGCGCTCGCAAGACGTGCCGACATACGTTACGCACGGCGCGGCGGAGCTTGGAATCTGCGGCAAGGAAACGCTTTTGGAACAGAACGCGCTTGTAACGGAGTTGCTGGATTTGAAGATCGGTCGCTGCAAAGTGGCGCTGGGCATGAGAAAGGGCGAGCGGCTTGATCCCTCTATATCGCATCTAAAAGCGGCGACAAAGATGGTCAATATCGCAAAACGTTTTTTCGCAAAGAAAGCGATGGCGGTAGAGATTGTAAAGCTCTACGGCTCGATCGAGCTTGCGCCGCTTACGGGACTCGCGGACGCAATCGTCGATATTGTAGAAACGGGGGAGACAATGGAGGAAAACGGTTTAGAGGCGGTCGAAACCATCTTGGAATCGTCGGCGCGTCTTTTTGCCAACCGCGACAGCTTTATAGAGCGCAAAGCGGAGATTATGGCGTTGCGCGAGGCGATCGTCGAAGTTATATGAATCAAACAATAGTAAAAGGAAAGAGCGTGCTAAACAAAACCAAAACCTATCGCAACAAAGCAAAGGGCGGTTACTACCTTGTTTTTTCCGTCGAGGACGGCGCCAAGCTATCCGAAGCGCTGGCGGGCGTTCAGATCGTTATCTACTACAGAGACGGCGCGGTCGAGCCTTATGCGCGGACGCTTTTAGAGTTTTGCGCCGAGTTCGAGGAGATTGACGACGACGATTTCGCATTGCCGCTTAAGACGCAGAACAATTATTTTGAGTGCCGTTCGTGCCAATAGTCGCCGTAAGAAGCGAAAAACATAAACGCCCCGTCGGACATATTGAATACGTTAGCGTCGGACTTAGAAGCGATCGCCGCCTCAAGCGAAGCGCGGCTGCGTGACAATATACGATCAATAAGACGTTATACGATCGGCTTGGCTTAAGCGAAAAGCGGCTGGGGCTTAATCGCAATATCGTATCCGTATCGATCCAGCGGCTATCGGCGCGCAAAACGGACAATAAACCTTGCTTGACGGCAAGCTCTTAAGCCGACTGCGGTATGATTCGATCTTGATAGTTATCTATATATTTTACATCATTCCTTAATGAATGAGAAAGAGGTTTTATGAAAACATGGTTCATTACAGGAGCAAATAGCGGATTGGCATATCCAATGCTTGAGATATTGCTTGAGAGAGGCGATCGTGTTGCTGCTACGGTACGCAAACCGCAATCACTTG
>JAIRWX010000020.1 GCA_031268655.1 Helicobacteraceae bacterium | reverse complement strand
GGGGAAGATTGATTGTTTGAGCCGTTGGTTTTAGAGGAGAGGAGATCGCAGGAGACGGCGAAAAAGCTAAACGCGAGAAGGAGAATTGAGAATATTGAAAGAGTTGTAAGGCGTTTGGTTTTAGGCAAGAGAGAACCTTTGGTTTTGATTGCGGATTACCGCCGTCGATCTAAGCATAATTAAACTTCAACGATCAAGCGGTCGGATAATCTAAGCGCCAAAGGGCGCTTAAATCCGCCCCGCCGCCGATCCCGATCGCCCCGCCGCCCATAAAGTAGAGGAAGTTGATTTCGTCGCCCTCTTTTAGCTTTGTAGTTCCGTACTCTTCTTGCCGAATAAACTCGTCGTTTAGTTGTACCGAGACCATATCCGGTTGCGCGATGTTTTCGATTTTGAGCAGATCGGCGACGCTTAACTTTTCAAGCGCGAAAGTTTTCTCTTCGCCGTTAATTACTATTTTCATTGTTTCTCCTTATGTTTGATATGAAATCAAAGTCGGTAAACCTATGGGGAAAATGTTTTCGCAAAATAGCGAACAGCTCCTCTTCAAAACCATCGCGCGTTTCGTCCCGATCGTCCTCTTTAACGCTTTCAAGAACGATGCCTCCTCCTCCCGTATCGTATCCGTCCACGATCGCAAACCTGCCCAGAACGGCGTTGTCGTAGAAGGTCGATAACGCTATCGGGCGCGACAGAGAGAGTACGACGCTGCCGCACTCGTTGCGTTTAAGCTCCGTATAGCTCCCGTTCGCGTTTAGCTCGTCGCCCAACACCTTTTCTATTTTAATAAGTTTCGCGCCAACCTTTGCGCTCCCAAGTTTAAGCAGATAATTTCTGTTAAAAACAAAGGAACGCTGCCCAAGCCAGATAAGATTTGCCCTGATTTTGGAGCTGACGACAACCGAGACGTTTTCGTCCGCTTTGATCATCACCTCTCCGCTTTTGACGTATATCTCCTCTTTCAACGTGAAGCCGCTCGCCTCGTTCGCTTTGGCGCTCTCTTTGTCGGGGGCGTTCCAAACCTCTATATTGTCGATATGAGTCTCTTTATTCGAGGGCAGAAATCTGACGAGATCGCCCTTTCTGATCGTGCCGCTTACGATCGTGCCGACGTAAACGCGTCGATTGTCGTTATCGTCGCTGAATCGATAAACGTCCTGCAGAGGCATGGCGAAAAACAGATTCTCGTTCGAGGGGAGGTTGCGAAAGCCGTCTAACGTCTGAAGAACGGTTTTGCCGTTATACCAAGGCGTTTCGCTCGCGCTCGTTACGATATTTTTCCCCTCTCTCGCGCTAACGGGAATAAACGCCAGCGGCTTAACGTTAATGGTTGCCAGATACTGTTCGTACTCGTTTTTTATCGCTCTGAACACCGCTTCCTCATAGTTGAACAGATCGAGTTTGTTAATGGCTACCAGCGCCTGCGAAACGCCGAGCAGCGAGAGCAGCAACCCGTGCCGCTTGGAGTTTTCGGCGACTCCTTCGATCGCGTCGATCACCAGTATAGCGGCTACGGCGCGCGAAGCCCCGCTTAACATATTTCTTAAGAACTCGACGTGTCCGGGCGCGTCGATGATAATATACTCTCTCGTTTTGCTCTTGAAAAAAATTCTGGCGCTATCTATGGTTATGCCCTGTTTTTGCTCGTCCTCGAGCGCGTCCAGCAGCATAGAGTATTCAAAAACTCTGCCGTTTTTTTCGCACCGTTTTTTGAGCGCGTCGAGTTTGCCTTTCGGCAGCGAGGAGGTATCCGCAAGCATACGTCCCACAAGCGTGCTTTTTCCGTGATCGACGTGTCCCGTTACGACGATATTCATTCGGTCTATATGACGTTTCGCGCTCATCACATATACCCCTCTTTTCTTAACGCCTCCAGAGTGCCGCCTCCGTCTTTATCCTGCGCGCGCCCCGATCGTTCGGCTATATCCTTGAACTTTCCGCTCGTAAGCTCGTCGATAATCTCGGCGGGATTTTTCGCCGAGGATTTAACCGGGCTCGTGCATGGATAACATCCGAGCGAGCGGTATCTTTTTCCGTCGCCTCGATCAAAATATATGGGTATTACGGGAATGTTTTCTCGATCAATATACTCCCATATATTAAGCTCCGTCCACTCGAGAAGCGGGTGTACTCTCACGTGCGTTTTGGGGGCGAATTCCGTTTTGTATAAATTCCAAAGCTCCGGCGGCTGCGCGCTCGCGTCCCATTCGCTTTTTTCGTCTCTCGCGGAAAAAACGCGCTCTTTCGACCTGCTTCCCTCCTCGTCGCTTCTAACGCCAACGATCACGGCGTTGTAGGCTTCCGCGCTTTGGCGCTCTTCCCATGCGTCTTTGCGCGGATCGTAGATTTTTCTGCTCCAAGTACCGTCGAGCGTATGATTGAGCGCTCTGCTTTTCAACTCTTTGCAGCAGGATATTCTGTCCGCGCCGTCAATGAAGGTTTGTCTGTTTGCGAGCGCCTCTTTGTTTTGTCCCACGACCAATCTCAATTTCAGCTCTTTGGCTATCTTATCTCTGTAGGTAATCATTTCGCCGATCTTGTAGTTTGTGTCGATATGTATCAGCTCAAACGGAACATGCCCGAAAAACGCCTTTTTCGCCAGCCACAATAAAACGGTGCTGTCTTTGCCTATAGACCACAGCATGGCTATATGTTTGAACGACTTATACGCCTCTCTGATAATAAAAACGCTTTGCGATTCAAGTTTGTCGAGCCTGTTCAAGCCGTTTCCCTTATGTGCAGACCGCACTCTTTATGTTCGGGATTTTCCCACCACCAGCGCCCCGCTCTCGCCCCCTCGCCGTCTTTGACGGCGCGGGTACAGGGCGCGCAGCCAACGCTTTTGAAACCGCGATTATACAGAGGGTTGATTGGCAGCTTGTTGCGCTTAATATACTCAAAGACATCCGTTTCGCTCCATAGCGCAAGCGGATTGATCTTTAGCAGATCGCGCCGTTCGTCAAACTCAATCGTTTGAAGCGCGCTTCGCGTCGGGCTTTGCGCGGCTCTTAACCCCGTAATCCACGCCGCCTTGCCGCGTAGCGCTCTTTCAAGCGGTTCCACCTTGCGAACGCGACAGCACTCGCGGCGATTTTCTAAGCTCTCGCGGATTCCAAACTCGCCCAGCCTGCTTTCTAGCTCCGATACGCGGGATTCGTTCGGCTCGTATTTTTTGATTTCGACGCGATAGAACGATTCGATCGTTTTGTGGTATTCCAAGCACTCTTTGAAATGCTTGAACGTGTCGAGCGTAAAAATCTCTATGTCGCTCGCGTTTGCTTTAAGCGTCAGATCCAGCGCGACAATATCTTCCGCCTGATAACTGAACGAGAGCGCGATCTTGCCGCTTATTCGCTTTAGTATATTAGATAACATAATCGTTCCATTCGTTGTTTTGCGAATAAATTTTCGCCTCCTTGAAACTGATAAAAACCGTGTCGGGCTTGGCGTTTCTGACATAGTTCCAGCGCGCTTTGTCTATATCGGCTTCAATAGGTTTCGCTCCTTCTAACGTAACCAGCTCCACGCGCACTCTGCCGCCTAAAAATCGGTGCGCGACGATTCTGGATTCTATCGCTTTTTCATGCTCTTTGATCGGCGAAATATCGATGTTGTGCGGACGGATAAAAAACTTCAGATCGCTTTCGCCCGCGCCGCCGTCTAGTTTCAACGTTCCCTGCTCGATGCGGGCGCGAAAAAGATTCACGTTGCCCAGAAAACTATAGACAAAAGGGGTTCTAGGGTTGTCGTACACCTCTTCGGGCGCGCCGATCTGCTCCACTCTGCCCTTGTTAAAAATCACGATACTGTCGCTAACCTCGAGCGCCTCCTCCTGATCGTGCGTTACGAAAACGCTGGTTACGCGTATTTCGTCGTGCAAAAACCTAAGCCATCTTCTAAGCTCCTGTCTAACCTTCGCGTCCAACGCGCCAAAAGGCTCGTCCAAAAGCAGTATTTTCGGCTCGACCGCCAGCGCGCGAGCGAGCGCTACGCGCTGCTTCTGTCCGCCGCTGAGTTCGTTTGGCAGACGATTTGCCATCGATTCAAGCTGCACCATTTTGAGCAGTTTGAACACGCGATCCTTAATCTCGTTTTTGTTTGGTCGCGTCGCTCTTGGGCGGGCTTTTAATCCAAACGAGACGTTTTCAAAAACGCTCATGTGCTTAAACAGCGCGTAGTGCTGAAAGACAAAGCCGACGTTGCGATCTCTTATGCTTTTGTGTCCCGCCTCCTCGCCAAAAAACCTGACGGCGCCGCTATCGGCGTTTTCAAGCCCCGCGATAATGCGAAGCAGAGTGGTTTTGCCCGATCCGCTCGGACCTAAAAGTCCGGTCAGCTCTCCCTCTTTGATCGTAATGCTCACATTTTCTAAAGCGGTAAAACTTCCAAATCGTTTGGTAACGTTGTCTATCTCGATGCTCATATAATTTCCTTGCGTTGCAACGCTATGAAGCGCTCGATCGCGCTTTTAGCCGCCATCGTTACTAGCGCCAGAAAAGTTAACAGCGAGGCGACGGCAAACGCGGCGGTTAGGTGATACTCGTTATATAAAACCTCGATCTGAAGCGGCATAGTCATCGTAACGCCGCGTTGCAAACCCGAAACGACCGCTACCGCGCCAAACTCGCCCATAGCGCGGGCGTTGGTCAGTATTACGCCGTAAAGCAGTCCCCATTTGATGTTTGGAAGCGTAACCCGCCAAAAGGTATACAAGCCTCCCGCGCCCAGCGTCAAAGAAGCCTCCTCGTCGTCTTTGCCAAGCTCCTGCATCAGAGGAATCAGCTCTCTCGCGACAAAAGGAAAAGTAACGAACGCCGTAGCCAAAATCATACCCGGCAACGCAAAAACAATCCGTATTTCGCGTTCCATCAGCCATTCGCCGAACCAGCCGTGCGCTCCAAACAGCAGGATAAAAATCAGCCCCGCGATAATCGGAGAGACCGAAAACGGCAGCTCGATCAAGGTGATAAGGACATTTTTGCCAAAAAACTCAAACTTGGCGATCGCCCACGCGGTAAGCAGACCAAAAAATGCGTTTAACGGCACGACGATCGCGGCGATTAAGAGCGTCAGTTTTATCGCCGCCAGCGCGTCTTCGTCCAGAATTGACCGCGCGTAAACCTCCCACCCTCTTGAAAACGCCTGCTCAAAGATGGTAAATACCGGCAGCGCGACAAAAAGCGCCAAAAAAAGAAGGGCGATTGCGATCAGCGTCCATTTGACCCACTTCGGCTCTTTACGCATTAGCCGTTACCTTTTTATGCCTTCTCGATAACGTTTGCAAATAGTTGATAATCAGTAATAAAATAAAGGTGCATATCAGCATCATAACGCCGATCGCGCTGGCTTCCTCATAGTCGTATTCCATCAACTGCATAAAAATCAGCAGCGGCACAATTTCGGTTTCGTAAGGTCTGTTGCTAGAGATAAAAATCACCGATCCGTATTCGCCAAGCCCTCGCGCAAACGCGAGCGCGAAACCCGTTAGCAGCGCCGGATAGATCGACGGAAAAATCACCTTTGCGAACACTCGCGGGTAGCTCGCGCCAAGCGTTATCGCCGCATCCTCGACCTCTTTGTCCAGCTCCTCTATCACGGGCTGAACTGTGCGGACTATAAAAGGAAGACCGATAAAAACAAGCGCGATCGTAATGCCGATCGCCGAATAGGAAATCTGTATTCCTTCCGCGGGCAGAAAATAGCTCAAAAACTCTTTGATCGCAAGGATTGCGCCCGCGTCATCTTTGCCGATCGGCGCGAAAAAGCGTCCTAAAAGCCCGTTTTGCGCAAAGATCGCCGTTAGCGATATGCCCGCCACCGCCGTGGGTATGGCAAAGGGCAGATCGATAATGGAATCTAAAAACTTCCTGCCAAAGAACGAGTAACGCGCCAAAACCCACGCCAGAACAAGCCCGAAAACCGCGTTGACGCAGGCGGCGATAAACGACGCGCCAAACGAGATCTTAAACGCGGCGATCGTTCTTGAATCGGCGGCGATCTCTATAAACCGCCCAAAGGAGACTTTCGTAGAATACAAAAACAGTCCTCCGAGCGGTATAAGCACAAGCAGCGAAAGATAGGTCATCGACAATCCAAGCGACAATCCGAAGCCTGGAAGCGGGGATTTTTTACGACTTTTAGATAGCGCCGACGACATCAAAGCGACTTGTTATTTAGCGTAGATTTTGTCGAACTCGCCGCCGTCGTTAAAGTGCAGTTTCTGCGCTTTATCCCAGCCGCCGAAATCGCCGTCGATGGTTACGAGCTTAAGCGTCGGAAACGCCTTTTCGTACTCTTTGGAGACCTCTTTGTCCGTCGGGCGATAGTAGTTTTTAGCCGCTATGCGCTGACCCTCTTTGGCGTACAGGAAGTTCAGATATTCCGTCGCGGCTTTAACCGTCGCCTCGCCCTTTTTCTTTACGTTGCCGTCCACCACCGTTACCGAAGGCTCGGCGAGTATGCTGAGAGACGGCACGACGATCTCGAACCTGTCTTTGCCGTTTTCATACTCCTCGAATATCAAAAACGCCTCGTTCTCCCACGCCAGCAGAACGTCGCCCTGATCGCGTTGTGCGAATGTGATGGTCGAGCCGCGCGCGCCGCTGTCCAGAATTGGTACGTTGGCAAAGAGCTGTTTCACAAACTCGCGGGCTTTGTCTTCCGAGCCGTATTTTTGTTTCGCAAACGCCCAAGCCGCCAAGTAGTTCCATCGCGCCCCGCCGCTGGTTTTTGGATTCGGGGTGATAACGCTTACGCCCTTTTTGACCAGATCGTCCCAGTCTTTGATCCCCTTCGGATTGCCTTTGCGCACCAAGAAGACGATTGTCGAGGTGTAAGGCGAGCTGTTAAGCGGTAGCTTTTTGATCCAGTTTTTTTCGATCAGATCGGGGCGTTTTACCGCGATCGCGTCGATATCGCCGCCAAGCGCCAAGGTTACCACGTCGGCGGGATTGCCGTCGATAACCGCGTTAGCTTGCTTGGCGCTGCCGCCGTGCGACTGCGTAATGGTTATGTCGTCGCCCGTTTTCGCTTTGTAGCGTTTAACGAACGCCGCGTTAAACTCCTTGTAAAGCTCTCTCGTCGGGTCGTAAGACACGTTGAGAAGTTGAATTTGCGCCGCGCTCAACGCAGAGGCGGTCGCAAACGCCGTTAGAATGCCGACAACAGGTTTGGTTAAACCCATTTGTTCTCCTTATTTTGAAAATCGATTGGAATACTAAGGTTTTATTCCTTAAAAGTCAAGTATTTCGCTTTACAAAAAAAGAGTACGCTTTTTTGTTTGATCTGTATTATAATCGCGGTTTTCAAACAAGCAAAGCTAAGGATCGTACATGATTCGCCTGTTCGCGCCCGCGCGCCGAGCGCGTTTGAATCTCGAAGGCGGCGGTTTTACGCTGATCGAAGCGATCATAACGATCATGATCGCGGGCATTCTCTCTATGATCGCCTACGCGGTCTTTTACGAACCCGACAAACTTGCTTTAGCTAGAGATCAAATTATAAGGCATCTTCGTTATACCCAACATCTGGCGGTAATGGACGACAAATTTGATCCAAACGATCCAAACTGGGAACTTAAACGATGGAGACTAAAGTTTAGTACGTCGGCAAATCCAATATATGCGGGCGGAAAGGCAGGCGGCTGGACTTATACAATTTTCGCCGATCAAGACAGGAATGCAAGCAACACTTCGTCGTTAGAGGAAATGGCTGTCGATCCCTTGACAAAGCGGCGTTTAAGCGGAGGAGTCCCAAGCCGTCTTAGAAGCGACCGTCCCGACTTCACGCCCGAAATGGCGTTGTGGTATTGGAGAGTCGAAAGGCTTGATCTTCACGGTTGCCTTCAAACCATCGCTTTCGACGAGATAGGCAGACCCTTCCATCTGTATAATACGTCTTCAAGCACGACCGTAAAACGACCGATGCTGGCTACCTGCAAAATAACGTTGATCGGCGAAAGCGGCGAGCAGGCAAGTTTGTGCATAGCTCTCGAAACGGGCAGAGTCAGCGAATGTTAGCGCGATTTGCGCGATCGGGATTTTGCGCGTTGACGGCAAAGCGATATAATTATGAACGCAAACCAAATTGGCGAAACCTTGATAGCGCGAAAACGACGTTTGCCTTTTAGCTTCGACGCGGAGAAACGAATGGGCGATTTGACGGGACGCAAAAGATGACGACGGCAAAGCTAGACAGCCTTCAGATTGCCACGTTGGCGATCGCAGGATTACTGCTAATACTAAGTTTTGCGATCAGTACGCCTTGGTTCGCGCCGATAGTAACGCTTATTGCCGCCGCGGCGGCGTTGATCGTTTTAGTTCGCCGATCGCCGACCTTTCAGTTTGCGAAAAAAAACTCTGTCGCGGCGGGCGCGGCGGGCGATTCCATCTTTACGCCTATGCGATCGAACGTTACTTTTAAGCGCGTGGCGGGGCTGAAATCGGTTCGAGAAGAGCTGGACGAAATCGTCGATTATTTCAAAAATCCGTCCAAATACAAACGTTTCGGCGTGGTTTTGCCGCGCGGCGTGCTGCTCGCGGGTCCCCCGGGCGTAGGCAAAACGCTTATGGCGAAAGCGATCGCGGGCGAGGCGGGCGTCGCGTTTTTTTACGCTTCAGGTTCGAGTTTCGCGCATCTGTATGTCGGCGTAGGTCCCAAGAAGATCTCGGAGCTTTTCGCGACGGCTAGAAAGCACGCGCCGTCAATTGTTTTTATCGACGAGATCGACGCGGTTGGCAGAACGCGCGGCGGCGCGAGAAGCGACGAGCGCGAAAACACGCTTAATCAACTGCTGACGGAAATGGACGGCTTTGAAAGCCACAGCGGAGTGGTGGTACTGGCGGCTACGAATCGCATAGAGCTTTTGGACGACGCGCTGTTAAGACCGGGGAGGTTTGATCGGCGCATAGAAATCAGTCCGCCCAATCTTAGCGATCGCAAAGAGATCTTAAAAATAGTTTTTAACGACAAGCCGCACTCGCTTAATCTCGCCAAGTTAGCCGAAAAAACGGCGGGATTCAGCGGCGCGGCGCTCGCGGCGCTCGCCAACGAAGCGGCGCTATACGCGCTAAGACGAAACGCGGAAAAAGTGGGGCAGAGCGATATAGACGCGATCAAAGAGAAGGTTATCAGCCTAAAAAAAAGCGGCGAGTGGCTGGAAGACGATATGCGCGAAAAACGCGCGCGTTATCAGTCGGCGAAAGCGTTCGCGGCGAAACGACTCGGCGCGAAATTCGAGGCGGCGAAATTAGCGGGCGAATTTCTGCCCGATCACAATAACGTTTCGTCGGAAACGGAGTTGTTTGCGCTGTTGTGCGCGCGGCTGGCGGGAATCGCGTGGTGGCGGTTTACGGACGAAAAGGGCGCGAATTTTTGCGAAAGCGACGGCGCGGCCGCGCGCAAAATCGCCGAGCGGTATATCGCGGTGTACGATCCGTTCGACGACGAGGGCGGCGCGCAGCAATTGATGAAACGGGCGACGAAGACGGCGATCGATATTTTTGATAGCGCCGCGATCGAGAAAATATCAAAGACGCTGCTGGAAAACGAAAGCGCGCCGTTTGAAGTTCTTTAGCGGTTTTGGCTTTACAAACGAAGCGGAGCTGTTTGCCGACTATCTGCCCGCGGACACGTCCTATTGCGTCGTCGGATTTAGTCTGGGCGCTATCAGAGCGTACGAATACGCGCTTCGCTCTGATCGGCGCGTCGATAGACTGATACTGCTCTCGCCCGCTTTTTTTCAAGACAAAGAGGCAAAATTTATCCGCTTGCAGCTAGCCGCTTATGTCCGCGATCGCGAGTCGTATATGCGTAATTTTTACGCCGCGTGCGGCGTATTCGACGAAAAATACATAGATCGCGATACGCAAAAAACCGATCTTGAGCTGTCGCTTACCTATCGGTGGCGCGTTGGCGGTTTTGAGCGCTTGAACGCCGTCGATATATATTTTGGCGCTAAAGATAGAATCGTAGACGCGAAAAACGCCCGCGATTTCTTTGAGGGCGGCGGCGCGAGAATAACCTATATAAAAAACGCCGGCCATATTTTGCGGATCGAAGCCTAGCGGCAAAACGGCTCGGCGGCAAACGCGGGGCTTCGTTGGTTGTCGCCGCCTTGCTTACGTAGGGAAACTCGAGGCGCTTAAGAGCGCTAAGACAATCGCCCGTTTGTTAAGGACCGCGATAGAGAATCATCGCGCCGAAATTGTTCTGTTCGTCGTCTTCCGCTTTAATAAACGGCGACGCGGCGGCTTGATCGACAAAATACTTACGACTTACAAATACAGCCGCGCCCACTCTTTGCGTAATGCCATAATACGCCATAAGCGAAGCGGATATATTGACTAACCCGTCGCTTGGCTTGTAACGATCGTAACGCGACGCGGCGGCTTGCGTTTGGTTGATTCCATAGTAAATCCGGTTGTATTTGCGATCGCCAAACTGCGCCGAGACGCCCGGCGCGATCGTCCAGCTCTCGCCTAGGCGAAATGGAAAGCCCGCGTTGATCGCGTAAGTTGACGCGCCGCTTGAAAATCCGCGGAAAAAATTAGCGCCCGCGGTAAAATTTGGACGCATAAAACTGATCGACGCGCCATAAGTCGCCTCTGCGTCTATGTCGCCCAAGCCTTTCAACGTTTTGTCGTAGCTCTCCTTGCGCTCGCCGCGCCAGCTGATCGAGGGCGAGAAAACCGCGCCGCCGCCAAGCGGCAGATCAACGCCGAGCCCCTTGAAGGGCGATAAAAACAGCGCTTTGTATCGCAGATCGCCGTATGGCAGAACGCGTAAGTGGGATTTCACGCTCGCGTCAAAATAAGGAACGTTTGCGACGGCTATGCCGATCGAGTAGCGAAAGTCGGCGCGTTTGGTCTGATTGGCGTCGATCGGCGCGTTTTCCTCCGCGACCATAGTTAGACAAAATAGCGGCGCAAGCGCCCAGACGACCAAGTTTCTCATAGCGCGCCATTGTAGTCAAAACGATAGCGCCGCAGATTGATACTATGCGTTATAGGATAACTTGTTTTGTGATCGTCGTCGCGATCGCTGTATAAAGCAACCGAAGTTAACGTAAAAGCAGGGGGGGGGGGGGGACTTTTTCAGCTTAAGCAAAGCTGAAACAGCCGAACTAATTAGCGCCGATTGCATGTTACGACTCTCCTCAAGAAAAGTAGATTTGGCGATCGTAGAGCGAGTTTGCTTAATCAAATTGTAAAAACGGCGCGTTTTTGCTGATATTTATCGCTATATCGCGTAATAAAACCCGCCGTTTGGCGTTAAATCAACGCAAATCAGCTTGGCTGAATAGCCGCGTTATCGCTCGCGGCAATATTGTTTTGACTACGTTGATCCCGTTAGCGCCGTCCGCTCTTTTACAACGCGGCGAAGGTTTACAAGAAGTCTATGCTATAATCAATGAACATTGCGAGAAAAAAAGTCCTAATGAGTCAAGATTTACCTAAATACTTAAATACAATTATCGTCGGCGATTGCTTGATTAATCTTTCGCTGATTCCCGACAATTCTATCGACTTAATTTTTGCCGATCCGCCTTATTGGATGCAAACCGAAGGCGAATTATTGCGAACAAACGGTTCGAAGTTTGACGGCGTTGAGGACAAATGGGATAAATTTAATACATATAAAGAGTACGACGAATTTAGCGAGAAATGGCTGGCGGAGTGCAGAAGAGTATTAAAGCCCGACGGCGCGATCTGGGTTATCGGCGCTTTTCAGAACATTTATCGGCTTGGTTATATTATGCAAAATCTTGGCTTTTGGATATTAAACGACGTGATCTGGTCGAAACCAAACGCCGTACCGAATTTTAGCGGCGCTAGATATCAAAATTCGCACGAAACTCTGCTCTGGTTTTGTAAAAGCCAAAAATCAAAATACGTTTTCAATTACAAAACGATGAAGCGCTTAAACGGCGATAAGCAGGATAAAAGCGTTTGGGATATTGGCATTTGTATTGGCGGCGAACGGCTGAAAGACGAAAGCGGTAAAAAGATTCACTCCGCGCAAAAACCGGAAAAACTGCTTTACAAGATTGTTCTTTCCACGACTAAGCCAAACGATATTGTTTTAGATCCGTTTTTTGGCTCTGGCACAACGGGATCGATCGCAAAATTACTCGGCAGAAACTATATTGGCTTTGAAATGGAAGAAAAGTATATTGAAGCCGCCCAAAAACGCATCGACAAAGTTAAGCCCGAAAACGGCGATCTGCATAATTTGGCTCTTGAGGTAAAACCGCCGCGAGTTAGCATGGAACAACTAACAGAAAGCGGTTTTCTGAAAGTCGGCGAACAATTATTTAATAAAAACGGCGACAAGATCGCGGTTTTAACGGCTAACGGCTACGCAGACGACGGGCAAGATATTTTGTCAATCCATAAAACGTCGGCTAAATATCTTAATTTATCAAACAACAACGGCTGGGATTATTTCTATATCAAACGAAACGGCGAACTCAAGCCGATAAATGATTTGCGATACGAATACGCGGAGAAAAAACTATGATCGCATATAGCCAATTTAAGAGCATATTTGATGAGAAGATTAAAAGTTGCTGATTACCCCGATAGGTATGTTGAGCTTTTTAGACCAAAGAATTGTTGAGCAAATACTGCCTGTTATTTTTCCAAATGGCAACACGTTAACTTTATTACGCGATTATATCGGCGCGCAAAATATAACAATCGCACGAACAATTTCACAAAAGACGGCTAATTACTTAAATAGGTAATCCCAGTTTTTTCTTGGCGCTATCAATTTATTCCGTTTTCTTTTTGTAGCAAAACAAGCTACGGCGGCGTTATAAAATCGCGTCTAAATAGAACGCAAATCGCATTGTTGGCGCCCCGAGCAGGACTCGAACCTGCCGCCTCAAGCTTAGGAAGCCTGCGCTCTATCCGGATGAGCTATCGGGGCAAAAAGGTAAATTCTATCGAAAACGGGGCAAAAACGGCGGCGATCAGCAAAATTTTGGCGGATTTCGCCGGTTTTTAACGATAATTTATGACAGATTCAGGATTGCAAGATAGAATTGCACGCTCAAACTTCGGGCTGGTTTAGCTCAGTTGGCAGAGCGGCTGCCTTGTAAGCAGCAGGTCGGGGGTTCAAATCCCTTAACCAGCTCCAGTTTAGTTGTTTGGCTTACGTTACAAACAGCGTTTTACCGCGCTGGACATGCGCAAGGCGTTATATTGGCGCGTCAACACGCGCCGTTGAAGGGTTACAAGCGGTTAGCCGCAAGTAAGCAGGTGAGATTCCCGAGCGGCCAAAGGGGACAGACTGTAAATCTGTTGGCTCTGCCTTCGAAGGTTCGAATCCTTCTCTCACCACCATAAAACGCCTTCTTATCGACTCGGAATTTATGGCAATAAGCCTAAAATACGAGTTTGACGCGGGAGTAGCTCAGTTGGTTAGAGCATTAGCCTTCCAAGCTGAGGGTCGCGGGTTCGAATCCCGTCTCCCGCTCCAAGACGCAGTCCGGATCGATTCGGGAGCTGGCAAATTTGCCTTCCGCCCGATTTACGCCGTTTTAATAAGCCTGACTTTGTAGGTTGGTTTTAGCCGAGTTTGCCAAAAGGGAAGCAAACAAAACCTAAAAGAGCAAGCAAGGCGCCCATATAGCTCAGAGGCAGAGCGCTTCCTTGGTAAGGAAGAGGTCGGAAGTTCAATTCTTCTTATGGGCTCCAGTTGACGAGCTAAACGAATGTAGGAAAACAAAAAGAAAGGATACAGAGATGGCAAAAGAGAAGTTTGTCCGCAATAAGCCGCACGTTAATATCGGCACGATCGGTCACGTGGATCACGGCAAAACTACGTTGACCGCGGCGATCACGGTCGTGCTTGCGAATAAATACGGCGGCGAGAAGAAGGCTTACGATCAGATCGACAACGCCCCCGAAGAAAAAGAGCGCGGCATTACGATCGCGACCAGCCACGTAGAGTATGAGACGCCTAAACGCCACTACGCGCACGTGGACTGCCCTGGACACGCCGATTACGTCAAGAATATGATCACCGGCGCGGCGCAGATGGACGGCGCGATTCTTGTGATCGCGGCTACGGACGGCGTTATGGCTCAAACGCGCGAGCACATTCTTTTAGCTCGTCAGGTGGGCGTTCCGCACATCGTCGTCTTCCTGAATAAAGAGGATCAGCTCGACGAGGGCGAAAGAGCGGAGATGATCGAGCTTGTCGAGATGGAAGTGCGCGATATTCTCAACTCGTACGAGTTTCCGGGCGATACCACGCCGATCATTCCAGGTTCCGCCAAACTTGCGCTCGACGCGGGTATGGATAATAAGGAAAACGAATGGACGGCGAAGATTTTCAAGCTGATGGATACGATCGACGAGTTCATTCCCACTCCAAAGCGCGATACCGATAAACCCTATCTGATGCCGATCGAAGACGTGTTCTCGATCTCAGGTCGCGGCACGGTGGTAACCGGTCGTATCGAGCGCGGCGTAGTCAAGGTGGGCGAGGAAATAGAGATCATCGGTCTGCGCGAAACCCGCAAAACCGTCGTTACCGGCGTTGAGATGTTCCACAAAGAGATGGAACAGGGCGAAGCGGGCGACAACTGCGGCGTCTTATTGCGCGGCACTAAGAAAGAGGAAGTCGAGCGCGGCATGGTGCTTGCGAAACCCGGCACGATCAATCCGCACACCGAGTTTGAGTCGGAGATTTACGTGCTGTCCAAAGAGGAAGGCGGTCGCCATACCCCGTTCTTCACCGGTTATCGCCCGCAGTTTTATATTCGCACGACCGACGTTACAGGCGCGGTAACCTTGCCCTCCGGCGTCGAGATGGTTATGCCGGGCGACAACGTAAAGGTTTCCTGCTCTTTGATCGCCCCGATCGCCATCGAAGAAGGCACTCGTTTCGCTATCCGCGAAGGCGGCAGAACCGTTGGCGCGGGCGTGGTAACCAAGATTAACAAGTAAGGTCGGCTATGCGCGATAAAATCGGTCTGAAGTGCGCGGAGTGCGGCGACATTAATTACACGACCACGAAAAACAAGAAAACTCATCCCGACAAGGTTGAGTACAAAAAATATTGCCCGCGTCTGAAAAAGCACACGGCGCATAAAGAGACGAAGATTTAACGCTGCGGATCGCCGCGTTTATATGAAAACGGGCGATCCGAGCCGACTTCGGCTAATTAGCGCGTTTAATTGGCGGTTGCAAGTAGAGGCGACGCGAGCAAAAGAAGCTAGGGTAGTAGCTCCAACGGTAGAGCGGCTGATTCCAAATCAGTAGGTTGTGGGTTCGAATCCTACCTACCCTGCCATTAGGCGAACATAGGGGATGTGAATGAGAAAACTAATTAGTTATATCAAACTCTCTCGCGCCGAGCTGGGCAAGGTGATATTTCCATTGTCTATGCAGGTTAAGAGCGCGTTTATCGCCGTTTTCGCGGTGGTAACCGTGATCACGCTCTTTTTGGCGCTGGTCGATCTGTTGATGAGTCTCAGCGTTTCGTCGGTTGTTAATTAAGGATAGATTGTGGCTCAAAAGTGGTATGCGATCCAGACCTATTATGGAAGCGAACAGAGCGTTAAGCGGTCGATCGAACGTTTGCGCGACGAGCTGTCCATCTCCGATCGCGTTTTTGAAATCGTCGTTCCGACGGAGGACGTGATCGAGCTTAACAAAAGCGGCAAACCGAAAACGGTCGAGCGATGTTTGTATCCAGGATACGTTTTCGCGCAACTAGAGCTGGATAACGATCTTTGGCATCGCATTCAGTCGCTTCCAAAAGTTTCGCGGTTTATCGGCGAGGAGAAGAAGCCCGCCCCGCTTCACGAGAAGGATATTCAGCAGATTTTGGAAAAAGCGCGCAATAAAGGTCCGGCGAAGCACAAGATATTCTTTGACGCCGCCGAGCAGGTGCGTATTATCGACGGACCATTCGCCAATTTTACCGGCGTCGTCGAAGAGTATGAAGCCTTGTCGGGCAAGTTGCGCCTTAACGTTTCAATCTTTGGTCGATCGACCCCCGTCGAGATTGAATACACAAAAGTCGAAAAGATGATTTGAGAAAGGATAGAAGATGGCAAAAAAAGTCGTGGGACAAATCAAGCTCGTCATTCCGGCGACCAAAGCGAATCCGTCGCCGCCCGTAGGTCCGGCGCTTGGCCAAAGAGGCGTCAATATTATGGCGTTTTGCAAAGAGTTCAACGAGAAAACCAAAGAGAGCGCCGGTTGGAATCTGCCTGTCGTGATTACCGTTTACGAAGACAAAAGTTTTTCGTTCATAACGAAACAGCCGCCGGTTACCGATCTGATCAAAAAAGCCGTCGGCATCGAGAAAGGCGCGGCAAACCCGCTTAAAATTGTCGCGGGCAAAATCGCCAAGGAGCAGATTCGGACGATCGTCAAACAGAAAATCGTCGATATGAACGCCGTCGACGAGGAGGCGGCGTTCAAAATCGTCGCGGGTTCCGCTCGCAGCATGGGCGTTCACATAGCGGACTAGGAGTTAAATTATGCCAAAAGCATCTAAGCGCATACAAAAGCTGAACGACGCGCTGGAAAAGGGCGCGATCTATACGTTGGATAAAGCGTCGCAGAAAATCGGCGAGCTTAAAAGCGCCAAGTTTGACGAGACGGTCGAGCTTGCCGTTTGGCTGAACGTAGATCCGCGCCACGCCGATCAGATGATTCGCGGCGCGGTCGTTTTGCCGCACGGCACGGGAAAAACGGTGCGGGTCGCCGTTTTCGCCAAAGGCGACAAAGCTAAGGAGGCGCAGGAAGCCGGCGCGGATATTGTCGGCGAAAACGATCTTGCCGACGAGGTGGCTAAGGGCAAAGCCGGTTTTGACATCGTTATCGCTACGCCGGATATGATGGGCGTAGTGGGCAAGATCGGACGGATACTAGGTCCAAAAGGGCTTATGCCAAACCCAAAGACTGGCACGGTTACGCAAGACGTGAAAACCGCCGTCAAAAACGCAAAAGGCGGGCAGGTTAATTTCAAGGTGGACAAAAAGGGCAACATTCACGCAGGCATCGGCAAGGCGAGCTTTTCCAGCGATAAGATCAAAGAGAACGCCGAAACCTTGATTAAGGCGCTGAACAGAATGAAGCCGGCGAGCGCGAAAGGCAGATACGTTAAAAAGGCGGCGATGAGCTTAACTATGTCGCCCTCAATTTTGCTGGACGTAAACGAATTAACGGAACTGCGCGGTTAAAGCGGGCGGTTTTGATTTCTGCGGGCTGAAGACAGCGGGCGTTTAGGCGACTAAACTTAAATATAGCCCGCCGAAGTCGGTCGGAAAGGAGATAAATGACAAAAGCAAAAAAGGCGGAAATCATCAGCTTTTTGACGGAGGAGTTCAAAAATAGCGATACCATTTTGGTAGCCGACTATAAAGGTCTCGCCGTCGCGGAGTTTGAGGATCTTAGAAATCAGGTGCGAAAGATCGGCGGTTTTACGCAAGCGTCTAAAAACACGCTCGCTTCAATCGCGCTGAAAAACGCCGGCAAAGAGGGTTTGACTCTCAAGGACGGCAACGTGTTTATCTGGGGCGCGGACGGGTTAGGCTTGATCAAAACGGTCGGCAAGTTCGCGGAGAGCGCCAAAGACAAATTCGTCGTCAAACAGGGTCATATAGACAACAAAGCGGTCGAGGCAAGCTATATCGAAGCGCTCGCCAAACTGCCTTCCAGAGAGCGGCTTATTGGTATGTTGCTGTCGGTCTGGATCGCTCCGTTGCGCGGGTTTGTTACAGGTCTTGACAATCTGTCAAAAAAGCTCGCCGCGTAAAAAGCGGTCAACATCAAAACATAAGGAAAAAAATGGCGATCACAAAAGAAGAGCTGCTAGAGCATATCGGAAAATTAACCGTAGTCGAACTTAACGATCTCGTTAAGGCTTTCGAGGAGAAGTTTGGCGTTAGCGCCGCGCCCGCCGTCGCAATAGGAGCGGTCGCCGCCGACGCGGCAGCCGCGCCCGCCGAAGAGGAGAAAACCGAATTTACGGTTCATCTCAAAGCTACGGGCGAAAAGAAGATCAACGTTATCAAAGTCGTACGCGAATTGACCTCGCTGGGACTGAAAGAGGCGAAAGATCTGGTAGAAAGCGCCCCCGCGGTAGTTAAAGAGCACGTCGCTAAAACCGACGCGGAAGAGTGGAAGAAAAAACTAGAAGAAGCCGGCGCGCAGGTCGAGCTGAAATAGTCTCTCGCGTCTGATATTCGAGGCGATCCGAATCTATAAGATCGCCTTTGCGCGCTTCGGTTCTCTCGCTTTTGCGTAGGTTACCAAAAAGCGAGCTTTTTTGGGCGAGAGCGCCTTTACTTCGCGCGCATCTGGTTGCGCGCCGCGCGTTAGAACCTTATTTGGATTAACTAACGAAGTCGCTTCGTTAGTTTCGCGTAAGAGCGCCTTAAAGGCGCGGTTATATATTGCGAGGTAACCTATGTTAAACAGCCTAAAATCCGGAAACCGTCTTCGAGTCGATTTTGCGAAAATGCCGCAGGCGCTTCCCATTCCCAATCTGTTGCAACTTCAACAAAACAGTTATGACGACTTTCTGATGATCGGGCGCGACGCGCGCGATCAAAGCGGTATCGAGCGCGTTTTTCGCTCGGTGTTTCCTATTCATGATCAGCATAACAATATCACTTTAGAGTATCTGGGCAGCGAGTTCGGCAAACCCAAATACACCATACGAGAATCAATGGAGCGCGGGCTGACCTACTGCGTTCCGCTAAAGATCAAGGTGCGCCTGTCAGTGAACGACAAGGAGGAGAAAACGGGCAAGATCATCGGCGTTAAGGATATGAAAGAGCAATCTTTATATGTCCGCGAAATCCCGCTGATGACCGATCGCACAAGTTTTATTATCAACGGCGTGGAGCGGGTTGTGGTCAATCAGCTTCACAGAAGCCCGGGCGTTATTTTCAAAGTAGACGAAAGCGGCGCGACCGGCAACAAACTCAGTTATACCGCGCAAATTATCCCCGATCGCGGCAGCTGGCTTCATTTTGAATACGACGCGAAAGACACCCTGTTCGTTCGCATAAACAACCGCCGAAAAGTACCTATTACAATCCTCTTTCGCGCGCTTGGCTACGGCAAGCAGGATATTGTCCGTCTGTTTTATCCGCTTTTGAAGATCACCTTGCGCGACAACCGCTTTTTGTCGCCGTTTGATCCCGATCTGTTTGGCGGACGGCTGGATTACGATCTCAAAGACGAGAAGGGCGAGATCATCATTCAGGCGGGCAAGCGTTTGACGACGAGCAAGGCCAAAAAGCTCAAAGAAGATGGGCTGGCGTTTGTGGAGTACCCGCTAGAGGTTGTGATGGAGAGGCATCTGGCGGAGCCGGTTATCGACGCAAAAAGCGGCGAGGTGCTGTACGACGCGCTAACGCAACTCGACGAAAATAAACTGAAAAAGCTGCTGGAACTTGGCGTAACGGAGATTACGATCGCAAACGACGCCGCCCCTGGATCCGATAAATCAATAATATCGGCTTTCAGCGCGGACGTCGAATCGCTAAGACTGCTCAAGCAGACCGAGAAGATCGACGACGAAAACGATCTGGCGGCGATAAGAATTTATAAGGTGATGCGCCCGGGCGAACCGGTAACTAAAGACGCGGCGAAAGAGTTTGTGGAGAAGCTGTTCTTCGATCCAGAGCGCTACGATCTGACCAAAGTGGGTCGCATGAAGATGAACCACAAACTTGGCGCGAACGTGCCCGACTATATCACCGTGCTAACGCCCGAAGACGTCGTCGGGACCGTGCAGTATCTGATTAAGGTTAAAAACGGGCAAGGCTATATCGACGATCGCGATCATATGGGCAACAAACGCATTCGTTCTATAGGCGAGCTGCTTTCCAACGAGCTTCATCAAGGGCTTGTAAAGATGCAGAAAGCCATTCGGGACAAACTTGCGACCATAAGCTCCTACGAAGAACTAATGCCGCACGATTTAATAAACACAAAGCTGATCACCACGACGATCTTAGATTTTTTCAGCACGGGTCAGCTTTCGCAGTTTATGGATCAGACTAATCCGCTTTCGGAGATTACGCACAAGCGCCGTCTTTCCGCGCTGGGCGAAGGCGGTCTGATCAAGGATCGCGCCGGCTTCGAGGTGCGCGACGTTCACCCGACGCATTACGGACGAATCTGTCCTATTGAAACGCCCGAAGGTCAGAATATCGGTCTGATCAACACGCTGTCCACCTACGCGAAGGTCAACGAGCTTGGCTTTATTCAAGCGCCGTACAAGAGAGTCGTAGACGGCGTAGTCCTCGACGAGATCGTCGATTTCACCGCGACGCAGGAGGAGGGTCAGGTAATCGCCCCCGCGAGCGCGAAAATCGACGAAAACGGACAGATTATCGAGGACTTGATCGAGGCGCGCAAGGACGGCGAAATTATGCTGGTTGAACGCGAGAAAGTAAATCTGATCGATCTTTCACCAAAAATGGTGGTGGGCGTGGCGGCGGGACTGATCCCGTTTTTGGAGCACGACGACGCGAACCGCGCGCTTATGGGTTCAAATATGCAGCGACAGGCGGTGCCGCTTATCTGGACGGACGCGCCGATTGTCGGGACGGGCATGGAAAAAACGATCGCCCGCGACGCGTGGCAGAGCGTCAAGGCAAGACGCGGCGGCGTGGTGGAAAAGGTCGACGCTAAAAACATATACGTACTTGGCGAGGACGAAAGCGGCGCTTATATCGATCACTACCCGCTTCAAAAATATCTGCGCACCAACCAAAACAGCAACTTCGATCAACGCCCGATCGTGAAGAAAGGCGATATCGTAGCCGCCGCCGACATTATCGCCGACGGCTCGAGCATGGATCTAGGCGAGCTGGCGCTTGGCAAGAACATACTTGTCGCGTTTATGCCTTGGAACGGCTTTAACTACGAGGACGCGATTGTCGTTAGCGAAAAGCTGATCCGCGACGACGCTTTCACCAGCGTGCATATCTACGAAAAAGAGATCGAAGCCAGAGAGCTGAAACATGGCTTGGAGGAGATATCGCGCGATCTGCCCAACGTCAAAGAGGAGGACGTGCTGCATCTGGACGAAAGCGGCGTGGTCAAAATCGGTTCTTACGTCAAACCCGGCATGATTTTGGTGGGCAAGGTAAGCCCGAAAGGCGACGTAAAGCTAACGCCCGAAGAGCGGCTGTTGCGAATGATATTCGGCGAGAAAGGCGGGCATGTCGTCAATAAATCGCTCTACTGCCCCGAATCGATGGAGGGCGTGGTAATAGACGTCAAAATCTTTACCAAAAAGGGCGCGGATCGCGACGCGAGGACGATCGCCGAGTTTGAGGCGCAAAAAGCGGGGCTTGAGCGCGAGCATAACGACAAGTTGCAGATGATCGACCGCGAAGAGGTTCTTAAAATCAACGGTTTCCTATCCAAACAGAAATTTGCGGAGGAGGTCGCGGTTGGCGGTAAAACCTACAAAAAAGGCGAAAGCGTAGACAAAGAGGAGCTAAAAAACATCAACCGCTTCGCCGTCAACTCGCTTGTGAAAGGTCTCGACAAAAACGCGCAGTCCGAGTTTGAGACGATCAAAGCGCATTTCAGAAACGAAAAAGAACAGCTGCGCGTCGATCACGAGGAGAAGCTCGGGGTTATCGAAAAAGACGACATTTTGCCAAGCGGCGTGGTGAAGCTGGTTAAGGTCTATATCGCCACCAAACGCAAGCTCAAAGTCGGCGACAAAATGGCGGGGCGGCACGGCAACAAAGGCATTGTCTCCACGATCGTGCCCGAGCACGATATGCCCTATCTTGAGGACGGCAGAAGCATTGAGATAGTGCTAAATCCGCTGGGCGTGCCAAGCCGTATGAACATTGGTCAGATATTAGAGGTGCATCTGGGGCTTGTCGGCAAACGGCTGGGCGATCAGATCGCGGAGATTTTTGATCAGAAACGCGCCGATTATATCGAGCGCCTTCGCGAGAAGATAATCGAGATCGCCTCCTCCGCGCCGTTAAAGATCGGCGCAAATTTCGCGAAGGAGTTAAGCGACGACGATCTGATTAAATACGCCAGAGATTGGATCGGCGGCGTTCGTTTCGCAAGCCCCGTGTTCGAAGGGGTTAGCGCGGCAGAGTTTAAGAAGCTGTTTGAAATGGCGAAGATCGATCCCGACGCGAAAACCGAGCTTTACGACGGGCGCACGGGCGAGAAGTTTTTGGAGCGGGTCAACGTGGGCTATATGTATATGCTCAAACTGCACCATCTCGTAGATGAAAAGGCGCACGCGCGCAGCACGGGACCCTACTCGCTCGTTACGCAACAGCCTGTGGGCGGCAAGGCGCTCTTTGGCGGTCAGCGTTTCGGCGAGATGGAGGTGTGGGCGCTGGAGGCTTACGGCGCGGCGCACACGCTCAAGGAGATGCTGACGGTGAAGTCCGACGACACCGAGGGACGGGTGCAGACCTACAAGGCGATCACCCGCGGCGAAAATATGCCGGCGAGCGGCGTGCCCGAAATTTTCTTCGTGCTGACCAAAGAGTTGCAGGCTTTAGGGCTTGATATTAACGTGTATAAGGAGTTGGGCGATGAGTAGGTTAGAAAAAGTGATAGTCGGTCCCGACGAAAAGGCGCGAGATTTTGACGCGATTCAGGTGATGATAGCAAGTCCGGAAAAGATTCTAAGCTGGAGCTTCGGCGAAGTTAAAAAACCTGAAACAATCAACTATCGCACATTGAAGCCGGAGCGCGACGGGCTTTTCTGCGCCAAAATTTTCGGTCCTGTGCGCGATTACGAATGTCTGTGCGGCAAATACAAAAAGATGCGTTACAAGGGAATCAAATGCGAAAAGTGCGGCGTGGAGGTAACCACCTCTAAGGTGCGCCGAAACCGAATGGGACATATCGAGCTTGCCGCGCCCGTCGCGCATATCTGGTATGTTAATTCTCTACCAAGTCGTATCGGCACGCTTCTTGGCGTGATGACGAAAGATCTGGAACGGGTGTTGTACTACGAGGCTTACGTGGTCGAGAATGCGGGCGAAGCGTTTTACGACGCGGAAGCCAAAGCGCCAGTCGCCAAATACGACATTCTTAACGAAGAGCAGTATCTTATGCTCGAGGAGCGTTACGCGCATACCGGCTTTCACGCCGAAATGGGCGCGGGAGTGGTGCGCAGACTGCTTGAGGATCTTAATCTGCCCGAAATGTACGAGCGGCTAAAAGCGGATATTAAAGTGACTACCGCCGAGACCAAGCTGAAATCGCTAGTCAAAAAGCTGAAAGTGGTCGAGGTCTTTTTGAACTCCGACAATCGCCCCGAATGGATGATTTTGACCGTTCTGCCGGTGTTGCCGCCCGATATTCGCCCGCTTGTCGCGCTTGAGGGCGGCAAGTTTGCCGTAAGCGATCTGAACGATCTCTACCGCCGCGTGATTAACCGAAACGCCCGCTTAAAGCGGCTGATCGAACTGGAGGCGCCCGAGATTATTATCCGCAACGAAAAGCGAATGCTGCAAGAGGCGGTGGACGCGCTGTTTGACAACGGCAGACGCGCCAGCGCCGTAAAAGGCGCTAACAAACGTCCGCTAAAGTCCCTGAGCGAAATTATCAAGGGCAAGCAGGGTCGTTTTCGTCAAAACCTGCTGGGCAAACGAGTGGATTTTTCCGGACGATCGGTGATCGTGGTGGGACCGGAGCTCAATATGGATCAGTGCGGCTTGCCGAAAATTATGGCGTTGGAGCTTTTCAAGCCGCACCTGATGGCAAAGCTGGAGGAGAAAGGTTATGCCACGACGCTTAAACAGGCGAAAAGACTGATCGAGCGGCAGGGCAACGAGGTTTGGGAGTGTCTGCAAGAGGTGGTCGAAGGGCATCCGGTGCTGTTAAACCGCGCTCCAACGCTACACAAGTTATCCATTCAAGCCTTTCACCCCAAGCTCATCGACGGCAAGGCGATCCGTCTTCACCCGCTGGTATGCGCCGCTTTCAACGCCGACTTTGACGGCGACCAGATGGCCGTGCATGTGCCGCTTAGTCAGGAGGCGATCGCGGAAGCGAAAATTCTGATGTTAAGTTCGATGAACATTTTGCTGCCCGCGACGGGACGCGCCGTTACCGCGCCGTCGCAGGACATGGTTCTTGGACTCTACTACCTTTCGATGGAAAAGCAGGGCGTGAAAGGGCAGAATAAGCTCTTTTCGGGTATCGACGAGGCGCTGATCGCAATCGACTCGCAAATGGTCGATCTGCATGCCCGCGTTCGCGTCGCAATCGACGATCAGGTGATAGCTACCGCCGCCGGACGGATCGTGATCAAATCGATTTTGCCAGACTATGTTCCGCCTAATTTGTGGAATAGGACGCTCAAGAAAAAGACGATCGGCGAACTAGTCGATTACGTCTATAAGCGCGGCAAGATCAAAGACACGGCGGAGTTTTTAGATCACCTTAAAAATTTGGGCTTTCGCTACGCGACAAAAGCGGCGATCTCGATTAGCGCGGCGGATATTCTGGTGCCCGACGACAAAGAGAAAGCGATCGCGGCGGCTAAAAAGAAGGTCAAAGAGATACAGGCGCAATACGCTTCGGGATTGTTAACGGAACAGGAGCGCTACAACAAGATCATCGACCTCTGGACCGACACGCAAAACGGCGTCGCCGAGGCTATGATGAAGCTGGTGCAGAGCGACAAGCAGGGCTTTAACTCTATTCATATGATGGCGGACAGCGGCGCGCGCGGCTCGGCGCAGCAGATTCGCCAGCTTGCCGGCATGCGCGGACTGATGACGAAGCCAGACGGCTCTATTATTGAAACGCCGGTCGTTTCAAACTTCAAAGAGGGTTTGAACATGATCGAGTATTTCATCTCGACCAACGGGGCGCGCAAAGGTCTTACCGATACCGCGCTGAAAACCGCCAACGCCGGTTATCTGACGCGCAAGCTGATTGACGTGGCGCAAAACGTTCGCGTCGCGACGGACGATTGCGGCACGCATGAAGGAGTGGAAGTTACCAGCGTCACCGTAGGCGGAGAGCTTATCGAATCGCTCGAAGATCGCATCGTAGGGCGCGTGCTTGTGGAGGACGCGATTGATCCCATAACCAACGAGCCGCTGTTCAGAGAGGGCGAACTGATCGACGAGGAGAAGGCGCAGGCGATCGTGGAGGCGCAGATCAAATCGGTCAAAATCCGCTCCCCGCTTACCTGCAAGGCGCGCAAAGGAGTTTGCGCCAAGTGCTACGGACTAAATCTTGGCGAGGGCAAAATAGTTCAGAAAGGCGAAGCGGTGGGCATTATCGCGGCACAATCGATCGGCGAACCCGGCACGCAGCTTACGCTTCGAACCTTTCATATCGGCGGCACCGCCTCCAGAACGCAGGAGGAGAGCAGGATCGTCGCCGATAAAGAGGGCTTTATCCGCTATTACAATCTGACATCGTTCAAAAACAGCGCGGGCAGAAGCGTCGTAGCAAACAGGCGCAACGCGGCGGCGCTACTTGTGGAACCTAAGATCAAAGCGCCCTTCGACGGCGTTTTGCGTATGGAAACGATTCACGACGAACAGATTTTGATCGTCGATAACGGCAAAGATCAGGCGCGCTTCCATCTTCGCCGCAACGACGTGGCAAAGCCAAACGAACTAGCGGGAGTCTCCGGGCAGATCGAAAGCAAATTATATCTGCCCTATAAAGACGGCGACAGCGCCAAAGCGGACGAATCGATAGTGGAGCTGATCAAAGAGAGTTACAACGTGCCGACGCGCATCAGCTATGGCGCGGAGCTACACGTCGAGGACGGCGCGCCCGTGCCGATGAAGATCGCCGCCAAAGCGAAGGGCATAGTTAAATACTATATGCTCAAAGGCGATTACCTTGAAAGAAGACACGACGTTCAAGCGGGGCAGAAGATCGCCGAGAAGGGGCTTTTCGCCGTAGTCGCGGACGAACAAGATCGCGAAGCGATTCGCCACTACATCGTGCGCGGAAGCCTGATCGATATATCTGATAACTCCGCGGTCAATCCCGATACGGCGATTTCACACCCGGAGGCAAACGAGCAGACCGTTATCGCGGAGTGGGACCCATATACGGTTCCTATCATCGCCGAAAGCGCGGGAGTGGCGCGTCTGGAGGATTTGATCCCGGGCGTTACGGTTAGCGAGCAGGCGGACGAATTAACCGGTCAAACGCGCTTGATGGTCAACGAGTATTATTCGCCCGAATACAAACCCGCGATCGTGCTGGCAAACGATTCGGGGCAGTTGATTCGCTACTCGCTCGAACCAAAAACGGCGATATTCGCGCAGGACGGCGAGCGCGTTAGTTTGGCGCAGGTGCTGGCAAAAATGCCCAAAGCGGTGGCAAAGAGCCGCGATATTACCGGCGGCTTGCCGCGCGTTACCGAGTTGCTGGAAGCGCGCAAGCCCAAGGACTCCGCGATCTTGGCGGACGTGGACGGCGTTGTACGTTTTGGCAAGCCGATTCGCAACAAGCAGCGCGTGTTTATTGAAAACGAAAACGGCGTGAGCGCGGAGTATCAGATTGAAAAAGGTAAGCTGATACTCGTTCACGAAGGCGAATTTGTTCACGCTGGCGAGCGTCTGACCGACGGGCATACCTCTTCGCACGATATTTTGCGGATTTTAGGCGAAAAGCAGTTGCAACAATTTATTATCAGCGAGGTTCAGCTTGTGTATCGCCGACAAGGGGTTGTGATCAACGACAAACACCTTGAGGTGATTATAGGCGAGATGCTTCGTCAGGTCAAGATTGTCGATAGCGGCGATACGAAGTTTATCGTTCACGATCTAATCAGCCGACGCCGTTTCGAGGAAGAGAATTTACGAACGATGAAACTAGGCGGCGAGCCGGCTTTGGGCGCTCCGATTTTACTTGGTATTACGCGATCCGCCGTCGGCGCGGACTCGATTATCTCTGCGGCTTCTTTTCAGGAGACGACGAAGGTATTGACGGAAGCTTCGATCGCGGGTAAATTCGACTACCTCGAGGATTTGAAAGAAAACGTCGTGCTGGGACGGCTAATACCCGTTGGCACGGGTATCTACCGCCGCAAACCGCCTATCGTTAGAGAGCTATAGGCGCTTTTGCAAAGTTCCGACGCGCCAAACAATCGCAAAATACGCGATTTTGGGCGTCGGCGATATGCGATTACGGATAAACCCGAATAAATTTAGATTCTAATCGACGATATGTCGCGGTCCGAATGACGGGCGTTGAGCTTGAAAAGTGCAAGGAGCAGATCAAGTGTCACGAAGGCTTGAGAATCAAAGCCTATAAAGACACATTAGGCTTCTGGACAATCGGTTACGGGCATCTGCTCGGCAAAACCAATCATCCGAAGATCGAGATGATTACGCGAACCGAAGCCGAAACGCTCTTTGAGGGCGATTTCGCCGCCGCCGAACAGGACGCTGAATCGCTCTTGTTTTGTTTCGACGAGCTGTCCGCCCCGCGCCAAGCGGCAACGATCAATATGGCGTTTAATCTTGGGTTTAACGGGCTGAAAAGTTTCGCGCAAACCATAAGTCATATAGAGGGCGGCAGATACGGCAAAGCCGCCGACGCTATGCTCGCTTCCAAGTGGGCAAAGTAGGTCGGAAAGAGAGCGCTGGAACTCTCCGAGCAGATGCGCAAAGGAGAGTGGCAATGACGGAGTTTGCAAAAAGGGCGCACGAGCTTTTCGCCGCGCAACGGCGAGCGTTTAACGGTTTAATTGTGGATTTGCAGAACTTAACAAAGCGAGCAAACCCCAACGCAACCAAACAAGCTCAAAACGCTAATCACGGGAGGGGCTATGACAAAATATGCAAGCTAAGTAACGAAGCGGTGAAATACCCCTGATGGTGGGCGCGTAGGGACTCGAACCCTAGACCCGCTGATTAAGAGTCAGCTGCTCTACCAACTGAGCTACGCGCCCGAACGCCAAGAAAACCTATTTTCGGCAAAGTCAAACAAAAGAAGCGCGATTATAGCGCGTTTTGTCTGCGAACGATCCGCGTCGTTTCAGCCCCGCTCCAAACACCTTTTGCAAGCGCCTTGTATCTCCACGCCGCCTTGTAGCGCGAAGCCAAGCTCGTCAAGTCTGACGCGAATCGCGCCGATCAGCGCTTCGTCGTTGATCTCTTTCGCCGCATCGCACTTTGAGCAGACGAACATTACCAAACTATGCTTTGAGCGCGGATCGGCGCAGGGCGCGTAAGCGTTCAAACTATTGATCCTGTGCGCCAACCCTTGATCGAGCAGAAACTCCAAAACGCGATATGTCGTCGCGGGCGTTACGCGCCTGCCCTCGTTTCGCATCAGTTCGACAACGTCGTAAGCCTTCAGCGGCGCGTTAGCCTGAATCAAAATCTCCAGTATTTTGCGTCTCAGTCCCGTTAGCTTCGCCTTGCGATCGGCGCACAAATTTTCGGCTAGGCGCAAACGTCGCGTTTTATTCGATCGGATTATTTGGCTCATGCATTCTCATCGCATAATATACAGCTCGACCTTATCGGCGCTCATAGCGTAGCCTGAGGTTCCCATACTGCCCGAATCGCCCGTCTCAAGCCGAATCACGCCGTATATCCAGACCGTATCCATAGTAACTACGCCTTTTAGCGGGTTTTTCGGTTTGACGTGGATTATCTGATTTGGCGGCGGGGGCGGAACGTGAATGCACGCGCCGAAATAAGGCACAAGTAAAAATTCCGCCAGCTTTTCATCATCCTCCCAGTCCAGCGGCGCGACATAACCGGGCAGTTTTACGCTCAAACCGTCTATTTTAGGATTAGTCGGCGATTGATTCCACTCTTTCATAAACGCGTCCATTACCTTTTGTACTCGCGGGTCGTCGTCGGATATTTCGTCTATATTAAGGCTGTTAAAAATTCGTTCCGGATGCCAATCTTCCGGAACCAGATCGTCCCAGGTTAACTCTTTGTACGAATTTGCCGCGATCGCCGCTTGCAGACAAACGGCGCAAACCGCAAAAACGAGGCGCGTAAATAATCGCATATTGTTTCTCTCCGTTCGCAATTATACAATTACGTCGCGATCAGAAGCCCGTCCGAAAGACTTACGCGATACGCTTTGGCGGCTGGAATCAGCCCCGCGATAAATCCGGCGATCGCAATTAAGCCGATCAACGTCCATTCGGTCAAGCTAGGCGCGGACAGATAGAGCGCGACGCCGTAGCCGTTTGCCAACGCGGGACCCGCGATCGCTATAAGCGCCGTCAGCGCCGCTACGCCGCAAATTATACCGACAAGGGTCAGCAAAATAGCCTCGCAAGATAGCAGCGCGACAATATCAAACGCGCTCGCCCCCGCCGATCGCAAAACGGCAAGCTCGCGTCTGCGCTCGTTTAGTCCCGCTAAAATAGCGGCGATCAGACCTGCAAGCCCCGTTATGGTAACCATTGCCGAGATCAACAGCAACGCTTTTTCCAGCGCGCCGCTCATGCGCCAGATTTTCTCCAGCGCCACTCCGGGCATAACGCCGATTAGCGACTCGCTTTTCCATGCGTTTATCTCCCGCTGCAGCGCAAACACGCCGGCGCGTTTTTTAAGCCCTACCAGCGCCGCGGTTATATTTTTGGGTTCGAGGTTAAACTTTCTCGCCTGATCGGGCGAAACGTTGAATCCTCGTATCGGCGCGCCGCCCCGCCAATCGATATGCAACGCTTCCATCGCCTCCAGCGAAATATAGAGCGAGCGATCAAGCGTCGTTCCTGTCGGAGCGAGAACGCCCGCGATCGTAAAAGGCTTATCGCCGTGTTCGGCAAGCCCCGTCTGGCTTTCGCCATGACTTAGAACAATCTTGTCGCCTAGTTTATAATTAAGGCGTTTTGCCGCCTCCGCGCCCGCTACCGCGTCGAACAAATCGTCAAACGGCTTGCCCGCCGCAAACGAGAGGCGACGATCGCCGCGAAACCCGTAGCGCTCAAAGAAATCCGTATTTGTCGCCACGACGGGATAACCTTTGTGCGAATCGCCGAGCGAAATGGGAATAGTCCACGCTACGTCGGGTCTCGCGGCAATCGCCTTGGCGCTAGACCACTCCATATTGTTCGCCGCCGATCCTAGGTGAAATATCGCGTATAGGATCAGTTGAATGTCGCCGCCCCGCGCGCCCACGACCAGATCGGTTCCAGAAATTGTTTGAACGAAACTATCTTTTATCTGCGTTCGCGCGCGCTCGACTCCCAACAAAAGAGCGGTTGAGAGCGCGATTGAAAACGCGACCAAAGACAAAGTGCCGCGTCTGTTCCACGCGCTTTTGACGGCAAGATTCGCCAGATAGCCCAGCTTCATGGAAGATCCTCGATCGCCGCTATGCGGTTAAATTCTTCGAAGCGCTCGGCGCGATCAAACAAGCCTGCCAGCCCCTGATCGTGGCTTGCGAACAATAGGCTTGATCCCGCCTCCTCGCACGCTTGCGACAAAAGGCGTAAGAAATACTCGCGTCTATTTGCGTCCAGCGAAGAGGTGGGCTCGTCCGCGATCAGTACGGGCGGGCTTCCGATCAAAGCTCTAGCGGCGGCTACGCGCTGTTGCTGCCCCATGGAAAGGCGCGAAATTTGCCGATCCCACAGCGCGGGCGATAGGTCAAGTCGCGTTAAAAGCTCCCTCGCCGCCTTGGTTTCGTCGCCAAAACACTGTCGGGCGCGATCGCGCCGCGATCGCGAAAAACGGCAGGGGATCAAAACGTTGTCGATAATCGAAAGATAAGCGACAAGGTTGAATCGTTGAAAGATAAAACCTATGCGATCGCCTCGAAACCTGTCGCGTTTTGCGCCGCTTAATTTATCTATGCGCTCGCCGTTAAGCGTTATAGCTCCTTCTTGCGGCGTTAAAACGCCCGCGATCAGGCTTAAAAGCGTGCTTTTTCCGCAGCCGCTCGGACCGGAGATAAAAACGCGCTCGCCGCGTTTGAGCGCAAACAAAGGAACGTCCAAAATTGTTTCGCTTTTTGACCAGCCAAACTTAACGTCTTGCAGATAAACGTCGTACTCCGCCGCCGCTTTGGGACTGCCGTTAGATTGCGCTTGCATCGCGGCTAACCAATTGCGCTAAACATTGCGGAAAAGTCGGTTGCGATCCGACGGCGCGTTTGTACTCATTGCGCTATTGTAATAGTATTGCGTTTAGCGCTGAGTTCGGCCGCGCTCTGTCCTTTGGCGGTTACGATCTGCGCTTCGATCTCGTTTGTTTTTGGAAAAACCTTAAAGAAATCAACCGCGATCTGATTTAACGCTTTGACGTTAGCGCACGAAAAAATATACCTCGCATCCAAATCGGCATGTCCTTCGTCGTCGTGATCGGCATATTCTTCATGATCGTCATCATGTTTCGCCTTCGTTTTTTCGCCGAGCAAATTCGCGTCCAGCGCTTCCGATTCCAGTTCTACGGATACGAGTTTGCACTCCGCTTTTGGCGGAAAAACAAAAAGCGCGTCGGCGCTTTTCAGCTTCGCAGCCATCTCTTTGACGGCTTTTTCCTCCTCCGCGTCTTTTGGCGCGCGCTCAAAGCCAAGCGTATTATCAAGCGGGGTTTCGAGTTCGATCAACACCTCTTGATCGTCTATGCTCAAATTCATCTTTGCCGCGCCGTGCTCGTGCGCGTCAGCCGCGTAAAACGTTGTCGCCGCCAATCCAAGCATAGCGGATAAAATGGGAGCAAAACCTCTGTTCATCGGGTTTCCTTTGTGATAAGCTGTAAAACAAAATGCAATAATATATCATTGCAAATTAAACGCGAGGCGCTTTCGCTAAAATCAACCAAAAATCAGATCGCTAAAGATTGCGATTTTATCTTTTTGCCGATCGTTATGCGACGTATGGGCGCACGGTAGCCAGCAACTCAACGACAGCGTCAAATTTTTTCTTTTCCGCGATTGACAACGCTGTTTCGCTTTTCTTTGTGGCGATACTTTTATCCGCGC
>JAIRWX010000067.1 GCA_031268655.1 Helicobacteraceae bacterium | reverse complement strand
CCCCCCCCCCCCCCCCCCCCCCCCCCCCCCCCCGAAACCCGCGTTACGCGAATCAACCAAAACGCTCATTTGAAGCTCCTTGTAAAAGATGCGGAAGTCTATACTTGAAACGCTTAAACTTGCCAAAGGTTTATTTGTAATATATATTATCAAGTTTTCATGGCGCGTAGCGCGGCGATCGCGTTGATCGCCGCGATCAACTCTTACCGAGCGCCTTTAGAATCTAACTGCGGCAGAGCCAGCTTCGATTCTCTTACGCCAACCTGCCCCGTTTTTTCATCGACAAGCTGCAACTTGTTGCGAGCGTACAAAATTCCCATTTTCACCTCTTGCCAGACGTAGTAGAGCTTGTTTGCCGCCGCGGTAAGATCAAGAAGCGATTCGTTTTCGGCTATGCTCTTCAAGCCGTGCCGTCCGGGCGTTAGCTCTACGTAATGATAGGTCTTGCTCGCCGTAGAACCGATAAATTGGTCGTCGATAAAAACGTCCATTTTGACCCCCCCGCCCATAGTTTCGTTGCGGTAGATATAAACCCCCGCTTTGCCGTTTATGGGCGCTTTGAACTCCTTTGCCGCCAGATCGGCTTCGCTTGAAGCCATAGGCACGGACGCGCAGCCGCTTATAAACCATACGCCGATCAGCGCGAGGCAGGTTAATACAACTTTTTTCACCAAATCCTCCTTTTAGCTAATCGATATAAAGCGCGTAGCTGAATAGAAACGAAAGACCGCCGAAGTTGTAGGACTCCTTGCCGCCGTAGTTGTACTCAAGCTCTACCGGTATGCTGCGATAGCCGATCGACAATTTAGCGCCGCTTGCGAAGGCGTAACCGCCGTAGATACCAAAACTCGCGCCGTCGCCCGAAAGCTCGTAGCCCGCGTTGGAGTATTTGTCGCTGCCGCCCGAAGCGGTAACGACGCCAAGTTCCGCGCCGATAAAAACGGAATCGCTGTTTTTATAGCCGTTTATATAGTACTCCGCCGCTACGCCGGGTATAGCTATAGTGTCCGTATAGTCGTCTTTGTTGCCCACAGAATCTTCCACCGAAACGAAAGTAAACAAAAGGGATAGCTGCGGTTTAACGACCGCGTTCGGCGTTAATCCGATTGGAACGCCCGCGCGCAGCTCAAGAAACAGACCCAAGCCGTCGGAATCAACGCCGTACGAGTCTTCAACGGCGTCTGTGTGATCGCCTCCCGTATTAAACCCCGCGCCGACTTCAAAGCCAATATCGGCGGCTTTAACGCCGCTTGCAAACACAAACGAAGCGACAAAAAACGAGAAAAGAAGTCGGTTTTTTAACGCTCTAGCAAGACGCCGCTGGGGGGGGGGCGAAATCCGCGCTAAGAGGCGGCGCCAACCTTGTTTTAGCGGCGCCGATCGCTATGCGCGACAACTGTGGAGAACTCATGAAAAACCTCCCGCAATTAAAATGCCTATTTATACGCAAAATAACATTAAACAACGGGCGGAAATTTATCTGTATAACAACGATTTTTATCAATTGCGGCGCAATTGTTGACAATTTGGCGCTATCTTGCCTGCAATGAGTAAAGCGCCTTGATCTCTTTGTCCCAGATTGACTCGTCGATCGTCTCTAAGATAAGCGGAACGTCGTCCATACGCGGATCGTTCATAATCAATCTAAACGCCTCGATTCCGATCGTCCCCTTGCCTATCGATTCGTGGCGATCCAGCTTGCTGTCCAGCGGCGCTTTCGCGTCGTTTAGATGCACGCCGCGCAAATACTTAAAGCCGACTATCCGATCAAACTCGCCCGTCGTCCGCTCGTACGCCGCTTGGTCGCGCAGATCGTAGCCTGAGGCGAAAAGGTGGCAGGTATCCAAACAGACTCCGACGCGAGTTTTGTCCTCGACGCGATCGATAATCGCGGCAAGATGCTCGAAGCGAAAGCCAAGATTACTCCCCTGCCCCGCCGTGTTCTCGATAACGGCGGTAACGTCTCGCGTCCGATCAAGCGCGACGTTGACGCTTTCTGATATTCGGGCTATGCACTCCTCTGGCGAGACGACGTTTTTATGGCTGCCGGGGTGAAAGTTGAGCGCCGTTAGTCCAAGCGCGGCGCAGCGTTCCATCTCGTCGATCAACGCCGATCGGCTTCGCGCCAAGCTTTCCTCTTCCGGCGCGCCGAGATTCATCAAATAACTGCCGTGCGGCAGGATATGATCGGCGGCGAAACCTAAGCGATCGCATTCAAAGCGAAACGCCTCGATCTGCGCCGGTTCGTATGGTTTCGCCTCCCACTGACGCTGGTTTTTGGTAAAGAGCGCGAAGGCTTTCGCGTTGATCGCCGCGGCGTTTATTGGCGCGTTTTGTACGCCGCCCGCTATGCTTACGTGCGCTCCGACAAATTTCATCGCTTTCCTTTGCGCGAGCGCTAATCGGCTCGTCTGATTACGATCAAAACGCTGTTTATCGCGTCTTTGAAACGTTGAACGTCGCGGGCGCTTTCGTAGCGAATGTCATATTTGCCGTCGATCGTCGCCGTTTGCGCAAAGCCGTTCGCGCCGCTTGCGATAACGTCGTTTTCCAGCGCGGCGATCGTCCTGCCCCCAAGTATGTCGCGCAGAAAATTGGCGGGATAGTTTTCGCTGAAATAACGTTTGTTAAACTCCGCCGCGCTAAGACAGAACGCGCCCTTACAGATCTTTTCGCCGACGCTTAGTTCCAGCGCGGCTTGCCCCGTCGCGTAAATCTGAAGGCGATATTCGTCGTTTGGCAGCTCGTAAACAAAGCCGCTTTGGCTGACGCTTAAATTAGGCGTTTTAACGATCACGGCGACGGCGCGGCTGGAAAGCGGCTCCGGTCTTTTAACGCACCCCAAAAACAGCGCGGCGATCGCAAGGCAAATCAAGGCAAACGCTCTCATAAGTTTCATATTAGCAAATTTTTGTATAATTGCGCCCTTTGTCTTGGCTCCCTCGTCTAGCGGTTAGGACACCACCCTTTCACGGTGGATACACGGGTTCGAGTCCCGTGGGAGTCACCAGAAAACTCGTCAAGTTTCTACCGCAAGTCAAGCGCGATAATAATAAATATAAATCCCTCTCGCGGCATAGCGATTGATTCGCTCTGTTGGTTTTCGCGCTTTTTGCCTTTTGGCTTCGCTTGCCGCAAGCTACTCTAAGGGCTTGTAAAAATCTTCGGAACTCATCTTCGCGTAATCGGACGGCAACGCGAACTCGTCGGGCGCGAAACTCTTTTGCTCCGCCTTGACGACGACGGTTACTATCAGCCCGCCGCCCGGATCGCGTTCGATCGTTCTGATCGGATAGCCCCGCCTCGTCAGTTTGACGTATTCGTCGCTAAGCTCGACGTAATTTTTCGCGCTGGGAGTAAGCGTACCGCTTAACCACAGCATTATTTCGTTTAATTTTTTGGAATCGATTTCGGCGTTGGCGGTCAGTTTTGGCGCGATAAACAGCTCTTTTTTCAGCTCTCCGTTCACAAAAACTTGATATTTATCGCCCGTAAAACCGCCCGCGGTAAATTGATCCTTGAGCTTTTTTATCTCTACAATCTGTTCGTCTTCCGTATCGGCGTTTGCGGAGAGTATGTCGTCTTCCTCGTTCATTTCTGTCATCGCGTTTTTTCTTAGCTCGGCGATTACGTCGTCCACGCGCCCGCCGAAATAACTTTTTTCTTTGTCGCGCACAAAATAGACCGTATCTTTTTTGAGGTCGATAATTAACGTTTCGTCTTTATTCTGACTCTTGTAACGATCCGAATCTATAACGACGCGATTATAGGACTTCTCGCCGACGGCGTAACTCGTAACCTCCTCGATCGCCCACCCGGCGTTGAGACCGACCGCCAACGGCAAAGATAAACACCACACGCAAAAGCGCATAATTCACAATCCTTTCAATCAACAAGCGCTCAATACTAGCTATTTTACCTAAAAAGATCAATAGCCTCTTGTTTACAGCCCTTAAAACTCCTGCGGTGAAAAGGGGTAAGCCCGTATTTGTTTATCGCCGCAAGATGCGCTTTAACGCCGTAGCCCTGATGTTTTTCGAACCCGTATTGCGTATAGCGTTCGGCGAGCTTTAACAGCGCGGCGTCTTTGGCGGTTTTGGCTAGTATGCTTGCCGCCGCAACCTCTTTTACGCTCGCGTCGGCTTTCGCCAAAACGTCTATTCCGTCAACGCCGTACGCGCAAACGCCGTCGTACAAATAGCGATCGGCTTTGATCGCGGCTTTGATTTGACGCAACCCTGATCGCAGACAGCCGCTTAAGCCGTTTTCGTCGATTTCGCCCGCGCTAAAAAGCGCGATGTGAAAGAGGGCGTTCGCCTTGATTATAGCTGCCAGCTCGAAACGCCTTTTCGGGGTCAGCTTTTTGGAATCTTCCAGCCCCTCGATCGGGCTTTTCAAAACAACGCCCGCGATCGCCATCGGTCCGGCTAGACAACCGCGTCCCGCTTCGTCGATACCGCACAAGATCATTGGCTGTCTCCTTGTCGCCGATCAACTGACTGGGCGCGCAATGCGGGATTGTACTACAAGCTCGATCAGACGGCTTTTGCGACGCTCTGCTAAAATTGCGCAAACGCCCGTTAAAGAAACCTTTGTGAAATTCGTTCATCTGCACCTGCATACCGACTACTCGATGCTAGACGGCGCAAACCGACTAGACACCCTCGCCAAGGCGATCAAAGCCAAAGGCATGAACGCGGTCGGCATGAGCGATCACGGCAATATGTTTGGCGCTATCGACTTCTACGCCACCATGAAAAAGGAGGGAATCAAGCCTATTATAGGCATTGAAACCTACGCGCATAATCACGACGACATAGGCGCGAAAGAGCTTGTGAGCGAGTCTTTTAAGCAGCGCTTTCACCTCTGCCTTTTCGCAAAAAACGAGCGGGGCTACAAAAATCTGATGCGGCTTTCAAGCGAGGCGTATATGCGCGGGTTTTACTACTTTCCGCGCATAAACAAAAAGACGCTCGCGCGTTTCAAAGAGGGGCTGATCGCCTCCAGCGCCTGCCTCGCCGGGGAGATCAACTTTCACCTCAACAAAGCGGCGCTAAAAAATAGGGATCGGCGCGGCGGCTACGAAAAGGCGCTCGAGGTCGCAAAAGGCTATCAGGATCTCTTCGGCGAGGATTTTTACATCGAGCTTATGCGGCATGGAATCGAGGAACAGCGCCTGATTGACGATCAGATCATAAAGATCGCCAAAACTCTGGGGATCAAGCTGATCGCCACAAACGACGCGCACTACACCGAACGTGTGAACGCGGAGGCGCAGGAAGCCTATATGTGCATATCCGGCGGCAAAACCTTGAACGATCCAAAGCGGCTAAAGCACTCGGTCAAGGAGTTTTATCTAAAAAGCCCCGAAGAGATGTCGGCGCTGTTTGCGGACGTTCCCGAAGCCCTGGAGAACACGTTGGAGGTTGCCGCCAAGTGCGATCTGGAGCTAAAGCTGGTCGATAATAAAAAGTATTTTCCCACGCCGCCAAACTACAAATTCGCGCTTCGCGCCGCTCAAGAGCGCGGCATAACTTTATGCGACGACGCGCAGTATTCGCACGAAAACGACGCGATCTTGTTTGAAACGCTCTGCCGCGACAAGCTCGAGGCGCGACTTCTGTACATCGACGAAAACGATAAACGGAGCTACCGCGATCGCCTGAAACGCGAAATATCGGTTATCAGAAAGATGAAATTCGCGGGCTATATGTTGATCGTTTGGGATTTTGTAAGTAAAGCCAAAGAGATGCAAATCCCCGTCGGACCCGGGCGCGGCAGCGCGGCGGGCAGCCTATGCGCTTACGCGCTGGGAATCACCGATCTCGATCCGATTAAATACGGGTTGCTGTTTGAGCGTTTTTTGAATCCGGAGCGCGTTTCGATGCCCGATATAGATATGGACTTCTGCCAGCGGCGACGATCGGAGATAATCAAATACGTGGTCGAGACTTACGGCAAAGAGAACGTGGGACAAGTGATAACTTACAACACGCTTCAGGCGAAAAACGCGATCCGAGACGTGGCGCGGGTTCTCGACGTGCCGATTCCCGAAGCCAACGCCATGGCAAAGCTGATTCCAAGAGTCCTGAACATCACTTTAGCCGAAGCGCTCAAAACCGAACCGAAACTGCGCGAGCTTATCGACGCGAACGAAAACGCCTCCAATATATGGCGCTACGCAACTCAGCTAGAGGGTTTGAAGCGCGCGAGCGGCGTTCACGCCGCCGGCGTTGTGATCAGCAACGAGGAGCTGTGGAATAAAACGCCGGTCTGTCTGCCGCCCAAAGGTAAAAACGACGAGAGCGACAACGGCGAGGGTAAGTTCGCGCACGACGTGGTTACGCAGTACGACGGACATTATCTTGAAGCGGTCGATCTGATCAAGTTTGACTTTCTGGGCTTGCAAAACTTAACCGTAATCGATCACGCGCTGAGATTGATTGAAAAATACGTCGGCAGGCGAATCGATTTTGACGCGATGTCGATGAACGATCCAAAAACGTTTGAGTTGATTTCAAGCGGCGAGACGTTGGGGGTATTTCAGATTGAAGGCGAAGGCTTGCAAAATCTAAGCCGCAGGCTCAAGCCCAACTGCTTCGAGGACATTGTGGCGATGGTGGCGCTGTATCGTCCCGGTCCGCTTGAATCGGGCATGCTCAACGACTTTGTCGAGCGCAAACACGGTCGCGCCAAAACCGCCTATATGTTCGCCCCTTTGGAGCCTGTCCTCAAGCCCACCTACGGCGTGATCGTCTATCAGGAGCAGGTAATGCAGATCGTACAGACGATCGGCGGATTTTCGCTGGGCAAAGCCGATCTGGTGCGCCGCGCGATGGGCAAAAAGAAAAAAGAGGAGATGGAAAAGGTGCGGGCGGAGTTTGCCGACGGCGCGGCGGCAAACGGCTACGATCGCAAAAAAGCGCTGGAGCTGTTCGAGCTGATCGAGAAGTTCGCTGGTTATGGGTTCAACAAATCGCACTCGGCGGCTTACGCGGTGATCACCTATCAAACCGCCTATCTCAAACGTTATTATCCCGCGGAATACATGTCGGCTTTGCTCACTTACGACGCTCGCAGAAGCGAAAAGGTGGCGACGTATATAAACGAGGTGAAACGTCTTGGAATCGAGTTTATACCGCCTAACATCAACCTGTCGCAGGTCGATTTCGAGCCGCATTACGAGGAGGACGGCAGGGCGCGAATAGTTTTCGGTTTGGGCGCGATCAAGGGCGCGGGAGAGGTGGCGCTGGAGTATATTATTGAGGCGCGAAAAGCTATGGGCGGCAAATTCAACGCGCTGGGCGATCTGCTCTCCAATATCGACGCGCAAAAGGTGAATAAAAAGGTTATAGAGTCGCTGATCAAGGCGGGCGCGATGGACTGCTTTGGGTACGGCAGACGAGCGCTGCTCGCGTCGATAGACAACATCGTCAAGGCGGCGCAAAACGCGAGCGCTATTCGTAAAGAGGCGAAAGACGGGCTGTTCGGCGGCGACGCGGATCAGATGGCAAGCTATGTAAGCGTGAATATCGACTCGCTTGAAGAGTTTGATCAAAAAACTTTGCTGGAGTTTGAAAAGGCTTCGGCGGGCGTTTATCTCTCGGGGCATCCGCTGGAAAAGTTTGCCAAAGAACTGAACGACTGCGAGTGCGTAACGTGCGAGGAAATCGGCAGATTTGCTAAAAGCGACGACGACGAGACGAACGAGGACGGAGCGCGAAATCGCGTCGAGGACGGATGCGAAGCGTTGCTGATCGGTAAGCTCGAGGGAGTTGAAAGCAAAATAAGCAAAAAATCGGGCAAAAAATTCGGCGTGGCGCGCTTTGCCGATCTGACGGGCGATTTGGAATTTACGATTTTCGAGCGCGATATGATTAAACTTGACAGTTTTGACGCCGATCGACCGATCGCCTTTCGCGTGCAGATCGAGAAAACCGACGAGCGCGTCAGTCTACTGGTCAGGCAGGTGATGAGCCTTGAGGAGGCGCGCAGGGAAAAAAACGCCGTCAAATATCGCGGCGACGCTTCCCGATCGCCAACAAGCGAGTTTAGGCGCGGACAGCCGCGGACAAGCGACGATCAAAACAAGCCGATCTTTCTGGAGATCGCCCGCGACGAACGATCGGATATCGTCGAACAGATTCGCGTTATCATTAGCGCCAATCCCGGAACAAGACCTGTGTTTATTCGCGTGCGTTCGGAACGTTGCGACATAGAGATGCGCACAAATCTCTGCGCGTCTGATGCGGTGGCAAGCGAAGCGGCTAAAATCGGGGTGATCTGCCAAGCGTAGCCGCCGCGCTTATACCCGCGCAACCGCTTCGCCGCTTAATTAACGCGGTTCTGCGGTTTATGTCTTGCCGTTTGCGATCGCTCATTTTTGCTATTATTAAGACTTTAATAAGGCGGAAGCGAGCGTTATGGTAATTTTTCCCGCGATCGATCTAAAAGATAATAAAGCGGTCAGGCTTACGCAAGGGCTGATGGATAGCGCAAAGATATACGGCGATAATCCAAGCGAGATCGCCAGAGGTTTCGAGGAGGCGGGCGCGGAGTGGCTGCATATCGTCGATCTTGACGGCGCGCTCGCCGCGAAGCCCAAAAACAGAAGCGCGATTACAATGATCGTCAAGCAAACAAATCTGAAAGTCCAGCTTGGCGGCGGCATTCGAGACGAGGACGCGATCAAAAGCTATATCGATCTGGGCGTTTCGCGGGCTATTTTAGGCAGCGCGGCGGCGCAAAATCCCGTTTGGGCGTTAACAATGAGCGAAAAATACCCGATCGCGATCGGTATCGACGCGCTAGACGGCAAGGTCGCGGTCAACGGCTGGGCGGAGAACGCGCAAATAGACGCTCTCTCTTTCGCCGCGCAGTTTAGAAACGGTCGTATCGAAGCGATCGTAACCACCGATATCGGGCGCGACGGCATGTTAAGCGGCGTTAATACGGCTTTCGCCAAGCGGGTAAAGGAAGCGTTTGGAGGCTTTACGATCGCCAGCGGCGGCGTTAAAGCAAAAAGCGATCTTGACGATCTGTCGGCAAACGGCATAGACGGGGCGATTGTGGGCAAGGCTATTTACGAAGGGGTTATCGACGTTAAAGAGCTTTTTAATCAAGTTTGGATAACCTTATCTGATTAAAATGAGGATTAAATTACGCAATGAACGCTTGCGCACATAAGGAGAGAACGTGAAGATCCTTGTCGTCGACGATAGTTCTACAATGCGCCGTATTATTAAAAACACGCTAAACAGACTCAACTTCAAAGAGCTTTTAGAGGCTGAAAACGGCGCGCAGGCATGGGAGGTTCTCTCGCAAAACATTGACGTCAGCGTGTTGATCACCGATTGGAATATGCCCGAAATGAACGGCTTAGAATTGGTTAAAAAGGTGCGCTCGGAGCAAAAATACGTCGATCTGCCCATTATTATGGTTACCACCGAAGGCGGCAAAACGGAGGTAATCACCGCGCTCAAGGCGGGCGTGAACAACTATATCGTCAAACCTTTCACGCCGGACGTTTTGAGAGAAAAACTTGAAGCCGTTTTGGGAACAAGCGCCTGAACCGACGCGCGAACGCCGCTTTTCGCAATCGACCGCCGGTCGTTGCGGTTTTGTCCGCGAGGAGAACGAACCGATCGCGCCAAAAACAACGCCCGCCAAGCGCCGAGATCGCGCGTATAATAGCGGCGATCCAGATCGATAAAGTCGCAAACAATTATGATGTCGCGGTAAATATCGGGCGCGACGCGGCGCTTTGTTTTGGCGACGCGAAATTGAACGAGCGACGCGATCTAAAACGCGAGACGACCGCGGACTTGCCGCGGCGAATTGACGCGCATAAAAAAAGAGGGCGAAATAATGTCTAACCCAAATCAGTTGCCGCCCGAAAACAGGCGAAACAACAACTTTTTCAACAACAATCCGCTTATGATCTTCGCGATCTTCGCGATCGCGTCGATAGCGCTGTTCAAATACCTGTCCGCGCCAGCCGAAATGCCCGCGGACAGCGTAAACGTCGGCGCGCCGATCACTCAAACGGTTTCGCGCAATATCTCCTATTCCGATCTGAAAAAACTGATAAAAGGCGGCGAACTGACGCGGACGCTGATCGGCAAAACCTCGATTCAGGCGATTGGCGTTAGCGGAACGACGCAGACCAACTATTTTGTTCGCAGAATCGTCCCCGACGATTCGTTGCTGCCCCTATTAGAGGAAAACGGCGTGCCGTACGGAGGCATGAACGAAGAAAATTGGTTTGTGGACATTCTTTTTAGCTGGGTGTTGCCAATCCTGATATTCTTTGGCGTCTGGATGCTGCTTTCAAGCCGAATGCAAAAAAGCATAGGCGGCGGTATGCTGGGCATGGGCAGCGCGAAAAACCTAATCAGCGCCGAAAAGCCCGCTATCAAATTTGACGATATGGCGGGCGCGGAGGAGGCAAAAGAGGAGGTCAAGGAGATTGTCGATTTTCTTAAAAATCCGGATCGCTATATCAAACTTGGCGCGAAAATCCCCAAAGGCATTCTGCTGGTAGGACCTCCCGGCACCGGCAAAACTCTGCTCGCCAAAGCTGTGGCGGGCGAGGCGAGCGTACCGTTTTTCTCCGTCAGCGCCAGCGGCTTTATCGAGATGTTTGTCGGCGTTGGCGCGGCGCGCGTGCGCGATCTGTTCGATCAGGCAAAAAAACAGGCGCCCGCGATCATATTTATCGACGAGCTTGACGCGCTTGGCAAAAGCCGCGCCGCTTCCGGCTTTGGCGGCAACGACGAGCGCGAGCAGACGCTAAATCAGTTGCTCGCCGAAATGGACGGTTTCGCTTCCGCCGAGCCTATTATCGTTTTGGCGGCTACCAACCGCCCCGAAATTCTCGATCCCGCGCTGCTACGACCCGGACGTTTCGACAGGCAGGTGCTGGTCGATAAACCCGATTTCAAGGGACGGCTGGATATTTTAAGGGTTCATATCAAGGCGGTTAAATTGGTCGACAGCGTCGATCTGGAGATTATCGCCAAAATGACCGCGGGGCTGGCTGGCGCGGATTTGGCGAATATCGTCAACGAGGCCACTTTGCTCGCCGGACGCAAAAACAAGGAGGCGGTAGATAACAATGATCTGCGCGAGGCGGTGGAGCGTTCGATCGCGGGACTCGAGAAAAAATCGCGGCGCATCAGCCCCAAGGAAAAAAAGATCGTCGCCTATCATGAAAGCGGACACGCGCTTATAGCGCAAACCTCCAAAGGCGCGAGAAAGGTTAATAAGGTCTCTATTGTTCCGCGCGGGCTGGCGGCGCTTGGCTACACTCTCAACACGCCCGAGGAGAATAAATATCTTATGCAGAAACACGAGCTGATCGCCGAAGTGGACGTGCTGCTCGGCGGACGCGCCGCGGAGGAGGTATTTATTGGCGAAATAAGCACCGGCGCGGGCAACGATCTGGAACGCGCCACGGACGTGATTAAATCTATGGTGATGATTTACGGCATGAGCGACGTCGCGGGGCTGATGGTGATGGAAAAGCGCATGAGCGGCTTTTTAGGTTCGCCCTACGGATTTGCAAAAAACAAAGAGTACAGCGAAAAGCTAGCCGAGGAGACCGATTTTTATATCAAACAAACTCTGACCGATCGCTATGCGCTGGTTAAAGATCGGCTGACGACTTACGGCGAAGCGATCGGCGAGATAAGCGCCGCGCTGCTCGCGGACGAGGTGATCGAGGGCGCGAAGGTCAAAGAGATTATCGCGGCGTTTGAAGCTAAAAAAGGCATTGTCCGCGAACAAGAGGACGAAACGGACGCGGAAGCGGAGATAAAAAAGAGCGATGAAAACACTGATTCTGGCGCGTGAAGGATTTGCGGTCGTTTTCGTTTTGGCGATCGCGCCGATCGCCGCGATCGCTCTTGATTTGGAGCCGCTGGCGACGATTTTAGCGCTCGCGTTTATGTACAATCTTTGGTTTTTCAGAAATCCGGAACGTATCCCCGACGAGCGCGACGCGTTTGCCTTTACCGCGCCGATCGACGGCAAAATAACGGATGTCGAGGGCGAAGGCGGGTTTGCCAAAATTACGATCGAAACGGGGATTTTTGACGCTCGCCTGATTCGATCGCCAATCCAAACAAAAGAGCTGGCTCTGTCGATAACGCATGGCATAGAGGGCGCGGACGGTTATCTGACGCAGACGGAAACGCTTTTCTTTGGCGCGACGGCGACGCTGACGATGGCGCCCGCCTTCAAGTCCAGCCGTTTTTATCGCGGCAAAAACGGATCGTATCTTGGCGAGCGGCTGGGCTTTTTTTACGGAGGCAAGGCTATTATAACGTTGCCTAAAGATAGCGATATAAAAGTCGCTATCGGCGGCAAAGTCAAGGCGGGCGAGACCGCGCTGGGCTTTGCTAGGAGCTAATATGGTAAATATCAAAAACCTGAAAATAGCTTATCTGCTGCCCAATCTTTTCACCGCGGGCAGTATCTTTTTGGCGGTTTTAGCGATCGTCGCGGCAAACAGAGGAAATTTTGAAAAAGCGTTTTGGTTTATCGTGCTCGCGGCGATCTTTGACGCGCTGGACGGACGGGTGGCGCGCCTTACGAAAACCAGCAGTCAGTTTGGAAAAGAGTTTGACAGCCTCGCGGATATTGTGGCGTTCGGCGTCGCGCCCGCGTTTATCTTCTACTTCGCCGTCGGAGACGAATTTGGCAGATTCGGCGTGCTGGCGGCGGCGATCTTTGTCATCTTCGGCGCGGTGCGGCTCGCGCGTTTTAACGTAATCAGCGCCGCGACCGAGCCGAATATCTTTATCGGATTGCCGATTCCCGCCGCCGCGCTGTTTGTCGTCAGCGCGACGATGATTGTCGTCGGCTATCGGTTTGGCGGCGGCGCGAAGCTGACCTTGCTGATCGCCTCGTCGCTGATAGCCGTTCTGATGGTGAGCAATATCCGCTATCCGAGCTTCAAGCAGATACACTTTCAAAAAGCCTATTTTCTCAAGGTTCTGACCGCGCTAATCGTCGTATGTTCGCTGTTTTATCTCTATCAGATTGAATTTCTGGCGTTTATGGCGCTTATATACGCGCTGATTGGTCCGCTTAGAGCGCTTTGGATGATCGCGGCGCGCAAACGAAAGGTACGGCACAATGACTAGGCATATCAAATTATTCGACACCACCTTAAGAGACGGCGAGCAATCGCCGGGCGCCTCTATGACTACGCCCGAAAAAGTGCGTATAGCAAAACAACTGGAAAAACTTGGCGTGGATATTATAGAGGCCGGCTTTGCGATAGCAAGCCCGGGCGATTTCGACGCTATATCGCAAATCGGCGAGATCGTTACGCAAAGCGTAGTCTGTTCGCTTGCCAGAGCGACGGAAAAGGACGTTTTGAAAGCGGGCGAGGCGCTCAAATACGCCAGACAAAAACGCATTCACACCTTTATCGCCACAAGCCCGATTCATATGGAATACAAGCTGAAAATGAAGCCCGACGAAGTGATCGCCCGCGCGATCGACGCGATCAAGCTCGCAAAGTCGCTGGCAAACGACGTGGAGTTCAGCTGCGAAGACGCGACGCGCAGCGAAGCGCCGTTTCTGAAAGAGATCATATCGGCGGCGCTTGAGGCGGGAGCGGGTACGATCAATATACCCGATACGGTCGGCTACGCGATCCCGTTTGATTATCAGCGCTTTATTAAGGAAATTGTCGATTTCGTAGGCGACAGAGCGGTTATTAGCGTGCATTGCCACAACGATCTCGGACTTGCCACCGCAAATTCGCTGGCGGCGATATTAGGCGGCGCGAATCAGGCGGAATGCACGATCAACGGGCTTGGCGAACGCGCGGGTAACGCGTCGTTGGAGGAGATCGCCATGACGCTTCGGGTGCGCAAAGACCTCTTTGGAGGCGCGGACACGCGAATAAACTCCAAAGAGATATACGCCTCGAGCCGACTGCTGGCGGAAACCTGCGGAATCGAGCCTCAGCCCAATAAGGCTATTGTCGGCAAAAACGCCTTCGCGCACGAAAGCGGCATACACCAAGACGGGGTGCTGAAACACCGCGCCACCTACGAAATTATGAGCGCGGAGGATATAGGGCTGGATCGCAACCGCCTTACGCTTGGCAAGTTAAGCGGCTCGCACGCTTTCAGGGAAAAGCTCAAAGAGCTTGGCTTTGACCTTGACGAGACGGAATTCAAACGCGCCTTTGATCGCTTCAAAGAGCTTGCCGATCGTAAAAAAACCGTGTATGACGAGGATATTCGATCCCTGCTAACCAGCGAAAGCGCCAACGTCCCCGCCGAGTTTACGCTGGTAAATATCCAGCTTGCCGATTGTAGCGGCGGCATGCCGTTCAGCGCCGTTACGATCAGGCGATCAAACGGCGAGGAGATTACGGATGCAGCGATTGGCGGCGGCACGATCGACGCGGTGTTTAAGGCGATCGATCGCGTGTGCGGCTTTTCAGGTCAGCTGCTAGACTATAAGGTTGACGCGGTGAGCGAAGGCAAGGACGCGCTCGCAAGAGCGCTGGTAAAGGTGGTTTTCGACGACGAAAAACCCGCCGTGATGGGACACGGGCTTGACGTAGATACCATGAAGGCTTCGGCGGAGGCGTATATAGGCTCGCTTAACAGCTATCTGGTTATGAAGGATAGACTGCGCAAAATCGATCGTACGTCGGTCTGAAGAGCGTCGATCAACAAAGGAAGAGAAATGAGCAGAGCCGTATTGATAATCGCTTTGTTATCCGTCGCCATGTTTGGAGCGACTATGCGCCTGCACGATTCGGCGCTACTGCTAAATTGGGATCGCGCCGTAGAGTACTGCCGATCGCTTGACGCTTATGTCCCAGCGCTTAACGCGATGGATGCGACCTTCAAAGACGCGTATCTCTCCGCGGGCGGCAAAAGCCCGTACCAAAGAGAGACCTACTGGACAAGCGATCAAGCCGATATCGACGGCGCGTACGCGTACGACTTCGCGTCGGGCTTGCACCTGATCGACCACAAGGCAAACCGCTACCGCGTAATGTGCGTTCAGAGCGAATAGGGCCGATCGGTTTGCCGTATTGCGACAAATTGGCTGGACTATTGACAATAATGATTAAAGAAAGCTATAATTTGCCAAAGGCGCTCAGATATGGAACATAACAAGTCTGTTCGCCACATTTTGTCGGCCTGCAAATGCTACGCATTTGCTTATCCGGCACGCCAAACCGTCGCATACAGCCGGGAACGTTATGTGCAATTTTGCCTAAGATTTGTTGCAAAGTTATTGACATAATATTATAAACAAGTATATAATACATTGTATGTTATACGAAATGGAGGAATTAATAAGTCAATGCAACAAGTGGATAACAGTTTTTCAAAAAGATGTACTCTTTTGGCCCCAAAACTTATAAAAGCACTTGAAAGCCGAAAATTCCAAGCATATTATTGTGTAAATGCAAAAGAGGCTGCGGAAAAAGCACTTTCTTTAATTCCGTCTGGTTCTACTGTTTCTTGGGGCGGTTCTATTACCCTAAAAGAAATTGGATTAATTGATTTAGTTTATCAAAAAGGATATACAGTATTTGATCGCGATCAAGCAAAAAATATTGATGAACGATTTGATCTCATGCGAAAAGCATTATTATCTGATGTCTATTTGACCAGTATTAATTCCATTAGCGAGGATGGAATTCTAATAAATATTGATAGTGTGGGTAATAGAACAGCGGCCATAACATTTGGACCTAAAAGTGTAATTGCAATTGTTGGTATGAATAAAGTATGTAAAACGGCTGACGATGCTGAAGTAAGGGCACGTAACTATACGGCTCCCTTAAATGCTGTGCGATTATTATTAGAGAAAACCCCATGTACTTCAAATGGCTCTTGTGCCGATTGCAAAACAGATGAATGTATTTGTTCGACCATCGTTAAAACACGGATGTGTAAAATTGCAGGACGTATTAAAGTGATCCTTGTTGGTGAATATTTGGGTTATTAAATGATAAAAGTTGTAAACGCATAAAATGAATAAAATATAGATGGAGTACGGCAAAACTGCACATAACAGGACTGTATGCGCTTCGCCGCCCTTTGGGCGGCTCGGGGTTCCGGTTTGCTAGGTCATTCGCTTTGCTCATTCCCACGCAAACCTCCACCCACAGTTTGCCAGCCTTGGTCTTGCTACGCAAGCCCTTATTCGGGCTGGCAAACCGTCGCATACAGCCGGGAACGTTATATGACATGGCGGCTAAAATTTGTTGAGAATATATTAGAGTAAAAAATTCACTAAAAATACTTGATGTTATTTAAAAATGATGGTATAATAAATTATGTTTTTTATGAATTGTAATGGATACAAAATGAGAAGAATAATATCGGGTATTTTATTATTTGGATATATTCTTACAGGATTAAT
>JAIRWX010000051.1 GCA_031268655.1 Helicobacteraceae bacterium | reverse complement strand
ACAAAAAGGCGTTGTTTGAAGGCGGACAGGTCAAAGGACGCACCAATATCGAGCTTAGCTGCGAAATGGCTACCAAGCTCGCCAGCGCGTTTGCCAGCACGCTTCCGGTCAATTCGCGCATCTATGTCAGCCGCGACTATCATCGAGCGTCTCGAATGCTCAAGCGCGCGTTTATGTCGGGCTTGATGAGCGCGGGCGCGAGCATCTTAAACCCGCACTTTGTTCCCTCCGCCGTTTTGCGCTATAGCCTGAGCAAGCACAGAGACGTGATTGCGGGCGTTCATTTCAGACAGTCGGAAAACCTTGGGCAGCAAACCGAAATTTTGTTTTACGACGAAGCGGGGCTGCCGATCAACACAAGCGCGGAAAAGAACGTGGAGCGAATCTTCTTCAGAGAGAATTTTCGCAGGGTTGGCAACGACGAGCTTGGCAATATCTACGAGGCGCAGGCGATGAGCGGCGAATATCTAGCCGCGTTTGCCGAGACGATCGACATAGAGGCGATTGGCGCGGCGAAGCCCAAGATCGCCGTCGATCTGCTATTTGGCAACACTTCGATGGTCTATCCCGCGGCGCTTAACAATCTGGGGCTGGAGAACATAATGCTCGACGCCTATTTTGACGATCGCAAGCTCTCTCGCCTGTCCGCTTATATCGATAGCGCGCGTTTTAACATTGCGCAGATCGTTAAGAATCTTAAACTGACGGCGGGATTTCTGATCTATCCGCACGGGCAAAAGCTGGAAATTTTTACGGACGAGGGCAAAATTCTGGAAGGACACGAAGCGTTGCTGGTATTGTTGCAACTGCTCAACTTCGTAGGCAAACCGGACGAAAAACTGAAGGTGTATCTGCCGGTATTCGCCCCCGACGTGCTTGACGCTAAATTAACCAATCTGGCGATTACGCGCGGCAAAATGCACAACCTTAGTTCCGATACGCTTCGCAATTACGACGCGGTCGCCACGCTAGATTGCGAGTTCGCTTTTACCCGCTTTGGGCTTAGCTTCGACGCGATGTATTCCAGCGTGAAGATCGTGGAGCTTTTGTCAAAGAGCGCCGAGACCTTGAGCAACCTTGTGGTATCAAACGGCAGATACCATTTCGCGCATCAGCAGATTCCATGCGATATCTCGCTCAAAGGAACGATGATGCGCAAATTCAGCGAGGACGCTATGGGTAAAGAGGTGAGCTTTGCCGACGGCGTTAAGATCGTTACGGAAGACGGATTTATCGTAATGATTCCCGATCAATATGAAGAGGCGATACATCTGTACATCGAAGCGAAAAACGAGGATTCCGGCAACCGAACGCTTACCGAATACGCCGCGAAAATCTCAAAGTGGAAGCAAGGCGCGCAGACATGAAAAAGCTGCGGCTAGCGTTTTTATGGCATATGCATCAGCCTTGGTACCGCGACGAGCGAAACGGCGATTTTTTAATGCCGTGGGTGTTTTTGCACGCGATCAAAGATTATGCGGAGCTTTTGTGGATTCAGGCGCGTTATCCAAATATACGCGCCACCTACAACCTTGTGCCGTCGCTGATGACGCAACTTGAAAGCTATGTGGAAAACGGCTGGCAAAACGATCGGTTTTTGGCGCTGTTGGCGAAGGAGTCGGTAGAACTTAGCGAGGACGAGAGGACCGATCTGCTGGAGAAAGGCTTTTTCGCCAATCCACGCACGATGATCTCGCCGCTCTGGCGGTTCAACGAGTTGTACCAGAAGCGCACCCGCTTTCACTCCGCGAAAGATTCGATCCGCAACTTCAACGACGACGAGCTGACCGATCTAAGCGTTCTCTTTTTATTAAGCTGGTGCGGTAATCAGCTTAGAAGCGAAAACGCGCTTATCAAGAGCCTGATTACCAAAGGCACCGGTTTCAGCCAATTAGAAAAAACCGAGCTGTTAGAGACGCTCGTAGCTTTTTGCGGCGGCATTTTGCCGCTGTACAAATCAATGCAGGAACAAGGCAGGATCGCCGTTTTTACCACGCCGTTTTACCACCCGATCTTGCCGCTTCTGCTTGATATTAACGCCGCCAACGAGAGCGACTCCAACATCGCCACGCCAAACAAGTGGAGCGATTTTAGCGAGGACGCCGAACGCCATGTAAAAAGCGCGGTCGAGTGGTATGAGAAAATTTTTGAAAAAAAACCGCGGGGCTTCTGGCCAGCCGAAGGATCGGTAAGCGTTTTAGCTTTGAATCTGCTTGCGAAATATGGCGCGGAATTTGCGTGTACGGACGAGGACGTGCTGTTTAAGAGTCTTCCCAGTCCGCGCTATCGCATCGACCTGTACAAGCGCTACTTTTTGCAAACCGAAAGCGGCGAGATCGGCGTGCTGTTCCGCGATAAAGCGTTAAGCGATCTGATTGGCTTTAATTACTCCAGCTCTAACGCGCAAGCCGCCGCCGACGATTTTATGGCTAAGTTAAAAGGCATATACGATTCGGTGGATTTCGACGCGATTGTCCCCGTGTTTTTGGACGGCGAAAACGCGTGGGAATTTTACGAAAACAACGCCTTTGATTTTTTCAACGCGTTGTACGAGCGCCTTAGCGCCGCCGACTGGCTGCAAACGGTAACTATTCCAGAGGCTTATCGATTGAAAGATCTGCCCAAGATCGAGTTAAGCGCGTTGCAACCGGGCAGTTGGATATACGGCTCGTTCAGCACATGGATGGGGCACAGCGAGAAAAACCGCGCCTGGGAGCTTCTGGCGCAAACGCGGGAGACGGCTAAGCAAAACTTAAACGACGCCGATGAAAAGACCAAAGCGCAGATTGTTAAAGAGTTGATGATCGCCGAAGGATCGGACTGGTTCTGGTGGTATGGCGACGATCACTACACGCCGCTTGCCGGCGAGTTTGACGAGATTTTCAGAAGCCATCTTATTCAGGTTTACAGACTTTTAGGGCTAAAGCCGCACCCCGCTTTGACCGAACCTATCAAGCGCGTCGAGTCGGCGACGGATCGCGTCGCGCAGAGCGCGCTCATCTCTCCGTCGATCGACGGACGCAAGAGCAGCTACTACGAATGGATCGGCGCGGGCAGCTTGGATCTAAGCAGAGTTTTCTCCGCTATGGACAGTTCGGCGGCGTTATTTAAGACCTTGCAATACGGAACGGACGGGCGGTTTTACTACTTTTCGCTAAGCGGTAATTTAGAGCCGATAAAAACGGGCGGTTATGAGCTTGCGATCGAAACGCAGGGCGGGTTTGCCTATAGTCGCCGACTGCGTTTAAGCGGCGATATTCTTCGGCGACCTTATCAAAACGAGGGAATCAAAGCGGCTTTTGGCGCTAATCTGGAGATCGCGCTCTACGCGCCGCTGACAAAACCAAGCGATCGTCTGGAGGTCGCGTTTTTGCTCTATAAACAAAATACGCTTATTCAACGCGTACCGTTGTACAACACGCTTACGCTTAGCACTCCCGATTTTGACGCAATGTGGTATATCTGATGAAAAAGACCGCATTGCTTTTTGGCGCGCACTCGCATCAGCCGATCGACAATTTTGACAATGTAGTGTTGAGCGCTATGGCAAAGTCGTATCGCCCGTTTTTTGAGACGATGGATCGTTTTCCCAACTTTAAGTTCAGCGCGCACTTTAGCGGCTGGCTGCTGGAATTTATCCAAAAACGCGATCCAAAGATGTTTACGCTGATGCGATCGATGAGCGAGCGCGGACAAATCGAGTGGTTTGGCGGCGGTTTTTACGAGCCGATTTTAGCTTCGATACCATCTCGCGATCGCAGGGCGCAAATCGACAAACTCGGCGATTTTCTGCAAACGCATTTTTATCAAAGACCAAAGGGGTTATGGCTTACCGAACGGATTTGGGACGCTTCGATCGTGGGCGATATGGTTGATTGCGGCATTGAATACGCGATCATAGACGACTATCATCTGCTATGCGCCGGCGCGCCGCAAGAGCGATTAAACGGCTGGTATACGACCGAAAGCGGCGGTAAGACGATAGGCGTTTTTCCTATCAGCAAGGCGCTGCGTTATCAAGCGCCGTTTTGGGAACATCACGCGGTCGTTGAAAATATCGCGCAAATTGACGGCGCGGCGATTTTGTTTGACGACGGCGAAAAATTTGGCGTGTGGCCAGGCACGTACGAGTGGGTTTATGAAAAAGGCTGGCTGGAAAATTTTGCGCAAGCCGTTTTGGAGCGCGATACCATTCAAACCGCGCATTACGGCGAATACAAGGCGAACGTCGCGCCGCTGGGACTGATCTATCCGTCGGAGGTTTCATATCCGGAGATGGGCGAATGGAGTCTCAACGCCAAAGACGCGATTCGATTTGAAGAGATCAAAAACCGGCTATCCGAAGAGGATCGCCGTTTCACGCGCGGCGCGTCGTGGAAAAATTTTCTCGTCAAATACGAAGAGAGCGCCAGGATTCACCGCCGCATACTCGCGCTTTCGGCGAAAAATCCGTCCGATAACGCCGAGTTTCAGGACGCGCTATTAAAAGCGCAGTGCAACGACTGCCTGTGGCACGGAGCGTTTGGCGGACTTTATCTGCCAAATTTGCGCGATAACGCTTGGCGTTACGTTATCGCCGCCGAAAACGCGCTTAAACCTAAAAACGGTTTTTACTACGAGGATTGGAATCTGGACGGATATTTGGAGGCGAGAATCGTCTCCGATCGCTTTATAGCGGATTTTGAATCCAAAGGCGCGGCGCTGATCGGCTTGCATATCCGATCGGCTGAATTTAATCTGCTCAATACCTTGACGCGCCGACTGGAAGCCTATCACGATAAAATTCAGAAAAAAGAGGGCGAGAAAGAGGGCGAAAGCGGCGTTAAAACCATTCACGAGACGACCTTTAGCGCCGACGAGCGCGCGCTGAAACATCTGACGATCGATCGTTACGTTCGCGCAGGATTTATCGATCATATAATCGCGGGCGAGTTTGATCTTGATCGCTTCTTTTCGCAGCGTTTCGACGAGATTGAGACGTTGGCTAACGCGATCTACAACATCGAGACCTCGCCGAATAAAACGCTGTTTACAAGCGATTACGTCGATAAATCAATTACGTTTAACGGCGGCGCGATAGTCGTATCGAGCAAGATTAAGATTGACGCTCGCTATGCGCAGGAGCATAACTTTCACGTCGCCGATCTGGCGCGCTCTACGATCAACGCTAAAAGCGCGATTGAATTCTCCTCGTTCGCGCCGTCTGCTACGCTGGAGCTTTTTGATTCCTATCTGAACTTGACGATCGCGCTCAAAGCCGATCGAGACTTTATCGCCTTGTCGCATCCGCTATACACCGTCAGCCAGAACGAAGCCGGCATAGATTTAACCTGCCAAGGCGCGGCGATCGCGCTTGATTTTGGCGAACTGAAAGCGGGCGACGAGGTTGTGATCAAGCTGATCGTCGAGGAAAAACTATGAACGAATTTCGCCATCAACCGTTATATGACGAATGGGTTGTGATCGCGCCTAATCGGACGAGAAAGCCGCCGATCGAATCCGAACCGCCGACGCAAACGGAGATAAGCGATCCGTTTCTGTCCGGCAACGAAGGTAAAACTCCGCCAGAAATCTACGCGATCCGCGAAAACCAGTCGATCGCCGCAAGCTGGAAGACGCGGGTCTTTCCAAACAAATTTCCGCTATTGGCTTTAGAAACGCCGCCCGTTCGCTCTATGAACGGCGTTTACTCCTCCATTGGCGGCTTTGGCGCGCACGAGATGGTGATCGACCAGCAAAAACCAAATAAGCATCTCTGCCTTTTTAGCGCCGAGGAGTTTCGAGACCTTATGCTCACCTTTCGGGAACGTTTCAGCGCGCTCTATCAGGATCGGCGATTCGCGTCGGTAACGGCGTTCAAAAATCAGGGGATAAAGGCGGGCAACACGATCGCGCATAGTCACTCGCAGATTGTCGCGCTGCCGTTTATCGCGCCTAATCTGGCGAAGCAGATTGAAACCTCTAGAGAACACTACAACCGCGTTGGGCGATGCCTTTTATGCGATCAGATCGCGAGCGAGGAGGAGAAGAAGCTGCGCGTTTTGACGCGAGGTCGCTATTTTACCGCCTTCGCGCCGTTTGCGTCTCGCTTTGAATTTGAGGCGTGGATCGCTCCAAACGTACATAACAGCTCTTTTACTTTGCTGACCAAGGACTCGCTAAGCGATCTTGGCGAGACGCTGGAATGGTGCGCTAAACGGCTTGGAATCGCTTTGGAAAATCCCGATATGAATCTGCTGCTTTTCACCGAGCCGCCCAAACGCGACCACTATAAAGCAGATTATTTTCATCATATAGATCGGTTTTTTCATTGGCATATCGAATTGCTTCCGCGATCGAGGGCGAGCGGCGGCTTTGAACTTGCAAGCGGTTGCAGAATCAATCCGATCGCGCCGGAGACCTACGCGTCGTATTTGAAAGATATTATCATATAAACTTAAGGAAAGGAAATAGATATGAGCGAAAACAACAATCCGCTGATTAAGTTTGATCGATTGTCCGTATCAAGCGGAGGCGACGCAGCCGTAACCGCCGCGCAGTCGGCGGATTCAAACGACGCGCCTATCGCGGATCGCTATTACGAAAACAGACTCGTTTTATTGCCCGTAAACTCTGAAACGCAGCATTTTTACTGGGAGATCGCGGACGAAGTTTTGGAACGCAAAATAGCTACGCGCGAAAATAACGCAAATTTGATTATTCGCTTATATTACATCGTAAACGATAGAAGGCAAGAGGTGGAGAGCGTCTATGTCCGCGTTCCAAAGGGCAACTATTACGCTTATCACGCGCCAAACACGTTGGAGATGGAAGCGGAGATGTATGTCTCCGACGAAAACGGCGAACGCAAAATTTTAACATCTAATCGCATATCCACGCCCTCTTCGGGAATGCATTCAAGTCCTTGGGAGATCTGGATGACCAAAAACGGCGATCGCCAGAAGCTGGAATCCCGCGCAAGCGAATTTGAGGCGCCGGACGCGCTCGTCAATCCGTCGAGTCTGGATATTGTCGTACGGGAGGAGAGGCTAAAAGCGCGTATCGGCGATATGTCGTTAAATCCGTTTTCAAGTTTTAGTTCCGGCGAAACCTCCTCCGGTTGGCGGCTTTTCAACTCCGCGTCGTCAAAGGGAGATAGATGAAGGGCTATTTCGCCTTAACGCTTCATTCGCACCTGCCGTTTGTAAAGCACCCTGATCACGAGTACTTTCTCGAGGAACATTGGCTGTTTGAGGCGATTATAGAGAGTTATCTGCCGCTTTTAATGAATCTTGAACGACTCCAAAACGAGGGCGTAAAGACGCGCATAACCGTTTCGCTGACGCCGACGTTGTGCGAAATGCTGGCGGATTTTACTTTGCGCGAGAAGTTTGCCGCGCACCTAGACAAGTTGATCGAGTTAAGCCGCAAAGAGTGCGATCGGCTTGAAAACGACGTCGTTTATCGGGACGTGGCGTACTTTTACCGCGATCGGTTGGAAAATATAAGACGTTTTTTTATCGACAATCTTGGCGGCAATGCGTTAAACGGGTATCGCAAGTTTATGCGCGCGGGTATGATCGAGATTATCACCTGCGCCGCGACGCACGGATTTCTGCCGCTGTTAAGCGTCAACGAACAGGCGGTGCGCGTACAGCTTCGCGTGGCGGTTCAGACGCACGAAAAGCTCTTTGGCGTAAAACCCAGAGGAATCTGGCTGCCCGAATGCGCTTACTACGAAGGAGTGGATAAACTTCTCGCCGAGGTCGGCATAGAGTTTTTTTATTTGGAATCGCACGGATTGATATACGGTCGTCCCACTCCGCGATTTGGTCTGTACGCTCCGATTTTTACGCCAAGCGGCGTGGCGGCGTTCGGACGCGATCCCGAAAGTTCTCGGCAGGTGTGGAGCAGCGTTAGCGGCTACCCCGGCGATGTGGATTACCGCGATTTTTACCGCGACATAGGTTACGATCTTGATTACGAATATATTAAGCCGTATATCTGTCCGGATGGAACGCGGGTATTTACGGGGTTGAAATACCATCGCATTACGGGCGGCGGCGAATATAAAGAGGTCTATGCGCCAAGCGTAGCCGCCGCGAAGGCTAAAGAACACGCGGAGAACTTTCACTTTAACCGCGTGAAGCAGATCGAACATCTTTCGGCGTTTATGGATCGTCCGCCAATCATTGTTTCGCCTTATGACGCGGAGCTGTTTGGGCATTGGTGGTTTGAGGGCCCCGATTTTATTTACCGCCTTTTCAAGACGATCGACGAGCATAGGGAGATCGAGCCTATTACGCCTAGCGGATATCTTGAAATCTATCAAACAAACCAGATGATACATCCAAGCCCGTCAAGCTGGGGCAAAGACGGCTACTTTGACGTCTGGATCAATCCGCATAACGACTGGATATACCAACACCTGCACAAAATGGCGGATACTATGAGCGAGCTTGCGGCGCGTTTTGAGCGCGAGACAAGCCCGCTTATTTGCAGACTGCTGGATCAGATGAGCCGCGAACTGTTGCTGGCGCAGGCGAGCGATTGGGCCTTTCTGATTACCGCTGGTACGGCGGTAGAATACGCGCTTAAACGCACGAAAACGCATATAGCCAATTTCAATAAACTGCTTTCGATGGTTGACGGCGCGATCGACGAAGGCTGTTTGAGCGAGCTTGAGAGCAGGGATTCGGCGTTTCGGGACGCGCATTTCAACGTCTGGAACTGAATGAAGCTCGTTTTCGATATTGGCGCTACGCGGCTGAAGCGCGGCGTTTTGGACGATCGCGGCGGGTTTGTCTCGATTGACGATCGCTTGATTCAGGGCGATCTGCAAACGGAGCTTAAATCGCTGATCGCGGAGACAATCGCCAAATATCCGATCGGTTTTATCGGCGTTAGTTTCGCGGGACAAACGACGGACAACAAAATTTCCTCCGCGCCAAATATTGATTTGGGCGAGCTAAAGGGCGCGGATTTTACCGAATGGACAAGGCGGCGTTTTTCCATAAACGGCGCGATCGACAACGATCTTAAATGCGCCGCTTTAGCCGAAGCCGCCGACAGATCGCAGGTTTCGGCGCTATTTACGCTCTATATCGGTACGGGTATCGGCGGCGCGTATATTGAAAACGGCGTACTGATTCGCGGCGCGAATAACAACGCGGGCGAAATAGGGCATATTCCGTTTGAAAAAACGCCGTTTTTATGCGGTTGCGGCGGCGAGGATTGTTTGGAATCCAGCGCGAGCGGAACGGCGTTAAGAAAATGGCGCGACTATTACGGCTTGCAAGAGCGGACGTTAAGCGAGCTTAACGCGTCGAACGAGCCGAAGGCGAAGGAGGTAGCGTCGCGGTTCTATCGCGGCGTTGATCGCGCCGTTCGGACGAGCGCCGCGCTTTTTAATCCGCAAGCAATCGTTCTTGGCGGCGGCGTGGCGGTATCCGAAAAGAGCGTTTTAGCGCGCGCCAGAGCGGCGGCAAACAACGCATTTAGATCCGCCGTAACGGTAGAACTAACGCGGCTTGGCGACAAAGCCAATTTGCTCGGCGCTTCGATGTTGCAGGGGTAGAAATCAGGCGGTTTTCTGTCGATTCCGCCGCTTCTGTTGATTTTATAAATCAATCTATCGTCTACTGTTATTACGCTAGCGGGACGAATTGCAACACAATCGCCGCCGCCGATGTATTTTCGCGCCGTAACGCCCCAAATTTTGTTTATTAAAATATCGATAAGCCGCTTTTTTGCGCGAAAATTTCCAGCGCTTCGCTTGCGGCAAGCGACACGCCGTCTTTATTCAGCGCGGGCGACCACGCGGCGATCGCCATTTTTCCAGGGACGACGACGACGATCGCGCCGCTTACGCAACTTTTGCCCGGCAAACCGACCTTGAAGGCGAAATCTCCCGAAACGTCATAATGTCCGCAGGTGAGTAAAATGGAATTGATCCGTTTTGCCTGCGAAGCGCTGATCACGCGCTTTTTACTGACGGGACACTCGCCTTTGTTCGCCAAAAACAACAGCGATCGCGCCAGATCAACGCAGGAAGCCTCCATAGCGCACTGATAAAAATAGAGCATAGCGACGGTTTGCGGGTGGTTTTCAAGATTCTTGAAGCTGGCGATCAGATGGGCTAACGCTTTTGTGCGATGCCCATGTTCAATCTCAAGTTGCGCGATCTCTTCGTTAAAGCCGATCGCGGGATTGTCGCTTCTTTCGCGCAAAAATTCCAACACCGCCGCTTTAGCCTCTTTGCCTTTTTCAGTCAGAATAATATCCGTCGTAACAAGCGCGCCGGCGTTTGTCAACGGATTTCTTGGTATCCCGCCGCCAAGCTCTAAAAGCAGTAGCGAATTAAACTCGCTGCCGGCGTTTTCGCGTTCGACTCTGCGCCACAGATCGGAGCCGAGTATCCCAAAGGCTTGCGTCAACGCGAAAATTTTAGAAACGCTTTGAATTGAAAATCGCTCTCCGTAGTCGCCTACGCCGTAAATTTCGCCTTCGACGGTGGCGATCGCCATAGCGAATTTGGTCGGATCGGCTATGGCGAGGGCGGGAATATAGTTTGCCACGCCGCCTTTGCCGAGCGAATTTCTAACTTCGTCGGCGACTTCGTTCAATATTAGTTGCAAGTTCATAACGCCGCCTTCAAAAACAAGCTCTCCTTGTCGAGCGAATAGTCGTCAAATCTTGTCAGATCGTTGCTTTCAATAACATAGCGCAATTTTCTGACATACTCTTTGCGTTGCACGGAATACGCCTCAAGGAAGCCGACCAGATTGATAGAATCGTTGCTCTCCGCGCGCGCCTTGCGAAACCCTTCAAACGCTTTGCCGATCGCCACGACCTTAAAATAGTCCTCAATCGAGCTATAGATACTATCATAGCGCCTGAAAAAAATCTGGCGCTTATTGCCGCGAACGACTATCATATGGCGCGGTTCGTTGATGTTAAACGACCACACGCCAAACATATTGTTGGTTTCAAGAAATACGTTTGAAGTTCCCCACGCGCTCTCTAACGCCGCTTGCGCTATAGCGACGCTGTTTGGATGAGTTAGCATTTTCAGCGACAGATCGTCTATGTTTTTTACGCGATAACCTTCAAACAAATCGCGCATGAACCGTCGTTCCAAACGGGTCGGATAAAATTTACCCGCAATAGCGATCGCCAACAGCCTCTCCTGCTCGCGCTTGTGTTTAACTATCAAAATCGACGGCAAAATCGTCTCTATAAAGCGTTTTTTTCGTTCCGACGAGTTCAAATCCTTCAGTTGCGGCGCGTTTAGATAGGCGATCGGCTTGACGATTTTGCTCTCGATCGGCTCCGGCGCGCCGCCCTGATCGATATAGCGCTTCTCGGTCGCCGCTTCGTATATTTTGAGCGAGCTAATATCGCCGAACCAATAGATATACGCGGGCGCGATCTGCAAAATAACGGCTATTGCAACCAGGGCAAGTACCGCGCGGCTAAGTTTTGAAACGCGATCGACGCTCGCCGCCTTCGTTCTCGCCGCGCGGGATTCTGTTCGAGCCATTACTATCGCCCGATCGCTCTCGTAACTTTGATCATTTGACTTCCTTAATTATCGTTTATAAAGCCGCAACATTAAGTAAAATTTTTAATTTAACCGCTGTCGTCGAGAAATTTTAGCAAAAAAGCCGCCTTGCGCGGTTTATTTAAGAAATTATCATTACAATCTTGCCGTCCATATCTCAATTCAAGGATCATCAATGGCAGGCAAAACATTGACCAAGCCAGAGTTTGTAGCAAAAGTCGCGGAAGCGTCTAAACTTAGCAAAGCCGACGCTGAGAAAGCGCTTAACGCGACGCTTGAAACAATCCTATCGACCCTTTCTAAGGGCGATTCCGTTCAGTTTGTCGGTTTCGGCTCTTTTGAGGTCCGCACCCGCGCGGCTAGAACGGGTATCAATCCCAAAACAAAGCAAGAGATCAAGATCCCCTCTAAAAAGGCGGTCGCTTTCAAAGTAGGCAAAAAACTCAAAGAAGCGGTCTGAGACCGCCTCTTTGGTGAACGCGAACGTTGAAGGCGTTTAACTTAGCGCCTTCAATCTTGCGTCCAGCTCTTCGAGTATTTTCACAACCTCCGCCAAGGCGGCGCGGTTTTTCTCCCGCGTTTGCAGCGGCGCGTTAGCGATGAAATCGACGTTGTTTAGCAAGCCCTGCAGTTTATCCCGCTCTTTTATGATTTTCTCTTTTTGCGCCCGCAGGCGGATAATCAGCGAAGAGAGATCAAAATTTTCGATCAGAATCGTGGTCTCAAGATTTTCGCTAATATCGCTCGCGCCGCTTTGCTTTTTGTCCGTAATTTCCACCTTATTCGCTCGCGCAAGTTTCTCGATGAAGCGAGTCGGCGGCAGGGCGACGTTTTTATACAGCCGCACATAGGCTTTTTCGATTGGCTTGTTGGCTTGATCAATCAAAGCCTTAGCTCTTCTGATCGACGCGATCGCCTCGATTGCGACGTTAAAACTCTCTTCGATCTCCAAATCGCGCTTGGCGACTTTGGGAAAAGGCGCGACTGTAACGCTCGTGCTTTTTTTGCAAAGCGCTCTGTACAGCCTGTCGGATAAAAACGGCATAAACGGCGAGAGCAGTTTCAGCGCTTCGATAAATACCGCGCCGATCTCGCCCACGCTTCGTTCGTCCGCTTTGCTCAACTCTACGCCCCAATCGCAAAACTCCGTCCAGATAAATCTGTAGAGCGCGACCGCCGCGTCGTTGAAGCGATAGCCGTCCAGATCGCCGCGTATTTCGGCGATCGCGGCATTAAGGCGGCTGTTCATATACCGCCCCAGCTCGGTTTCGATTGTTATTTCGTCTAGCTCGGCGTACAGGTCGCGTTTCAGTAAAAGGTATTTCGCCGCGTTGTATATCTTGTTCGCGAAATGTTTGTAGGTTTCGAGAATCTTGCGCGACAGTCTGATATCGCGTCCTTGCGCGCACAGCGCGGCAAGCGTGAAGCGCAGGGTGTCCGCGCCGTACAATTCGATCGTCTCGATCGGATCGATCACGTTGCCTTTGGATTTGCTCATCTTTCGCCCGTTTTCGTCGCGCACCAGCGCGTGCAGATAGACCTCCCTAAACGGCGTTTTACCCGTCAGACGAACGCCCATCATCAGCATTCGCGCCACCCAGAAAAATAGAATATCAAAGCCTGTGATCAACAGATCGTTGGGCGATCGGTTGGACAGATCGTTCGGCTCGACTTTTTTGTCGTTCTCGTTGCCCCAGCCCAGCGTGCCGATCGCCCAAAGACCAGAACTAAACCATGTGTCCAGCACGTCGGGATCTTGAACTATGCCGAGCGAATGACATCTGGGACAGCGCGGCGGATCGTCTTCGATCGTCGCCCATTTGTTGCGGCACTCCGAGCAGTAGAACACCGGAATGCGGTGCCCCCACCACAATTGACGCGATATGCACCAGTCTCGCAATTCGCTCATCCATGCGTCAAAGTTGTTTTTCCACTGCGACGGAATAAATTTCGTTTCGCCGTCGTTCACTCTTTTTATCGCTTCGACGGCGATCTCTTTTTTCACAAACCACTGCTTTGATATATAGGGCTCCACGATGTTATGGCAGCGATAGCAGCGTCCGACCTGATGGGTATGTTTTTCGATCTTTTCGATAAAACCGCCTTGGCGCAAAGCCTCTACGATTTTTGGGCGCGCCTGTAGCCGCTCGAGCCCTTCAAACTCGCCGCACATTTCGTTTAACATTCCCGCCTCGTCAAAAATCGTTATAAACTCCAAACCGCGCCGCTTGCCGACCTCGTAGTCGTTCTGATCGTGCGCGGGCGTAACCTTGACCGCGCCGGAGCCGAAACTCATATCCACGCAATCGTCGGCGATAACGCCGATCTCGCGGTTGATTAGCGGCAGCTTAACGCTTTTGCCAACGAGATGTTTATAGCGCTCGTCGCATGGGTGCGTCATCACGGCGACGTCGCCGAAAAAAGTCTCCGGGCGCGTAGTCGCCACCACGATCGCCCCGTCGCCGTCGGATAAGGGGTAGCGAATATGATAGAGCGCGCCCTCGACCTCCTCATGTTCGACCTCGATATCGCTTAACGCGCCGTCGTGCGTACACCAATTGACCATATAGTCGCCCTGCACGATCAGCCCTTCGTCGTAGAGCCTGACAAACGCCTGTTTTACCGCCCGCCGCAAGCCGTCGTCCATCGTAAAACGCTCGCGCGACCAATCGGGGCTTGTTCCAAGCCGTCGCAGTTGGCTTATGATCGCGCCGCCGCTTTGATTTTTCCAATCCCACGTTTTAAGAATAAATTCCTCGCGTCCTATATCCTCTTTTTTGACGCCTTCGGCAAGCAACCGCTTTTCGACTATATTTTGCGTGGCGATTCCGGCGTGATCAAGCCCCGGCTGCCATAAAACGTCGTAGCCGTCCATTCGCTTATAGCGGACGATAATGTCCTGCAAAGTATGATTTAGCGCATGCCCGATATGCAGACTGCCGGTTACGTTTGGCGGCGGCATCATAATAGTGAAAGGCTTGCCGCCCTTATTCGACTTGAAAAAGTCCGCCTTTTCCCACTCTTCGTATAACCCGCTCTCTATATTTTTAGGATTGTAGTTATTTCCCAACGACATCAACGACCCCCATAATGCGACGCGATTTTATCAAAAGAGGGATTGCTTATAATGACGGCTATGAAGGCGGCTTTAATACAGCAATCGTTTACGGCAAACGTTCGGGAAAATATGGCGCGATCGGCAAAGCGCGTTGAAGAGGCGGCGAAAAACGGCGCGAAGCTTATCGTTTTGAGCGAACTGCACAACTCGCTTTATTTCTGTCAGAGCGAAAATCCCGCCTTTTTTGAGTTGGCAGAGACGATTCCGGGCAAATCGACGGAGTATTTTGGCGCTATCGCCAAGAGGCTTGGCGTAGTATTGGTCTTGTCGCTGTTTGAAAAACGAGCGAAAGGGCTTTATCATAATACGGCGGTCGCTATAGACTTTGACGGAAACGTTGCCGGAAAATATCGTAAAATGCATATTCCGGACGATCCGAGTTTTTACGAGAAGTTTTATTTTGCGCCCGGCGATCTCGGTTTCAAGCCTATTGAAACCGGCGTTGGGCGGCTGGGCGTTTTAGTTTGCTGGGATCAGTGGTTTCCTGAGGCGGCGAGGCTGATGGCGCTATCTAACGCCGATATTTTGATATACCCGACGGCGATCGGATGGAACGCGGAAGACTCGGACGACGAGAAGTTAAGGCAACTCGACGCTTGGCGAATAATCCAGCGATCGCACGCGGCGGCGAACGCTCTGCCGACGATCGCGGCAAATCGCGTCGGATACGAAAAGGGACAAAATGGCGAAGGCGACGGAATTGATTTCTGGGGCGCTAGTTTTATATGCGGAGCGCAGGGCGAATTTTTAGCCAAAGCGGATCAAAACGAGACTATTCTGTACGCCGATCTGGACTTTCATCGCACGGAAACGGTACGCAGAATATGGCCGTTTTTGCGAGATCGCCGCGCGGATTGCTACGCGGACATAACAAAGCGGTTTATCGAGTAGCGTAATATTTGCGCGTTTACAATTGCGCCGACGTATGCGCGGCAAAGTATTACCGATAAGGATACAGATGTTTGGAATAGGTCTTGGCGAGCTTTTGCTGATAGCCGTTGTGGCGATTGTCTTTTTGGGTCCGGATAAATTGCCTGAGACGATGATGAAAACGGCTAAATTTTTTCGCGTCGTCAAAAAACATCTGACGGAGGCGAAAACCGCTTTTGAACAGGAGATTAACCTTAACGAGCTAAAATCGGAAGCGCTTGAATACAAAGAAAAATTGACCAAAGAGAGCGTCAAAGCGCTTGAAACGCCGAAATTAAACGAAACTTCCAGAGAGGCGCGCGATCTGTTTAGCGATTTGACGACAAACGTTAAAAAAACCGAAGACGAGATTAAACGTGCTTGAAGACCTTAAGCCTCACATAGCCGAGCTAAGAAATCGTCTTATCAAAATTATAGCCGCGCTTTTTATCGTGTTTTCTGTTTGTTTCGCCTTTTGGGAGCCTATTTTGGCGTGGATCAGCCAGCCGCTTAAGGAGGCGCTTGGTCAAGGCGGCGACGTGATTGCGTATAAAATGGGCGAGCAGTTTTTCACGGCGGTTGTCGTCAGCTTTTTTGCCGCGCTCTTAATCAGCTTGCCGATTATTTTTTATCAGATTTGGGCGTTTGTCGCGCCGGGTCTTTACGCCAGCGAAAAGCGTTTCGCCGCGCCGTTTGTAATCTGCGCTACCATTATGTTTTTACTCGGCTCGGCGTTTGCCTACTATGCGGTGTTTCCATACGGCTTTAAGTATCTGGTTAATTTTGGCGAAGGCATTGTAACCTCTATGATCAGCATAGGCGAATATCTTAGCTTTTTTCTTAAACTGATATTTGGTTTTGGACTCTCTTTTGAACTGCCGGTGGTCTGTTTTTTCTTAGCTAAAATTGGGCTGATTGACGATAATTCGCTCAAGGCTTTTTTTCGCTATGCGATCGTGATTATATTTATAGTTGCCGCCATCTTAACGCCGCCAGACGTATTAACGCAGTTTCTGATGGCGATCCCGATGATTTTATTATACGCCGTTTCGATTTTGATCGTCAAGATGGTTAATCCGTCCTCCAAGGAGCAAAACGTTTGAGCGTTTTGCTGTCTGATTACGATTATCATCTGCCCGGAAGTATGATCGCGCAACAACCGACCAAGCCGCGATCAGGCGCGAAAATGCTGGTTTATGATCGCAAAAGAGATCGCGTCGATCACGCGATCGTTAGCGATCTGTGCGATTTTCTGCCGACCGATTACGCGGTTATTTTTAACGACGCGAAAGTAATCAAAGCGCGGCTGTTTGGCAAAAAACTAAGCGGCGGCAAAATTGAGCTGCTGATAATCAAAGAGACGAAAGAAGGAGTTTTAGCGCTAATAAAAGGCAAAGTCGGCGAAGGAACGCGGCTAATTTTCGATCGCGACCTGAGCGCTGAAACGTTAAGTCTAAACGGCGGCGGCGAACGGCTTGTCAGATTTTTTGAGGCGAACGAGACGATCGGTTTTTCAAGACTGCTGATAATCGCGGATCGGATCGGCAAAACGCCTTTGCCGCCCTATATCAAACGCGCCGCGGACGCTGACGACGACAAACGTTATCAGAGCTGTTTCGCCAAAACGCCGGGCAGCGTCGCCGCGCCGACCGCCTCCTTGCATTTTGATCCGCCCCTTTTAGAGCGCGTCAGATCGCGTTACAGATGGACGGAAATCACGCTTCATGTCGGGCTTGGCACTTTTAAGGCGGTAGAAACAGACGACATACGCGATCACAAAATGCACGCTGAAAGTTACTCGATCCCGCCGGTCGCGCAAGCGCTAATCGATTCAAAAACGCCGCTTATAGCGATTGGCACAACCGTCGCTAGAGCGATAGAATATTACGATCGAACAAGAATGGCTGGCGGCGAATGCGATCTGTTTTTATATCCGCGTAACCCGCCTCGCCGACTTGCCGCGCTAATGACCAATTTTCATTTGCCTAGATCGACGCTGTTTATGCTGGTATGCTCGCTTATAGGTATTGAAAAAACAAAAGAGCTGTACGCGCTCGCTATCAAAAGCAATTACCGGTTTTACAGCTACGGAGACGCGATGCTGATTATATAAAAACGCGCTGTTAATTGTTTAATATAATCAGAAAATTGCTATGCCTCGCAAAGGCGTTATAAAATACGCAAGATCGCTTTGCGCAATCTTAGCGAGTCAAACAGATTAAGCCGTTCATTTTCGTCGGCTACTATTACGATCAGTTTCATACTGACGAAACTGCCCTTAGAGCTTTGGCGGGAGTTGTCTAGCGCGTAATCTTTATCGCTAATAGTCTGTTTGACCGCCTCTTTGATCGCGCTTTCGTCGCGCCCGATCAGGTGATAGCTCCACTCGCACGGATAGCTTATATCAGGCTTGTTATTAACGGCGCGAATGTTTTTTTTAGTTGAATCTTCCATTTGTTTATACTTTCGTAAAAATCGTAGCTTTACATTGCGCCGCTATACGATCAGCGCGGTTAAAGCGCGATAAAGCGTCCAAAAACCCATAACAATCACAAACAGAGCCGCGGCCTTCGAGAGAATTCCCCGCAATTGCGAGTTTGCCATCGCGCCCGCCAACAACCCGAACGCAAACAACGACGGAGCGGTTGCGAGACCGAAAGCCGCCATCGCGCCCGCCGTTTTGATCGCGCTTGAAGCGCTAAGAGCCATAGCCAGCGCCGCGTAAACCATGCCGCATGGCAACAGCCCGTTTAGCGCGCCGATCGCGTAAAAACTCGCCATATTCTTCGAGCCAAACAGCGCGCCGAAAGTCCGCTTGTAACGCTCCGATCTGATTAGCGCGCCGTTTTCAAGCGCTAAAAACAGCCGCGACGATCTAAAAAACAGCGCGAGACCGATCGCTATCATCGCCGCGCTTAACGCCAGCAAAAATATTGATTTTGCGGTTGGCGACGGCGTAAAAAGCTCGCCCAGCAGCCCAAAAATCAGACCAAGCAAAACATAGACGCTTATCCGTCCCAGCGCGTAGAGCAGATGCGCCGAGATCTGCCGTAACTTCCCCGCGCCGTTCAGCTTTACGCTCGCGTACGCGACGACAATCGGCGAACACATTCCAATACAGTGTCCAAAAGAGGCGCTTAATCCGAAGATTACGACCCCGATCAACGAAAAATTCATGCCCGCCATCTCGCTTATTGCGTTATGCATGCCGTGATCCACTCGCGCTCCTTGCCTGAATTGCGCGCGTATTCTACAGAGCGTTCAATTAGCTTGCGGAGCAAAACGGGTTTTCATAAGCTAAATACAGCGGAAGAATGCGCTTCTTGGCGACGCTTAAGGCGGGTTACAGGTCTAGCAATTGCAGCCAATTCGATCCGTCTCTTAGACATTTTTCGCAATGCGATCCGTCAAGTTTTTTATCTATATGCATTTGTCTGAACTTTGTCATTTTGCTTGAGTACCAAGCGTCTTTCAGCGAAATGTTATGAAGATCGTCCATAGCTAACTCCAAATGCGGATCTATACAACACGGCGTTAAAATACCTTCGCACGAAACGCAAATAGCGTTGAACGGCTGCATACATGATCTATTTTCGTCGCGGTTTATCGGTAATTGATTACCCGACGCGACTCCGCTTCTAGCCGTCGCCGCGTAAAACGCGACGCTATCGGCGTAGTTGGAAAACTCGTTTTTGAACTGTTTCGCGTCGTCGATAGTTTGACTTGTAGCTACATATGAGACAAATATATTGAATCGCTTACCGCTATTTTCTCTATACTCGCGGCAATAGGCAATATGCTTTTTAACGATCTCGAAGTCGTCTTTGCCGTGCGTCGACAAATAGCTCTCTCTTGTAGAGGCGTTTATAGAAAATTTGACGCTGTCGAGACCGGCGGAAAAAACGTCGCGTAATTTATCAGGAGTCGCCAAAGCGCCGTTAGTAGTTTCGTAAACATACGAATAGCCGATTGATTTAGCCGCGCGTATGTAGTTTGCCAAATTTTTATTTAAGAACGGCTCGCCTAACATGTGAAAAGTAATTTCTCTAACGCCGAGATCATAGCCCTCTTTTATGATTCTATAGCATAAATCTTCGTCAATAAAGCGCCGTTTTCTTGTTAAGCGGGCGCTTGGGCAGAATACGCATTTGTGATTACAGATATTGGTTATTTCTATGCTTATTCGGCATTTATCGCAGGACGGAGTCGGCGACAGAACGGCTTCTCCTTTTTGCCTGATATTCTTTGCCAAATCCGAAGTTGACGTTGAGTTGAGTTGGCGCTTAAAATCTCCTTAACAAAACTATAATTGTAACTTGAGCGAACTTAAAAATTTAACAAGCGCGACTACAGCGCGCCAACCAGCGATTTGAATTTTTCTCCTCGTTCCTTATAGCCGCTAAACTGATCCAAACTCGCGGCGGCGGGGGATAGCAACGCGACCTCTTTCAAACTCAACCGATCGGATATCTTGGCGACGGCGACGTCGAGAAAACCGCATAAAACCGCGTCGATTTTGCGATCGCTCGCCATTTGCATAAGCAGATCGCGATTAGCGCCGATCGCGTAGATCGTAACGTTCAGATTTGCCAGGCGCGTAAAAAGCGACGTTAAATCCGCGCCTTTATCGTCGCCGCCAAGTATCAGATGAACGCGGCGATCTTTGTAAATCTCCAAAGCCTGTAAAACCGCGTCGAGATTCGTCGCTTTTGAATCGTCGATCCACAGTCGCCCGCGCCCGTCTTTGAACTCTTCGATTTTGTGCGGATCCAGAACAAATCCGTTTAACAGATCGTATTCGGTTTCGTTAAACAGCGCCTTGGCGATTCCGAGCGCGATCAGAGCGTCTTGTAAAAAGCAGCCTTTGAACCTGATTTTTTCAATATCCAGATCGAAAAATTCGGCTATATCTTCGTTGGTTTCATAATAGCAGGCAAAAGCCTTCGTCGTAATATCTCTATATTTTGCGGGGATAATCGCCAATTCGCCCTCCGCAAGCCATTTCAGCGGCTTTAGCTTCGCGGCTTCGTACGCCTCGAAACTCCCGTGCCATGCGATATGATCGGGCGTGATCGGCAAAAGCGCGTAGATGTTAGGACGCGCTCTGGTCGTGTAGTGAAGCGTGAAACTGCTGGTCTCAAGCGCCCATATACTCGCTTGCATATCCAGCGCCGCGAGCGGCGATCCGATATTGCCGCCCGCGATCGCGCCTCTGCGTTTGAGCAGTCGCCCGATCATCTCCGTCGTCGTCGTCTTGCCGTTTGCGCCGCTGATCCAGATCGAAAAAGGCGAGCTCTCCGCGAACAGATCGTATTCGCTGATCAGGTTTTTAGCCATTTTAATCTGCGGGTGGTTTGGCGGTATGCCCGGAGAGACGACCTCCATCGTCGAGCGTTGCGGATCAAAACGATTCATAGGCAGCAATTTGTTTGCGCCAAACCGCTCCTCGCGCTCAAACTTATCGTCAAAAATATCGCAGTCGCCAAATCGCTCCGCGATCGCCGCAGTCGTCTTGCCGTAGCCAAAGAGCGTCATTCGCATACGTTCACCTGATTTTGATCGTAATTAGCGCCAGTACATTGGATAGCAGCGCGATAATCCAGAACCGCACGATAATTTTGTTCTCCGCCCAACGTTTCAACTCGAAATGATGATGAAGCGGCGCCATCAGAAATATCCTTCGCCGCCTGAGCTTGTAACTGCCCACCTGCAAAATAACCGAGGCGGTCTCCACGACAAATATAAAGCCGATCAGCAAAAGCAGCGCCTCGGTTTTGGAGACGATGGCGAGATAGGCGATAAACGCGCCGATCGTAAGACTGCCGCTATCGCCCATAAAAACTTCCGCGGGATTGGCGTTGAACCACAAAAAGCCAAGCAACGCGCCAAGCATAGCGGAGGCGATTACCGCCGTTTCGCCCACGCCCGATATGCTTGGCAGCAAAAGCGACTGGCTCATCTGCGCGTGTCCCGATATATACGCAAACACGGTCAGGGTGGCGATCGCAAACGCGCTAGGCGCAGCCGCCAGCCCGTCCAGCCCGTCGGTGATATTAACCGCGTTGCTCGCGCTTACGAAGACAAACGTCCAAAAAAGCGCCATATACAATCCCAAATCGACGATCGGTTCTTTGATAAACGGCAGGTAAAGCAACGTGTTGAGATTGCTCGCGAACAGCAGCGCCGCCGATATGATCGCGGCGGCGGCAATCTGCAAGATAAATTTTGGTTTAACCGAAAGTCCTCTGTCGTTTTGCTTGTGGTAGATTTTTCCTATGTCGTCAATCGCGCCGATCGCGCTGAACAGCGTTATGGTTAAGATCGCGCCCCACGCGAAAACGTTGCCCAGATTGACGCTAAGAAAGGTGGCGATCAGCGCGCAGGCGGAAAAGACCGCGCCGCCCATAGTCGGCGTGTTTTGTTTGCTTTTGTGTCCTCCGGGCGCGTGCGCGAATATCGGTTGCGTGGCGCCTTGGCGTTTTGCCCAGATAATAAAACGCGGAAAAAGCCACAGCGCGAGCGCGAACGCCGCGCAGAAAGCCGCTCCAGCTCTGACCGTAATGTATGAAAAAAGATTGAAAGGAAGCCACTCCGAAAAGAAGTAAAGCATACAAAAACCTAAGTCTGATTTAAGGCGGCGATTATATTATATTGCTCCTATATCGCGGTTTACGCGAAAGGCGGAGTGAAAATGAGTACCAGAAGAAAAATTAAAAAAACGATTTTGATCATTACCGACGGGATTGGCGACAAGCCAAAAGGTCCTTACAACGCGTTTGAGAACGCGAGAAAGCCGACGTACGACAAGCTGTTTGCCGAAACGCCGCATTCGCTTCTGACCACGCACGGGCTAACGGTCGGTCTGCCGCAGGGACAGATGGGCAACAGCGAGGTGGGACATTTGACGCTTGGGTCCGGACGGGTTTTGTATCAGGACCTGGTCAAAATATCCAAAGCGATCGACGAATCCGCGCTGACGCAAAACAAAGCGTTCAACGATCTGCTCGAACGCGGCGATCGCGTTCATCTGATTGGGCTGTTAAGCGACGGAGGCGTGCATTCGCATATCGATCACATTATGGGCGCGGCGCGTCTTGCCGAGGAGGCGGGAAAAACGGCGTTTCTGCATATGTTCACCGACGGACGCGACGTTTCGCCCACCTCTTCGCCGCTATACCTAAACGATCTAAAGCCAATTTTAAGCGATCATGTAGTTTTAGCCAGCATTGGCGGGCGATACTACGGAATGGATCGCGACAACCGCTGGGAGCGCGTAAAACGCGCTTACGACGCGATCGCGCTCGGCTTGCCTCGATCGGCGCGTCTGTCCGCGGAACAGCATATCGCCGAACAACACGCCGTCGGGATCGCGGACGAATTCATCGAGCCGATCGCCTCGCCGTGCTACGACGGCATGCGCGACGGCGACGCGGCGCTGTTTCTTAACTTTCGCAGCGATCGTATGCGCGAGATCGCGCAACTGATCGGCGATCCTGATTTCAGACCAATCGACGTAGAAAAAAGAGACGTTTTCGTCGCTACGATGACCGAATACAATCACGCGTTCAAATTTCCCATACTTTTTCCTAAAGACAACCCTAAAAACACATTGTGCGAGGTAATCGCCAAAGCGAGGCTCAAGCAGTTTCACGTCGCCGAGACCGAAAAATACGCGCACGTTACCTTCTTTTTCAACGGCGGAATCGAGGAGCCGCTTAAAGGCGAAACGAGAGTTTTGATCCCGTCTCCCAAAGCGGCGACCTACGATCTCCAGCCGGAGATGAGCGCCGATCCCGTAGGCGACGCGGTTGTAAAGGCGATCGAAGGCGGTTTTGATTTTATTGTCGTCAATTTTGCAAATGGCGATATGGTGGGACATACGGGCAATTACGAAGCCGCTCTACTAGCGGTCGAGGCGGTTGATCGCAATATCGGCAAAATTATCGCGGCGGCGGATAAAGCGAATTACTGCTATATGATTGTTTCCGATCACGGCAATTGCGAGGAGATGCGCGACGCGGCGGGCGCCGTTTTGACCAACCACACGGTGGGCGACGTATTCTGCTTTGTAAAAGCGAGCGGCGTGGATTCGATCTCAAACGGAGGCTTGTCGAACGCGGCGGCGACCATACTGAAAATGATGGGGCTTAACATTCCAAGCGAAATGGATCCGCCTTTATATTGACATTAAGGACTTGCGTATGAAATTCAGCGGCAAAAACGCGCTTGTTACGGGCGCCAGCAGGGGTATTGGAAAGGCGATTGCGCAAACTCTCGCCGCGTACGGGCTAAAAACTTGGATCAACTACAGAAGCGGCGCGAAAGAAGCCGACGAGCTGAAAGCGGCAATCGAGTCCGAAGGCGGCAAAGCCGCCGTTATCGGTTTTGACGCGACGGACGAAGCGGCGTTTACCGACGGGATTAAAACAATCGTAGATTGCGACGGCGAGCTGAGCTATCTGGTAAACAACGCGGGCGTTACCAGCGACAAACTTGCGATTCGTATGAAAACGGAAGAGTTTATGCGCGTGATCGACGCAAATCTTAAAAGCTGTTTCATCGGTTGCCGCGAGGCTCTTAAAACAATGAGCAAGGCGCGTTTTGGCGCGGTCGTCAACATCGCTTCGATCGTCGGCGAAACGGGCAACGCGGGGCAGTCCAACTACGCGGCGAGCAAAGGCGGCATGATCGCTTTGACAAAAAGTTTTGCAAAAGAGAGCGCCGGACGTTCCGTGCGTTTTAACGCGGTCGCTCCAGGCTTTATCGCGACCAATATGACAAACTCGCTAACGCCCGAGATCAAGGAGAGCTACTTCAAAGCCATTCCGCTTGGACGTTTTGGCGAATCCGCGGAGGTCGCCGACGCGGTCGCGTTTCTGCTGAGCGACCACGCCTCCTATATCACCGGCGAAACGCTCAAAATCAACGGCGGGCTTTATATGTGAGCGGCATTAAGAGCCTGTTTTGTAGAATGCGACGAAATTTTTAAGAGGAGCGATTACATGGCGTTGTTTGACGAGGTTAAAGCGATAGTAGCGGAGCAGTTGAGCGTCCACGAGGACGATGTGAAAGAGTCGGCGAGATTCGTCGAGGACTTAAACGCGGACAGCCTCGACGTTGTCGAGCTTGTGATGGCGCTCGAAGAGAAGTTTGACGTCGAGATTCCCGACGAAGACGCGGAAAAGATTAAGACCGTGGGCGATGCGATCCAATACATCGAAAACATCAAGAAATAGAGCTAAAGGCTTATTTTGAGACGGGTTGTCGTTACCGGGCTGGGTATGATCACCGCGCTGGGCAAAGATCGCGCTTGTTCGTTCGAGGCGATTGTTAACGGCAAATGCGGCGTTGAAACTATTACGCTCTTTGATCCTTCGCGTTTGAGCGTTACGATTGCGGCCGAAGTTAAAAATTTCGATCCTTCCGAGGCGATGGACGCTAAAGAGATTAAAAAAGCCGATCGCTTTATTCAGCTTGGTTTGAAGTGCGCAAAAGAGGCGATGGACGACTGCTCTCTTGTCGTTGACGAGGAGCTATCGGAACGTTTTGGCGTTAGCTCCGCCGCCGGCATAGGCGGTCTGCCGCGTATCGAGGAGCAGTCGATTGTCTGCGGCGCAAAGGGTCCAAAACGCATATCGCCCTTTTTTATTCCAAGCGCGCTTGCCAATATGCTTGGCGGCTTTGTCAGCATAGAGCATAAACTGAAAGGACCTAATCTCGCCTGCGTAACCGCCTGCACCGCGGGAACGCACGCCGTCAGCGAAGCCTACAAAACGATCGTCCTAGACGGCGCGGACGCTATGCTCGCTATCGCGGCGGAAGCGGCGATCTGCGAGGTAGGCGTGGGCGGTTTCGCCGCTATGCGCGCGCTTTCTACGCGCAACGACGCGCCGCAACGCGCCTCGCGTCCGTTTGATCGCGACCGCGACGGCTTTGTTATGGGCGAGGGCGGCGGCGCGCTTGTGCTGGAGGAGTATGAACGCGCCAAAAAACGCGGCGCAAAAATATACGCCGAGCTGATCGGTTTTGGCGAAAGCGGCGACGCGAATCACATCACCACGCCCGCGCCCGAAGGCGAAGGCGCGTACCGCGCCATGCGAGCCGCGTTAACAATGGCGGACAAAAACTCAAGCGGCGTAAAAATCGGTTACGTAAACGCGCACGGCACAAGCACCGTTTATAACGATTGGTACGAAACGCTCGCGCTGAAAAAGGTGTTTGGAGGCGACGTGCCGCCTCTTAGCTCCACAAAAGGAGCGACAGGTCACTGCTTGGGCGGCGCCGGCGGAATCGAGGCGGTAATCGCGGTCAGCGCGCTTGAAAAAGGAGTTTTACCGCCAACGATCAACTTTGAAAACCGCGACGTGGAACGCAATCTGGATTTAGACTACATTCCAAATACGGCGAGAGAGGCGAAGATCGAGGCGGTGATGAGCAACAGCTTTGGTTTTGGCGGCACAAACGGAGTAATCATTTTCAAAAGGGTCTAAGTTTGCCTTTCTATCTGGATTTTGAAAAACCGCTGAAGTCAATCGAGGAGGAGCTTGAGCTCGCCAAAATCCGCAAGGATGAAAAGGCGGTTTTAGGTTTTGAGAAAAATTTGAACAAAGCTATTTCAAAAGCCTACGGCAATCTTAGCGATTACCAAAAGTTACAGCTTGCGCGCCATCAGGATCGTCCCTACGCGCTTGATTATATCAAACTGATATTGGACAATGCGTACGAGCTTCACGGCGATCGCCGCTTCAGAGACGATTCGGCGATCGTCTGCTTTGCGGGCGAGATTGACGGCGTAGCCTGCGTTGCGATCGGCGAAGAAAAAGGGCGCGGCACGAAAACAAAAATCGCGCGCAATTTTGGAATGCCGCATCCGGAAGGCTACCGTAAAGCCTTGAGAGCGGCGCAGTTTGCCGAGAAGTTTGATCTGCCGATTCTGATGCTTGTGGATACGCCGGGAGCGTATCCTGGCGTGGGCGCGGAGGAGCGCGGACAAAGCGAGGCGATCGCCAGAAACTTGTACGAATTAAGCGATATTGAAACGATTACGATCAGCGTGGTGATAGGCGAGGGCGGTAGCGGCGGCGCTTTGGCGGTGGGAGTCGCCGATCGTTTGGCTATGCTTAGTTATTCGATTTTCAGCGTGATATCGCCCGAAGGGTGCGCGGCAATTTTATGGAACGATCCCGAAAAGGCGGAGGCGGCTACGAAAGCGCTCAAAATCACCCCCGACGCTCTGCTTGGCTATGGTTTGATCGACGACGTTATCGCCGAACCGATCGTGGGCGCTCACCGCGACAAAAAGGGCGCCGCCGACGCGATCAAACGTTACTTTCTGGACAATGTCGCGGTTCTTAAACGGCAGGATAAATCCGAAAGATTAGCCGTTCGCTACGAAAAGCTGATGAATACGGGACGCTTTAGCGACAGCCCCGCTTAACGAATCTAAAGCCGTTATTTTTCTCGCTAGCTCTGTTTGCGCTCACCGCGACGACGCATATTTTGGCTTTTTCGCGTCGGCTTTTATTTTCGCCGCCGCTTTGCGAAATAACGCACCAATATAAACCGGTCGCGGCTTCTAATCGTCTATGTGGCATAATCTAAATATCGCTAAAAATTCAGATAACCGAATCGTTAGGAGCATAATTCATGCGCGGCAAGAAAATATCCATTATCGGGGCTGGCAACGTCGGCTCTACCGTGGCGTACTCTCTTGCGGTACAAGGCACGGTTCACGAGATAGTCCTGCTTGATTCCAAGACTGATATTGCATGGGGCAAGGCGCTGGATATGTCGCAAGCCGCCGCGGTGATTCGCGCCCATACCATTGCGCGAGTAGCCGAAAATTATAGTGATATTGCCGACAGCGATATTGTTATTATAGCCGCCGGCGCGGCGCGCAAGCCCGGCATGAGCCGCGACGATCTGCTATTTATCAACGCCGAAGCCGTTAGCGGCATCTGTAAACGTATAAAAGAGTACTGCGCCAACTCGTTCGTGATTGTGATCACCAATCCGCTTGACGCTATGACCTATGTAGCTCTTAAAGAGACGGGATTCGACAAGCGTCAGGTGATTGGTATGGCGGGATTGCTGGATTCGAGCAGAATGGCGAGTTTCATCTATGAAAAACTCGGTTACGGTTCGGGGCAGATTCGCGCCACCGTGCTTGGCGGACACGGCGATGATATGGTGCCGCTTCATCGCTACTCCACCGTCGCCGGCGTACCTATCACCGATCTGTTGAGCCAAGCGGACATAGACGAAATCGTCAGGCGCACCAAAAACGCCGGCGCGGAGATTGTGGGCTATCTGCAAAGCGGCTCGGCTTATTACGCGCCCGCGCTTGCCACCTCGATGATGTGCGAGACAATTTTACGCGACGCGAAACAGATATATCCGTGCGCCGTATTGCTGGAAGGCGAGTACGGCTACGAAAACGTCGTTACGGGCGTGCCGATCGTACTTGGCGCAAACGGCGCGGAGAAGGTGATCGAGGTAACGCTGAGCGACGCGGAGACGGCGGAGTTCAGGCGATCGGTGCAATCTGTCAGTAAACTGATCGACAAACTGAAAGAGAAGGGTTTTTATGCCTGATTCCGATTACCGCCTTGAAAAAGACGTGATGGGCGAAATCAAAGTTCCCGCCCATAGGCTTTGGGGCGCGCAAACGCAGCGAAGTCTGGAGAACTTCAAAATCGGAACGGAACGTATGCCGCAGCCTCTGATCGGCGCGTTTGCGCTACTCAAGAAAGCCGCCGCGATCGCCAACTGGCGGCTTGGCAAGATGGACGAGCGGCTGTCAAGCGCGATCGCGAAATCCTGCGAGGAGATTTTATCGGGAAAACTCGACGACGAATTTCCGCTAAGCGTCTGGCAGACGGGCAGCGGCACGCATACTAATATGAATCTCAACGAGACGATCGCTTCTATGGTCGGCAGGCTGATCGGGCGCGCGGTTCACCCCAACGACGAAGTAAATATGAGTCAAAGCTCTAACGACGCCTTTCCAACGGCAATGCATATAGCCGCCGTTCTTGAAATTAATCGCCTGCTTTTGCCCGCGATCGAGGATTTACAGAAAACGTTGGAGGCAAAATCGCGCGAATTCGCGCCGATCGTCAAGGTTGGACGCACTCACTTGCAGGACGCTACGCCGCTTACGCTTGGGCAGGAGTTTTCCGGCTACGCGGCGACGCTGAAAACCTGCGCGAAACAGATACGATCGGCGCTGGATTTCGCGCGCGAGGTTGCGATCGGCGCGACGGCGGTCGGTACGGGACTGAACGCTCCGATGGGCTTCGATAAGGCGGTTTGCGAGGAGTTGAACGGTCTGACAGGCGAACGATTTACGCCCGCGCCCAATAAGTTTCAAGCGCTGACAAGCCACGACGCGCTTACCAATCTGCATGGCGCGTTAAAGACGCTCGCGGGCGCTTTGACCAAAATCGCCAACGATATTCGCTGGCTCTCGTCGGGACCGCGATGCGGTTTGGGCGAGCTGACGATCCCCGAGAACGAGCCTGGCAGCTCTATTATGCCCGGCAAAGTCAATCCCACTCAAGCCGAAGCGCTGACGATGGTAGCCGCGCAGGTGATGGGCAACGACGCGGCGATCGGGTTTGCGAACGCTCAAGGCGCGTTTGAATTGAATGTTTTCAAGCCCGTGATTATCTATAACTTTTTGCAATCGGTAAGACTGCTTGGCGACGCTATGAACAGCTTTAACAAACATTGCGCGATCGGGATAGAGGCGAATAAAGAGGCGATAGCGAAATATCTTGACGGCTCGCTTATGCTTGTAACCGCGCTAACGCCCGCAATAGGTTATGATAAAGCCGCGCAGATCGCCAAAAAAGCGCATAAAGAGGGTTTGACGCTAAAACAAGCGGCGCTGGATTTGGGATTTATCGACGCGAAAGAGTTTGATAAACTTATCGATCCAGCCGCGATGACCAACGCGAAATAGACAAACCAACGTCTTTCGGCGCGTTGCAGTTGCCCGACGCTTTTGCTACAGGTTTTTGGCGATAATTCCGTCCACGTCCGCAATGTTGTACGAGGTATCGCAAAGCCATTCGTCGTAATCGCCCGCTTGATTGACGGCGGCAACCCATTCGTCTAACGCTTTTCGTTTTGCATCGGCTTGGCGCGATTTTTGCCCCTTCGTTTCAAGGATAAGCGTTTTGCCATTTTTTAGTTTCACAATGAAATCGGGGTAGTACTTGCGCGCCACGCCGTCAAAGATATATAGGATCTCAAAGCCAAGATGGTCGTTTTTCACCCAAGCCGCTACATTCGGATTTTTTTCAAGCGCGTAGCTTTCCGTCGCTTCCCACGCGCTGTCAAAAACGCAATGGCTGATATGCGAACGTTGAACGGCAGAGCAGGGTCTACTCGTGTACCATGTCGCCATATCGCCCGTGCTTCGCGTTTTTCTATTTCGATCAAACAATGGGATAAGGCTTTCCGTATGTTCCAGCTTGATAAATCCCCAAATGTGTTGAACAATTTTGCTCATATTCATCATCAAAGTAATGCGCCGACGAATCGGGTCTGTATTGAATAATGGCGGGTCAATCGTTATCGCGTCGGAAGTTATGTAACGTTCAGTTAATCGTATGACCTGCCCGATAAGCGCGAATTTAGTCGCCTCGCTTTGCCAGGAGGCTTTCGTCAGATCGTAAATCTGCCCGGCAGTCTCAAAGACGATTTTCTGCATACGGAGCTCTTTGTCGAGTTTTTGCAGATCAATCTCCGCGCATTTCATAAGATCGGTCTGTCCGTCCACGATCGGCGCGAGATCGGCTCTTAAGCGCGTATGCGAGGCTTCCAGCGTCAACCGATCTATATTGTCTAAATCCAAATAGAGCTTTGGCTTTAAGATACGATCAATACGAATGACGTTTGGAAAGCTGATTTCGTATTCGGATTTTTCGGGTAGCGGCTCTATCTGCGTCTTGGGTTTAGGCGGGGGAACGTCCGTCTCGTTGGATTCATGCGGCAGGAAGGTAAACGGGATACCAAAGATATTCACATATTCCGGCGCGAACATACCGTTATCGTCCGAATCGTAAGATGCGCGGCGAAGTCCGCGTCCTACGACCTGCTCGCAGAGCAGTTGACTCGAAAACGCCCGCAAGCCGAGAATATGCGTAACCGTTTTCGCGTCCCAACCCTCCGATAGCATACCGACGGAGATAACGTTGCGTATCTGTTCGCCGCGCTTGCCTTTTTGTCCAACCGTATTTACAATATCGCGCATAATTACGGCGGCTTCTTTCCTGCCCGTTTTGCGCGCGCCGTCATTTTCGTCGTCTAGGTCTTCAGTAATAACGCTTTCGGCGGTTTCTATCGTTTTTGAATCGATATGTATCGTATATTTCGGCTCGCATAGCTCGTCGATCAAAATTCGCTTGCGATCAAAAGCATACTTGATACGAGCGGCCGTCTCCGTTCTATTCGCCACCGTGATCATGACCGGCGGTACGGGACTGCCAAGCGATCGCCATTCCTTGAATGTTTCCAGCCAATCCTTGCCAAGCAGATAATAGGCTTGCGTTAGCAGATCGGGTAACGGTACTTCCGCTTCTGCCGATCGGTTTACGTCGTCTTTTACTTCTTCGTCGGCGTAAATATGATATAGCCTTGAGCGGTAGGTTTTCGCCGACGGAATATTATCGTCGCGGACAACAACCCGCGGCGTTTTCACTAGTCCGGATTCAATACCGTCGTTCAGCCCGAAATCGCTGACGATCCACCCAAACAGCGCTTCCTCGTCGTTTTTTTTGCCAGAGGGCGCAAAGGGCGTTGCCGAAAAATCATAGCAGGCGAGGATTCCCCGCGTTTTATGAATACGATCAAGCCCGCCGATCCAGATCGTCGCCTCTTTCTCGGCTTCTTTCGCCTCCTTGCCCTTTACTTTGATTTCAGGATTTTTGCGCCAAGCGTGGTGCGCTTCGTCGTTGATAACAAGGAGATTGCGGGCATGCGCCATTTCGCCCAGCGCTTCGCGGGTATAGGCTTCATCGCTCTTTGCGCCGCGTTTATCCACGCCTTTGCGCCTCTTGATCGCTTCGTTCGAATCCCAAGCCAGCGCCTGCCAATTGTTGACGATCACCTTACCCTGATTGAGCTTATCGTTCAATCCGACGGGGATAACGCTAAACAGATTGTAGTAGCCGCCGCCGGCGAGCAGTACTTGGAGGCGGCTTTTGACCGTTAGTCCGGGCGCGACAATAAAGACGTTCTTACTGAAGCGCGTATCGCGCGGATAGGTTGCCTTATTGCAAATCTGCCATACAATCAGCATAGCCATAACGGCGGTTTTGCCGCCGCCGGTGCAAAGTTTAGCGCAGATGCGGGCAAACGCGCCGCCGTCGCTTGGAATATCAACGCCAACGCGATCGGCGGCTGGAGCCTCCGCGAGCCAGATAAACGTTTCGATCGCGTCCAATTGGCACCAGAAAAATGGATATTGGCGCTCTTCTTTGTCGCTCCAGTGCGCAAGCAGCCTTCTCGTTACGCCCGTCGCGCCGGGATAGCCCGCTTCGCGCCACGCCTTGACTCGAGGGCGAATCATATTGACTAGCGGCAACTCTATAAACCGACCAATATCGTTGTACGCGTTAGAACCCTGACCGGCGACAAAATACCCCGCGGGTCGCCGCCCCGTCTCTTTAATGAAGGTCTGCCCCTGATGGCTATATTTCCAATGGTAACGCGGTTCTTGAAATGCCGAGTTGATGATTAACTTGTCGATACCAGACATCAGAGATCGCTCACTTTCAACGCTATCAAGCTCTCGATACCCCGATCGTCGATGATTTTCACCGCCACCATAGCTTTGTCTGGCAGGGCAAAGGGGAGCGATTCTGTTGTTTCGTAGCGCTCAATTAGCTCGACGTTGATCTCCGCTTTCAACGTTTTGGCGAGTTTATTCCAGCCGTCGTTTTGCCCGCCCATCGGAAAAAATACCTGCATTGGTTCTAGCGCCATGCCGTCGTAATTCGTATCCAGCATCCACATGGCGATTCGTCCCGTATCGCCGCTCTCCACAACGCCTTTTTTCGCGTCGTAGTAGTCGAAACCTTTCACTTTGACTTTGTATTTGCCCTTGTCGTCGCCTTGCTCAATCCGAATAAGCTCAACGTCGGGCTGTCCAACCAGCCAGAAACTCTGATTGGAGGAACGTTTCTTTTTCAGATCGTCGGTCATAAGGTCGGGATTCATTTGCGCTTTCAGGCAGGTTACGCCCGACCACTTCGTATCGTCGATCATTTTGGCGGCTTCGGGATCAAACTGAAAAGCGGCAAATACAATCAGCTTTGGCGAAGGTCTCAGGCTCTCCGTTTCGGTTAGCGCCAGATCGATCATACGCGAATCCATCGGCTTGGTCTCGCCGGCGAAACATATAACCGCCCGTCTTGGCGTTTCCTCTTTTGTTTCCGCTTCCGCTTGCAGATAGGCGGTACCAGAAAGCGGCTCGACGCGGGAAAACTCAATTTTCGCGCCGCCGCGCCCAATAATACCCGTCGCCAGCAGTTCGTCGCGCCAATCGGCTAGCTTTGCCGCATAGTCCGTCGGCAACGCTTCCGCGGTTGTATCCAGCGGTTGAACAACGGGCGCGGGCAGAGCCTCCACGGTAAAGGGACCAGAGATGCGGACTTTCGTTTTGTCGATTTCTGGCTGATCGTAGAGGGTTTCTGTTTCAGGCGGCTCGTTGTTGGCGATTGATTTAAGAGTTATGTGGGGGACGGTTTTGTAAACAAAGCCGCTTGATACGCCCTGTTCGGGGCGGGCCAATTTGTAATAGTCGAAAGTTGCGGTCATCAGCCGCTTCTTGGCAAGGGTAACGGCGATGCGGGACGTGTCGCAGGTGATCCAGCGGCGGCCCCACTGCTCGGCAACGTAGGCGGTGGTTCCGCTGCCGCAGGTGATGTCCAGCACAAGGTCGCCGGGGTCGGTGGTCATAAGGAGGCAACGTTGAATAGCTGTTACAGCAGTTTGAACAACATATTGCTTATTTTGTTCAGATAACTGCTCCACCCATAAATTGGTCAATTCTATAAATGGGAAATCGTCATAATAATATTTATAACGTAATGAGTCCCCTTGTAAAAAAATTCTATTTGCTCGTTTTAATCTCTCAAGCCCTTCTAATGAACAACGCCAACTTCGACTTTGTGCGGGGCGATACTTTTTCCCATTATATTCAAATTCTTGATTTTCAGAATTACTAGATGCTGTTGTTGAATTCATACTACTACTTGAAAAAACTTTTTGATTTTTTACAATATCATTTATAGAATGAATATTTTTTATTTCACCGTTAATTTCAACATAATTGAATCTATCTAAGTCTGGGGTTTTGTTTTCATATATTTGATGGTATTTTAACAAATCAATATTTTTTGTATACCAAATAATATAATCATTCAAAGTTGACAAGTATTTTGTTGTAGAAGTACTCCGTGTTCTAAAAACAGTCTGTGCCACAAAATTCTCTTTTCCAAACACCTCGTCACAAATACACCGTACCAAATGCACGTTCTCATCGCTAATCTGCACAAACACGCTGCCTGAGTCAGACAATAACTCCCGCGCAAGCAAGAGCCTGTCCCGCAGATACGTCAAATACGAATGGATACCCAATTCCCATGTGTCCCTGAAGGCTTTTATCATCTCCGTTTCGCTGGTTAAGTCCTCGTCTTTCTTGTCTTTTACGTCCCGTTTGTTGACAAAAGGCTGGAAATTTGAGCCGTATTTTATGCCGTAGGGCGGGTCAATGTAGACCATCTGTACCTGTC
>JAIRWX010000012.1 GCA_031268655.1 Helicobacteraceae bacterium | reverse complement strand
GTTTATCAAAACACAGGCGATAATGAAGAATGGTATTCGGAAGAAGTAAAATTATCTGAATTTATAAAAATTATGATGTATTATCAATGTGCCAATGGATATGAAAATACTGAAAATATGGATACAATAGAAAATGAAAAAACGAAGGAAATATGTAATGGGATGGAAAAAGTTGTAGATAATAATCATTTAATAATTTATTGGAAAAATGATGTGTTATTATGGTATTTTACCGATGAAGAAAACAAGATAATAAATAATTCAGTTGTGATAAAGGGATTAACCGGAAAAAAATTAAATGAATTTAAAAAAGAAAATAATATATAAAATAATGGTATACGCCCACACTGCACATAACAGGACTGTTTACGCTTCGCCGCCGGTAGGCGGCTCGGACTCCGTTTTGGCTAGGTCATTCCGCTTCGCTCCATTCCCACGCCAAAACTCCGCCACATTTTGCCAGCCCTGGTCTTTGCTTCACAAAGCCCTTATCCGGGCTGGCAAAACGTCGCAAACAGCCGGAACGTTATACGACATACGGGCTAAAATGGCTTAAGAATAAAATATATGGAAGAAAAGGACTTGATAGAATAAAAAATAGAGTATAATATAAGGTTAAATTTTTATTGGAGGCTGGAATGGTACATTATAACAATCTTTCTGAAATAATTATGGATAAAGAAAATTACCCAATTCAGGGCGGGGTTTTTATTGAAAAATCAAAATTAGACGACATGAAAAACGCAAATTATTGGATTATATCTAGTAAAGAATCAAGGGATATGGATTTTGTTGATCCAGTTACTTTAGATAATTTTAATGTAAAAAGCTTATTGGATGTGCAAACATTTAAGGGCATTATTGAATTAAAAATAGAAAATGATTCCAATATAAAATTGGAACAAACGGACGTTTTCCTCGAGGCATTTTTGTATTATTTGGAGAACGATGATTTCTTGGATTAAAAATAATTTTCAGATCATTATTATACTCATTTGTCTTTTAATTGCCTGCATTAATGTAATAATTATATATAAAAATTATCAAAAGGATATTGTTGAAAATTATATAAAAATCGACGCTAAAATAATTCTTGTCGGTAAAAGTGGCAACGGAATATATACAAAGGCTTTAATAATAGTTACATATAATTATGAAAATGAAATATACCAAGGAACGATAAAAAGGACTTATAAAGATAATGACTATTATAAAACAGGAGATACAATAATAGTAAATGTAAATAAAAATGATCCAGAAGACATTAAATAAAAAATAATGGCGCACGTCCGTACTTCGCGCAACAGCATATAAGTCCGCGCCGCGATAAAAGTAAAAAGTTTCAACTAGCGGAGTTTATTATTTGCGCGTATTTTACGCCGCTTACATAACCGCGCAAAAAGGCGAGCGCGCCCTTACATTCGTCTCGCGCTTGCAAATCCTTTTTGCGCCGCCGCTAGATCGCGTACGCAAACGGCGCTTCAAGTTCTCCGAAAAAGGCTTTGTAAATGATCGCCTTCTGCGCGGTAAATTCGGCGCTTACGCGATTGCGCGGCAGGGGGAGATCGACGGCGCGTATCTCTTTAACGCCGCCGTCGCACATCACGACCACCCGCTCGCCGAGATAGACCGCCTCGTCTATATCGTGCGTAACCAAGATCATTGTGATCTTTTCTCGCGTCCAGATCTGCCGCGCCTCCTCTTGCAGTTTGATCTTGGAGATCGCGTCAAGCGCGCCAAACGGCTCGTCTAGCAGTAACGCCTCGGGCTGATTGGCGAGCGCTCTTGCGATCGCGGCGCGTTGCGCCATGCCGCCGCTAAGTTCCCGCGGATATTTCCCGATCGCGTCGCTTAGTCCGACAATATCAAGTTTTTCCTTGATCAGACCGTCAATATTTGGCGTATTTTTTGGAAGGCTGAAACGAATGTTTTCGTACACGTTCAGCCAAGGAAGAAGCCTATGATCCTGAAAGATAAAACCGCGTTCGCGCGAAGGCTTTGTAATAGGCGCGCCTTCAAACAGCGCCGAGCCTTCGTATTGCGCGTCAAGCCCGCCGATAATGCGAAGCAGAGTACTTTTTCCGCAACCGCTGGGACCTATAATCGAGATAAATTCGCCCTCGTTAATATCGAGATCAACCTCTCTTAAAACGCTAACGCCGTTAAAACTTTTACTAAGCGATCTAAGCTCGACGATCGGCTTTAGTTCCACCTGACAACCTTTTTAGTTAGCAGTTGCAAAGCGTCGTCAAGCAGTTTGCCCACGACCCCGATAATCAGCATGCCCAAGATGACCATATCCGGACGCGCCAAACTGCGTCCGTCCATCAGCATATAGCCCACGCCGACCTGCGCCGCGATCAGCTCGGCGGCGACGACGCAGATCCACGCCATACTAAGCCCCAAGCGAACGCCAGCCATAATAAAAGGTAAAGCTCCGGGCAAAATCACGCGCCAGATCACGCGAAGGCGCGGGGTTTCGTACGCCCGCGCAAGCTCAAAAAACCGCTTGTCGATATTTTTGATGCCCTCGACTGTGTTTACTAGTATCGGAAAAAACGCGCCGACCGCTATGATGTAGATTTTTGACGCTTCGCCGATACCAAACCACAGAATTGCCAGCGGTATCCACGCGATCGGCGGAATTGGCTGCAAAATTTGCAATACCGCGCTTGTCCATATCTCGACGCGGCGCGAAAGCCCGATCGCAACGCCCAGAATCAACGCTGAAACCAGCGCGATCCCAAAACCTTCAAACACGCGCTCCACGCTTGCTTTCAAATGCGCCCACAGAGTACCGTCCTCTATAAACTCCGCCGCCGACGCGATAATCTCCTCCGGAGCCGACATAGTATAGGGCTGAATCCAGCCGACAACGTCCGCTATTTTCCAGATGGCGATAATCAGCGCGGGCAGGGCGAGATACTGCGCCCAGACTAATACGCGGGCGATCATTAAGCTAGATTCCCGCCGCGTCGATATACTTAGCCGTTACAAACTCGTTTATATCAACGTCTTTGCGGATAATCTTCTCCTTTAAGACATAGTCTTTCACCGTCTCGATCTCTTTGACGTCGCGCGGCAGAAACTTGGCGTAATACTCGAAGTGCGAAAAGACCTTCTCCAGTACTTCGGGCGTAACTTTGAAGGTAGGCGAGAGCAGTTTTGCCGCCGCTTTGTTGTCGCCGTTGATATATCGCGCGCCGCGCTCGACCGCTTTGATATACGCCGTCAAAACTTCGGGATGTTTATCGGCAAACTCTTTTTTGATATAGGAGATATTATTGCCGAGCTTAATCCCCGTTCCGTCGGCGACCACTCGCGCTTCGTTCGGCACGACCAGCAGACTGATATACTGCTCCCAGATTACCGCGCCGTCGATCTGTCCCGTTCTGATCGCGCTTGGAATATCGCCCGCGCTCAGATTGACATGTTCAAAATCGCCGTTGTTCAGACCCGCGTTGTTTACCAGCAGCGCCAATAGGTGTTGCGCGTAAGTGCCTTTGCCGTAGGCGATCTTTTTGCCCTTAATATCCTTTACCTCTTTGATAGGAGAGTTGATCGGAACGATTAGCGCCAGAGCCTTCTCTCCAATGCCAAAATTGGAGAAAATCACAATGTCCAGCCCGACCGATTTGGCGATAATCGCGGGAAGATCCGCCATCATTCCCAGATCGATGCTGCCGCCGCGCACGCCTTCGTTTACCAGCGGACCGTTGGCAAAGACGTTCCATGCGTAGGACGCTCCGACTTTTTTGAACTCTTCGTCCAGATAACCCAGCTCTTTTGCCGCCCAAAGCGGCGCGTACAGAGGATAAGGCTGCGCGCCGATTCTCAGCTCCGTTTTTGCGCTATCCGCGCCAAAGGTTATGCCGGCCAGCGTTATAAACGCAAGAATTAGCTTTTTCATCGTTATATCCTCGCTTTTGCTAAATGTTGGTTAAGCAGGTTTGTGTCAAACGCGCCGCCGGTTACCACGCCGCTGATCGTAACGGGCTTTTTGCCGTCAAGCAGCGGAAATACAAGTTCGGCGAAGCGCACCGCTTCCTCAAGGTGTGGATAACCCGAAAGCACAAAGGTATCCGCTCCAAGCGCCTCGTACTCTTTGAGCTTTTTGGCGACGATCTTTGGATCGCCAACCAGCGCAGTGCCCGCGCCGCCGCGAATAAGCCCGATCCCAGCCCAGAGATTTGGTTCGATTTCAAGTTTGTTTCTGTCGCCCTTGTGCAGATCGGTGATGCGGCGCTGTCCTACGGAATCTGAAACGTTTTGAATGTGCTGCGCTTTTTGGATAATCTCGTCATCGAGTTTGCCGATCAACCTGTTAGCCGCTTCCCAAGCCTCTTTTTCCGTTTCGCGGACGATCACTTGCAGACGAATGCCTATGCGCACCTGCCTGCCAAGTTTTTTGGCGCGGGCTTTTACGTCTTTGATCTTTTCGGCGACCTGCGCGATCGGCTCGCCCCAGCTTAGATAAGCGTCGATATGTTTCGCCGTAAGATCGTGCGCCGCGTTGGACGATCCGCCAAAATAGAGCGGCGGGCGCGGTTTTTGCGGACCCCAGAAATAGTTGATCGCGTCTTTGATATGGTAATACTTGCCCTTGTGCGTTACCTTTTCGCCGTAAAGCAATTTCTTCCAGATCGTCAGAAATTCGTCGGCTTGCTCGTAGCGCTCGTCGTGGCTCAAAAATACGCCGTCCGCCTCCAACTCTTCAGGCCACGCGCCCGGCACCACATTCAAGATCAACCGCCCGTCTAGCGCTTCGTCTAGCGTCGTCGTTTTGCGCGCAAAAACCGTGGGCGATCCTTCCGCGGAGGTGCGAAGCGCGACAAGCAGCTTGATCTTGCTCGTAACGTTAGCGAGCGTCGCCGCCGTGAGAAACGGATCAAGATTGCCGCTGCCCGTTGGAATCAGCAATCCGTCGTAACCTAACGTTTCGGCGGTCGTGGCGATCTGCCGAAGGTATTTATTGGTAACGGGGCGAGCGTATTCGCTAACGCCAAGATAGCGGCTGTCGCCGCCGGTCGGTAGAAACCAGAAGATTTCCGAAGCCATGTAAGAGCCTCCAAACTAGAATTAGTCGATACGCGCACAATATAATGTATAGTTTGTATATCAACTTAGTTTGGAATGCTGCCGATAGTTTCCTTAAATAACTATTATCTTGATTGAATTACTAAACATTAAAAACCTTTGCGGCGTCGCCAAACAGCAGTTTTTCTAAAATCGCCTTTGAAAAACCAAACGCTATAAAATCTTCCATCGATTGCTTGATCGGACGAAACGGATAGGAACCGCCAAACAAAAGTTGATCCTGCAAGAAGGTTTTCGCGGCGTTGATTAACGGCTCGCCGCCGACGATAAAGCCATACATATCAGGAACCGGAAAAATATTTTCGTAGCGAAACGCCGCGCCTACCAGCCCCGCCGTGTTGGGATAGTAGCCGTGATAGACCACGATCGAAAGCGCGGGAAAATTAGCGGCGGCTAGGTTCAAACGCGCGGGATCGTTGAAACTTGGATCGGGCGTGGTGGAGCTGCTCATCAACGTCAGCGGGATTTTGCGCTTGGACAGATGTTCATAAACGGGAAAATAGAACCGATCGTCGGGGTGGCGCGGGGGATTGGCAAAACCCGGCTCGATATTGATCGCCTCTATAGATAAAACGTTCAATAACGATAGAAGTTCCTAGCGCCGCTATCAAAGTCGCAAGGATTTGGATCGCGGCTTGCGCTATAGCTATTGATACCGTTTGCGTCAAGGGCTTTGTAAAACGCTTTAAGCGCGGCTTTCCTCTCTTTAGTATTGCGAACCGCGTCGTAAACGACTTCCGATTCTTCTTCGTCGCTTCTGAAACTTTTCAATGTAAGACACTCGTTTGCGCGCTTTCTAGCGGTAGTAATCTTTTGCAAGAGGCTTATATCTTTTGTATCGGCTGTGATAGCCGCCTGAATGGATTTAGCGCTCTCTATCATAGCTTGTCTGATCGTCTCTTGATCCTCTCTTGGAGCGTAGTTGTAGATTGCGATCTCTACGTCGTCTCTAATTCCGTTGTTGTTAGCGTCGATCCCTTCAAGAGTCTTTTTGCCTTCCGCTTCTGGATCGGGAGGAAGATTGGAAAAAGCCGATTGAATACTCCAGGTAGAGGATTTGCTCTGTTCAAACGCCGTTTGAGCTTTTGTTTCTCTTTCTCGATCGTAGTCGCAGGGGATAGGCGCGTCAGACGGAGGGCTAAGAACCCTGCCGCTTAACGCCTCGTTAAAAC
>JAIRWX010000068.1 GCA_031268655.1 Helicobacteraceae bacterium | reverse complement strand
GATAAAAGCGCGCTGTACGAAAAACTACGATACTCGAAGGTTTGACGAGAGGCGAAAGAAACCCGATAGCAAATCGGCGCGTTATCGCGCCGCCGCCGCTTGATCTAAGACGGCGCTCATGAAAGACGAAAACGGCGCAAGGGGCGCCGTTTACATAACCAAACGTCTATGTTTACGCGATCGGCGCGATATTGATCGCGCCAAACCTTTCCGCCCGTTGTCGGCTAAAGCGCCACTACAAAGACGGCGGACGCGCCGCGCCGCAAAACATAAAAACGTTTTTTAGCCGAACTCGCGGTCGCCTTTTTGAAAGAATCTATATCGATAATCCCCGCCGATTCCACCTGCACGATCACGTCGCCGCTCGCAAAACCCGCCTGCTGCGCCTCCGAGTTATCCGCGACGTTGTCTACGATCACGCCGCGCACCTCTTTAGAGAGGCGAAGACGCGATCTCGCCTCGTCGTTTAGCGGCGCGACGCTTAAACCTTTGTAATCGCTTTTTACTTCCGCGCTCGCCGTCTTATCCATAGTTGTTAGGGTTGCGTTCAGCGTAATCGTCTTTTTATCGCGCACGACATCCAGCGCTACTTTTTTATTGGGAGCGAAAGAACCGATAATGTTGCGAAGCGAATTGGCGCCGTCGATTGTTTTTGAATCCACTTTGGTTATCAGATCGCCGCGTTTCAGCCCCGCTTTTTCCGCCGGCGATTTCGGCTCTACGCTTGTAACGACAGCGCCGACGTTTCTGTCGTAAAACCCTTGCAGATCCTCGCTAAGATCGCTTATGCTCACTCCGAGCCAAGCGCGGGTTACCTCGCCGTTTTCTATAAGTTGTTCCGCGATTCTCTTTACCATATTGCTGGGTATCGAAAAACCAATGCCGTGGTTCGCGCCGCTTCGCGTTAAGATGGCGCTGTTTAAGCCTATCAAAGCGCCGGTAGAGTTCACAAGCGCGCCGCCGCTGTTGCCCGGGTTGATCGCCGCGTCGGTCTGTATAAAGTCCTCATATTCCACAATGCTGACAGCCGCGCGGTTTGTCGCCGAAACCATACCCATAGTGATAGTTTCGCCCACGCCAAACGGATTGCCGATGGCGAAAACAAGATCGCCGACCTCTACGTTATCGGAGTTAAAAAATACGGCGGGACGCAGGTTTTTTGCCTCGATCTTGATTACCGCCAAATCGCTTTTGGGGTCCAAACCGATCACCTTCGCCTCAAACTCCTCTTTGCTGTTTGCGAGCGTTACGATCACTTTGCTCGCGCCTTCGATCACGTGATTGTTGGTTACGATATAGCCGCTCGCGCCGATAATCACGCCGCTACCAAGCGAACGCTCGATGCGATCACGCGGGATATTAAAACGTTTTTCGTCGAAAAATTGCCTGAAAAACGGATCGTTGAAAAACGGCGACGTCTGTATCTGCGGCGATCGCACATTTTTTTGAATTGAGACGTTTACCACGCTTTGACGCGCGCTTTTAAGTATTTGCGCGTAGGAAGCGAGAGCGGGCGCGGCTGGCTGGACGCGCTCGATATTGTTGTTTTCGTAGTCCTGAAAGGCGATTTTCGGCGACGCGAAAGCGACGCACGAAACAAGCGACAACGCGATCAGACGTTTCATAGATAACTCCTTGCGGTAGAAAAATAGTTTGGCATTTTTTCGCGCAAACGTGTAGATTTGGTGAAGGCGGTTATGAACGGAGCGTTAGAATTAAGAAACAAATTGGACAAAGGAAAGTCATGGCTCGCAGAATGATTGCGGAGTGGGAGCCGCAAAGCGCCGTTTTGCTCGCTCTGCCAAACAAAGATAGCGATTGGGCGACGTATATCGACGAAATTTTGAGGTTATACGAGAGATTGATCGCGGCGATCACGCGCTTTGAGAAGGCGATTTTGATTTGCCAAAACGCGGTCGAAACCAAAAAAACGTTTGCAAACGATCGCGTCGTATGCGTCGAATTGCGCGTAAACGACACGTGGGCGCGCGATTTCGGCGCGATAGCGATCGATGAAAACGGCGAAACGATACTGCTGGATTTTGAATTTAACGGGTGGGGTTTGAAATTTGCCGCTAACCTTGATAATCAAATCAACTTAGGCTTACAAAACGCGGGCGTTTTCGGCGGCGCGAAGCTAATGAAAACGGGCTGGATTTTGGAGGGCGGCAGCGTCGAGAGCGATGGCGCGGGGACGATTATTACCACCGAAAACTGCCTGTTTGCTCCAAATCGCAACGTTGGCTGGACAAAGGCGGATTTTGAAAAGCGCTTCAAACGCGATCTGGGCGCGAAACGGGTTTTGTGGATCAAAAACGGACGTTTGGAAAACGACGACACCGACGCTCACATAGACACGTTGGTCAGATTTTGCGACAAAGACGCGATCGCTTTCGTTGGCTGCGACGATCGAAGCGACAGCCATTACGAAACCTTACGAGCGATGAAAGCCGAGATATTGGCGCTTAGGCAAACAGACGGATCGCCGTATCGTTTTATCGAACTGCCAATGTGCGATCCGATCTATTACGACGGCGAAAGACTTCCCGCGACCTACGCGAATTTTCTGATAATTAACGGCGCGGTTATCGCGCCAATTTACGGCGTACAAAGCGACGCCAAAGCGCTAAAGGCTCTCAAATCGGCTTTTTCGGATCGTGAAATTATCGCGCTCGACGCGAGCGTCGCGGCGCGCCAGCGCGGATCGATTCACTGCCTGACTATGCAGTTGCCGACTTCGCCATAGCGAAAGGCTTATCAAAGAAAGCTCAAAACGCGGGTCGGCTTGTCATGCGTCGAAAAAGCGACGCATCATAGCGATCAGTTTCGTCTGATCGAAGGTGGGTTCGTAGTAGATAAGAATGTTGTTTAACTGCGCCCTGGATAAAGCGCCCCTTTCAAAGTTTTTGTGTATCCGCTTGCCGCGACGAAGCGCCTCTTTGCTCTCCGTACTCGCCACGTTAATAATCATCACCTTGCCGTCGGCGTCCATCTGCTCCAGCAGCGCGTCGTATTTATAGATCAGATTTTCGCCGTCCACCCGATCGCGGAATTTGCACTCAATAATATAGAGGTGGTTGTTTTTGATCATCAAAACGTCAAACTCGTTCTGAACGGTAACGCCGTTGATCGTCTCGTAACGAATCTTCGCGCCAGACATAACGTCGTCAAAATTCAGCCTGCTTACAAGATGATATACCTGCTCTTCAAACAGCTCGCCTAAAATATAGTTGATATTGAGCGGCTTGCCGCGCCGATCTGCCGCGCCGATCTGATACAGAGGGCGAATAATCGCGCCGTACAGCTCCTCGTCAACGCTTTTGCCCTCCATAATCCGCTTACGATACTTTTGAAACAGGGCGAAATTTTCGCCTATCTCCCGCGTAAAAGGTTTCCTGCGCTCAAGCTCGTTTTTGCTTTTAGATTCGACGATCTGATAACCTTTTGAAATAACGTGATCGTCGATGTTCATGTTGCGCTTAAGCGAGGTTTTTTCCATTCCGTTTAGCGTCAAAATCGATAGATTGTTGGAGTAGCGTCCATAGATTAACAACGTCGCGCCAATATCCAAAAGCTCTTTTGAGAGCAAAATTGCCATATCCGCCTCTCCGTCGCTGACGTTGATAAAGAGATGATCCGGCGGGGCGAACCGCGAAATTGAAGACGCTAATTTGATGATCGACTGAATATCGTTGCGTTCAAGGCGCATTTCGCGCAAGGTACATTTAAGGCGGTATTTGGCGCGCAAGGCGTTCAGACCTCTAACGATTCTGACCGCGTTTTTATCGTCGCGTTCGTTGGCGTTGTACGCCAGAACATGCAAGGTGATTTCATATTTGTACTCAAAAAAAACCGGCAGAACCGACGAATCAAAATCGCCGAGCAACGAAACGAGAACCATGCCACATTCCTTAAGTTGCGCTTGTTAAGCGCGTTCGCATCCAATTTGACATTATGATATAAATCTGACGCTTACGGAGCATATGTAATAGTCGTTTTGACCGATTACGGCGCGCAAAAAGACGCTTTGGCTCGTCTTATAGGTCGCTTGGTTTTATAGGCTAAACTAGTTTTATTTCTTCCAGTAAACCCAACATTCGCCGCAACTGCAATCGGCGCCTAGCGCGGCGATCGCGGGCTTTGAATGTAGGCATGCGTCGTAAGTTAGCGCCATATGGTTGAAATAGTTA
>JAIRWX010000066.1 GCA_031268655.1 Helicobacteraceae bacterium | reverse complement strand
GGGACGATTGCTTGTAGAACAATGGGATCGATAAAGAGACGGCGATTCCCGTCCGTCTTTGTAACCGCGCCGATCATTTGACCAGCCTTGACTGCGCAGATACCTGCGCAGTCAAAGCGTTTACATGACGATGTCCGAATTTAGCGCCGATTTGTACTTTGCTCTTAAATGGAGCCGGCAATTCGCCGGTCAGTTCTTCGTTGGTATAAGGTCCGTAATTTTCGCCCGCGTCAAAACAATTTACGCCAAGTTCCACTGCGCGGTCGACAAGTTTAGCGATTATCTTGCGGTCGGGATAAGGGCCGCGATGATAGTTCGTTCCCATCATCCTCAAACCAATTGCCGATACTTTCATTTCAACTTTGCCCGCGCCAAGCGCGCGGAACTCTTGACGTCGGATTCGTATTTATCAGACGCGCCTTGATCTTTTTTAGATGGAAACGCCTTGTCGCATGAAGCCAAAATCGGGGCGGGAACCGCCGTTGTTAGCCCTGCCTTCAAAAGGTTTCGGCGCGTCGGCGTAAATTCTATTTTTTTCATCAGTTATTCTCCTTCGAGCAAAATTATTTCTGAAAATCTTAAAAAGATACATATATTCCTCCCTAATTCATACACAATCCAACCAAAGGCTTGTATATCAGGCAATATATGCTAATTTATAAGCGACGGGAAGGAAATATAATGACGCAGGGTCGTATAGATGTAGAACGGGCAAAAGCGCTTCTTAAAGAGAGGCTTCGCGCCAGAATGCAAAAATCAGGTAATTACCCCGCGTCTATTGAAGGGCTGAATTTATATCGCAGGGATGATACGGCAAATATTGAACAATGTATTTACAAGCCAATGATAGCGTTGGTTATTCGGGGCGACAAACGAATTTCCGTAGGTTCCAATGAATATGCTTGCACTGAAAACAACGTTCTGATAGCGGGCGTCGACGTGCCCGCAACCGCAATTATCACGAAAGCCTCCGCCAGTATTCCATGCATGTCGATAGCGCTGATTTTGACAATACTCTGCTTGCGCAATTGGCTTTAGATATTCCGCGCAAAACTCTTAGTTCGGCTTCAATACCCAAAAGCGTGTTGACTCAACCGATCGACGCGGATATATTTGACGCATTTTTTCGACTGGAAGAATTGCTTGAAGCGCCAGAGCAGATTCCATTCTCGCCCCCATGATAATCCGCGAGATTCATTATCGTCTGCTTATGGGGCCGAATGGCGCGCATTTGCGCTCGTTTTACGCTTTAGGTTCAAACAACAATCAAATCGCCCGCGCGATTTCTTGGTTAAAGAAAAACATGACAGAATCTGTAAAAATCGAAAAATTGGCGGAGCAGGTCAATATGTCGCCCTTTACATTTCACCGCTATTTTAAGGAAATAACGACACTTAGTCCTATTCAATATCAAAAACGCCTGCGTCCGCAAGAAGCTCAACGCCTAATGCTAGCGGGCAAGATGGATGCAACTAGTTCGGCGTTTGCCGTAGGAATAACAACTTCGGACAGTTCAGCCGCGAATACAAACGCTTGTTCGGAGAGCCTCCGCGCAAAAATGTAATGCGGATAAAGGGCGAAGCGTGATTATCTCTACGCTCTGCGGGTTTGACGATATTTGGCGTAAAACTATTTTTTATCGCTTGGCGCTATGCTAACCGCGATCTTTTTCAGATCGCATAGAGGCTTTGTCCGCGTCGTCGCGCGCGGTAAACCTAAAATCCGTTTGCAAAGGACGTTATGTTAGACGAGTTTTATATGCGCTTGGCGTTGAGCGCGGCGTGGAAATATCAACTTTTAACCTACCCAAACCCGTCGGTAGGCGCGGCGGCGCTTGATCGACAAGGCCGCTTGATCGCCGTGTCCGCGCACAAGGCGGCAGGCGCTCCGCACGCCGAGATCAACGCTTTGTACGACGCGTTTTGCGAGCTTTGCCCCGACAAGGCGGAGACGGCGAAACTGCGCGGCTTACAATCAAGCGACGAGATCCATAATTTTTTGCGCGAACGTCACGGCGGTTTATTTGAGGGCGCGACGCTTTTTATTACGTTAGAGCCGTGCGCGAAAGAGGGCAAAACTCCCGCGTGCGCGCCGTTGATCGCCGATCTGGGCGTTCAACGGGTTGTAATCGGGCGCGACGATCCAAATTCTGAAATGGCGGGCGGCGGCAAATATCTGAGCGATCGGGGCGTAGCCGTAACGCGCGGGGTTTGCATCAAGGAGTGCGCCGCGCTTTCAGAGCCTTTTAACGTTTGGCTTCGCCGCGCTTTTGTCTTATTCAAATGGGCGCAACGGCTGAATGCGACGATTGACGAAGGCAGAATCAGCGGCGATCTCGCGCTGGACGAAACCCATAGTTTACGCGCTCTGTGCGATCTGCTTGTCGTCGGCGGCGCGACCGTCCGCGCCGATCGTCCGATATTAGACGCAAGGCGCGTAAACGCTAAAGCGCCGAACGCGCAAATCATATCCGCCAAAACCAACTTTGACCGGACAATTCCGCTGTTTAACGTTGCGGATAGAAGGGTTGTAATCGCGCCAAGGTTAAATCTAGATCGCGGATTTATATTGATCGAGGGCGGCGCGAACTTGTTGAACTATCTAGCCGATCAGATCGATTGGGTTTTATGCTATGAAACCCTCGCGTTAAGCGGCGGTAAACGCGCGATCGGTTTCGATCGCCGTTTGGAACTTCTGCGCGGCGATACGATCGGCGAAAATCTTAAAATCTGGGCTAAAGTAGCGCGTTAATTATCGCCGCGCAACGGCCCGCGCGCCATAGCCGAAGCGTCCGCGTCTGCGGCGCGGTTATATGGCGCGTAGAGTTTTGCCTTCGTTTGCGACGGCGGGTCTTGGCGCGCTCCAAGCCGCGTTTTTCGGCGACCGCACGCTTACGAGGCGAGGAGCGTCCAATGTCAAAAGAGATAGCGCAGATCGATCTCCTCGATATTCGGACGCTCTCTAACGCGGCGCTTAAATTGCTCTTGCAGATTTTCGCGCAATTCGTCGATCTGCTTTTGTCGCGTCGGTTCGCTCGCCTTTGCCGCGACTCCGCTTAACGACTCGATCAAAGCGCGCAGATCAAGCGAGCAATCGAGCGAGCTTTGTCCTCGCTTGGCGACGCAGCGAAGCGGCAGCGACACGCTCTGCCAGCTTTCGCTCATCTCGCACGGAAAGCGCCACCTCGCGTTAAACGAGAGCGACAACGAACCTTTTAACGTTCCTCGCTCCGAAAAAAGCGATCCGCTCAAGGTAAAAGGCTCGCTGACAAGATATATAGCGTCGAGTCCCGTCGGTCTCCTGCTCGACCAAAATTGCATGACCTCAAAGCTCTGAGAGGGCGACGGCGCGTATTTAGGCATCTCGCGCCCGCGCGAGAAAGCTACGGCGCGGCAGTACAGTTCCGAAAAATTCAGCCCTCGCAACACGCCGTTGACAACGCAGGTTTGTCCGCTTGCGCACGCGCTTTTTTGTAGCGATCCGTCCGCGAACGGATAGCCGAGATTTGCAAGCAGGGTTTGCAATCCGTCAGATCGCGCGCTTGCGGCTTGCGAAGTTGGCGGCGGCGCGTTGTTTTCGTCTATAGTCCGCGCTTCGTCTTGCGAGGAAGCGTCGCTTTCATTCGCTTCGACTTGCCCTTCGTAAGTCTCGTTCGCCTCGTTTTGCGCGGGAGCGTTGATTATCGTGATTTCAACCCGCCTTTCTTTTTTCGCGCTCGCGCCCAAAATCAGATCCAAAGGCGCGGGCGAAAAATAGCGTCCGCCCGATATGAACAGCAACGCGCAAACAAAAAGAATCAGCGGCGGTACTAAACGCGGCATCAGAGTTCCGTCAGCGTCCGCACCGCCGCGACGCGATCGGCTTGGCGCATAAAGTGTTCGCCGATCAAGAAGGCGTCCACGCCGATATTGGCGAGTTCCAATAGCTGATCGCGGGAGCGTAAGCCGCTTTCGGCGACGATAATTTTGCCGTTTGGTATCAACGGAATCAGCTTCGCGGACAAACTCATATCTAGCTCCAAGGTGTCCAGATTGCGATGGTTTATACCGATAATTGTAGCGCCCGCCGCGATCGCTTTGCCGAGATCGCTTTTATCGCGTATCTCCACAATCGCCTCCATACCCAAGTTTCTTGCCTGTTCTAGCAGCGACGACAGCTCTTTCGCGCTTAGTATCACCGCGATCAGCAGCGCGAACGACGCGCCGTAAACCAGCGCTTCAAGCAACTGATAGCGATCGACGATAAAATCCTTGCGTAAAAGCGGCAGTCGGTTATGTCTGCGTATCAGCGACAGATATTCCAAGTCGCCTTTGAACCATCGCGGTTCGGTCAAAACGGAGATTGCCGCCGCGCCGCCCTTTGCGTAGTCGTTCGCAATCGCGATCGGATCGAAATCTTCGCAAATATCGCCGCGGGAGGGACTTGCCTTTTTGACTTCCGCAATAATTTTCGGCGGCGCGTTTTCCTCTTTTTTCAACGCCGCGATCGCGTCGAGCGGATAAAACGGATTTAGCGCCATAGCGCGCCCCAGCGTCTCTTCTGGCATAGCCGCTTTGCGCTCTTTTAGCCGTTCTCGCGTGAACGCCACTATTTCATCGAGTATCATTGAGAGCCCTCCGCCGATTGTTCGTAGCTTTTTTTGATCGCCTTATGATGCTTTCGCACCGTAGGATCGTTTTTTTCTTTCGCCGCGACTTTAGCGATAAGCGCGTACGCCTCTTTGAAGCGTCCGAGCTTGAAGTATCCCCATGCCAGCGAGTCGATATAATAGACGTTGTTCGGCTCTGTTTCCAGCGCCTGTTGCACATACTCTACGCCGCGCGCCGCGTCAAGATCGTGATCGATCAAAAGATAACCCAGATAGTTCAGATAGACATGGTTTTTACTCTTCGCCACCACTTGTTCCAGCGCATTTGCGGTACGTTTCGCAAGATCGAGATCGGCGCTCTTCGCGGCTTCGTATTCAAGCATCGCGTTCAGGGCAAAGTAGTCGATCTTGCCGCTGGCTCTGTATAGTTTCGCGGCGATAGCGGCGGCTTCGCTAAAACGTTTGTCGTTTCTGTACAGCTCCAGCAGTATCTCGTCGTTAAAGCGCGTCTCCTCCAGCCAAAGAGTAAGCGATTTGTAATCTTTGTCAATCGCATAGAGCTCGATAATTTTTTCGCCTATTACCAGATCGGGACGGAATCGATATATGCGCTTATACGCGCCCGCTACGCCGCCCGCGTCGTTGAGCTTGGCGTACAGCGACGCCAGTCTCGAGCAGAGATATTCGCTGCAACCGCGCTCGGCAACGTGCGTTTCATAATAGGCGATCGCCTCTTTCGGTTTGCGCAGTCTCTCCGCAAGTATCGTCGCCATCTTATCGATCGCCGTTTCCGCGGGCGCGATCGCATAAGCGGTTCTGTAGGCTTTGAGCGCCTTTGCGTCTTGTCTGTCGAGAGCGTACAGATCGCCAAGCAGCAGAAAGTTTTCGATGTTTCGCTCCCGTTGCGTCAAAACGACGGCGTTTACGATCGCTTTTTTCAGATCGCGCGCGCCGTAATAACTCATCGTCAAAACGCGGCGCAAAAAAACGTCGTCTTCCTCTTTAAGCGCGCTGCTCGCCTCGTCTATCGCCTCGCCGTAACGCTCGGTTCTAAGCAAAGCCTCGATCCAGCGGTAGCGGTTGGTCTTGTCGTCGTCGCGCAAGTAGATGGCGCGGCGATACTCCGCCGAAGCGTTAAAATCCGCCCTGTTTTCCGCGTCGAGAGCCATAATTTCGTACAGATCGCGGCTATATACCGCCGCAAAACCCGCGATCGCGAGCGCCGCGAAAAGAGAAAACAGCTTCATGTCCCCGCTCCGCCGCGCTTTAACGCCGATCGATTAGTCCGATCGTTTGCGCTTAATCCGCTTTGTCTAAGAGGCGCTTCGTAAATTTCGCGGTTAAATTCGCCTAACAAGAGGCGCTCTGTTTCGCCGCCAAGCGAAAGACAACCCGCGCGCGCGATCTGTTCGTTTTTGCGCGAGACGATAGCGACGGCGCTTGTCTCTTTCAGGCGGCGCATAACGTTCCCGCCTGTTTAGCGATAGAGCGCACATCGACGCTCGCCCCAGTTTCGTCGCGCAAGATAAACGGCGGCAGAACCTCGAGCGCTTTGATTGGCGTTTTTTTGGCGCGAATAAAGATCAGTCTCGCGTTCGAGCGGCTCTCCTTGTGCGCGAACTGAATCGAGCGAATGCGCCAGCGCGCGTCGTTCAGCGTTTTTAGCGCTTTCGCCGATCGAGCCGCGTCGTAGCAAAAAAAGAGATCTCCGTCGGATTTAAGCAGTTTGCCGGCCTGACGAAGAAAATCCTCGATCGGAAGCGCGGAATCGTATCGGGCGAGTTTCAGCGACGGATCGACGCTGGCGGTCGCGCTCGCGTCGTAGAACGGAGGATTGCACACGATCGCGTCAAATTTTTCTCCTATATCAAACCCGCGAAAATCCGCCGCGAAAAACCGCGCGTCGATGTTGTTGATCGCGCCGTTTTGAGTCGCAAAAGTCACCATCTCCTCCTGAATATCCACGCCGACAAGCCTCAGCCCAAAATCTCTAGCCAACAGCAAACCGACAATTCCGCACCCGCACCCCGCGTCGAGAATCGAACCCCTAAGTCGTTTTTGCGACGCGAAGCGATAGAGCAGAATTGAGTCCGTGTTGTAGCGGTACCCTTTTTCGGGCTGACGCAGTTCCATACGAGCCTTTGGCAAAGTTGCGCGATTATATCCTAACCTTCTCTCTCAAGCGCTATAGAGGTTAAGTCGTCCGCCGTTTCGTTTGTCGCCCCTACGCGTCTTTGAGTAACGCGCCGATCGTATCCGAGCTTTGGCGCGGAGACTCTTCAATGATTTTGCGAAGTTTTTCAAGCGTCGCGTCGTATTTGATCCGTTCTGTTTGATCGGCTTCGCTAAGTTTGAACGACCGTTCGGCTTGCTTGCGAAGCTCTGCGCCGTCGTTCGGCGCTTTTGCCTCCTCGTCGAATACAATTCGCGTTTTTCGATCGATTGGATCTTCGGTTTTTAACTCCAGAGTTTTGGCGATAAACGGCTTGACGATCTTTTGGTAAAAAAAGATTAACGCGATCGCCGCGGCGATCCACTTGCCGATCGTCTCGCCCACTTACAGTCCCATTTTGCCCGGATTCAATATGTTGTTTGGATCGAGCGCCTTTTTTATCGTTCTGAACAGATTCATCTCGCTTTCGCTGAACGCCATTCGCATAAACGGCGCTTTGCTAATGCCGATTCCGTGCTCGCCGCTAAGCGTTCCCTCAAGATCGATCGCCGCTTCGAAAATCTCGCGGATCGCTTTTTCGGCGTTGTGATAGCGCACCGCGTCCTGTATGTTGGTCATTACGTTTACGTGAACGTTTCCGTCGCCCGTATGCCCAAAACACGGGATTTGATGATCGTATTTTTTGCCGATAGCCTCTATGCGGCTTAGCAGCTCTGAAAGCGCGCTTCTGGGTACGGTAATATCCTCGTTCAGTTTTGTCGGACCGTAAACCTTCAAACTCTGGCTGGCGTTTCTGCGGGCAAACCAGATGGCGTCGCGCTCCATTTCGCCGTTAGCCGTAAAAAACGCGCCGCATCCGTTATCTTTGAACGTCTTTTCGATCGTCTCCATCTGCCATTTGATGTCGGCTTCTATATTGCCGTCAACCTCGACGATCAGCAACGCGCCCGCGTCGGACGGCAAGCCTTTTTTGTACGCGCTTTCCACCGCGCGAATAGTTAAGTTGTCCAGAAATTCCATCGCCACGGGCGTTACGCCGTTGATAAACGACTTGAAAACGGCGTTCATTGCGGTTGATACGTTTGAGAAAATTCCCATCGCGGTAAGCGTCATTTTCGGCTTGGGCAACAGCTTTAAAGTAATCTCGGTGATCACCGCGAGCGTGCCTTCGGAGGCGGTCAGAAGCCCCGTAATGTTGTAGCCGGCCACGTCCTTGACGGTTTTCTTTCCCGCGCGAATCAATTCGCCGTCGGGTAAAACCGCGCGAAGCGCCAACACGAAGTTTTTTGTTATGCCGTATTTCGCCGCCCGCATTCCGCCCGCATTTTCGCTGACGTTGCCTCCGATCGTGCTGTAATCTTGGCTGGCGGGATCGGGCGGATAAAACAAGCCTTGCGCCTCCGCCGCGTTTTGCAGATCTTTGTTGATTACCGCGGGCTGAACGCGCGCGATCATATTCTCCAGATCGATCTCTAGAATCTTGTTCATATGTTTTTCAAGCGCCAACGTTACGCCGCCCTCCACGCTAAGAGAGCCGCCCGTAAATCCGCTTCCGGCGCCTCGCGGCGCGATCGGGATTTTGTTTTCGTTGGCGTAACGCAAAATCGCGCGCACATCTTCTTCGTCTCTTGGAAAAACCACCGCGTCCGGCTCGAATACTTGACGGGTCGCGTCGTATGAGTACGCTTGTCTATGCGCTTGATCCATGTAGCAGTTATCCGCGCCCGCGATCTTAACGAGCGCGTCAAAGCAACGTTTGGGCAGCATTAAAACTCCTTAGACAAAAGCCGCTTATAGTATGCGTCAAAATCGCCGATCGCCTCGCTTGCTATCCCCAAGCGGTTGAAGAACGGGAAGGCTTGCCTAGCGTTTGCGGCGGCTGAGTCGGGCGAAATCTCCAGCGTCGCGAAGGTTTGGCAGTCGGTTAAATAATCCCCGTCGCTAAACGCGAAAACGATCGCGCCCACAAGGTAGCGATCGCAAAACGCGCGAAAATCTTTGACGCTCGGTCTGGTTTCGCCGTTTTTGACAAGTTCGTGAGCGAAGAGATCGGGGTGTACATAGCGCAGATTGGGACGTTTTGATTGCGCTCTAATCAGCCGATCCGCGTTTGGCGCGATTGCGATCGCGCTGCGCGAAAGCGGAGAAAATATCACCTTGTCGCCTTTTTTGATCGTCAGCGTAAGCGTTGGAACGGAGTCTTGATCGTAGAGCGTAAAGGGCTCGCATTTCAGCCGCGCCGCTTTGCCGTCCGCGTCGATCGTCGCGCATTTGGCGCCGATGGCTTCAACTCCGCCTCGAGAGTAGATTACGATCGCGCTCATACCCGCTTTCGCGTTTGAAGCCGCCGCGGTTATAACGGCGCCGTCAGATTCAATTACCGCGCCTTCCGTCGCGCCGAACATTGCGGAGAAAACAAACGCTGTTAATAATATTGTCCGTATCAAAACGTTGTCCTTGCAAAACGATAATTGTAACGAAAACTTGCCGCTCCCGTTTGGTTTTATGTTTTGGCTGCGATAACGCGACGTTTCCGAGAAGTTTGATCGGAGCGAACAAGCGCGCCCGCGCGCCAATTGTCTTTTATGTAGAGCGGTCAATCAGCTTTGCGGCGAGATCGAAGCGATTCGCACACATTATGTGAATCGGCAGATTCGCTTTGCGCAAAGCCCGTAGAAGTTCGGCGCTCATTGCAAAACCGACCTTTTCCTCCTCCTCCTCGCCTTTTTTGTTAGCCTCAAACAGCGCGTCGATCCAGCGATTTGAAACGCGAACGCCCGGAACTCGCGACTGCAAAAACTGCGCGGTCTTCAGGCGCGAGAGCGGAAAAACGCCCAAAATCAGACGGGCGTTTTTACGATCGTCGGTAAACCCCCCCAACGCCTCGTTAAACAGAGCTCGCAAAGTCAGCGCCTCGTCGATCGAAAAAACGGGTTGCGAAATTAAACCGAGCGCGCCCGCGCCTATTTTTTGCGCGATTTTGCGCTTCAGGCTCGCCGCGTTTTTAGCGTAGGCGTTGATCGCGCCAAACGGATAGACGGGTTTTGGCGCGGGGCGAATAATCTTGCCCGCGTAGTCGATGCCTCGATTGAAAAAGTGCGCGATTTTCAAAAACTCGACGCTGTTTGCCTCGAAGACCCCTTTGGCGCGAGGCTGGTCGCTTAGGCTGGCGGGATCGCCCGTAACGGCTAAAAAAGCCCTGACCCCCGCTTCGTTTGCGCCCAGCATATCCGATTGAATGCCGATTAAATTGCGATCGCGCATACTGATCGTGGCGATTGCGGGCTTGCTAAACGCGCTTTGCAGTTTCATCGCCGCAAACAGCGAACCGTAACGAAGTTGAGCCAGCGGATTGTCCGTAACGCTCCAGCCGTCAACCCTTTTGTCCATCTCCAGAGCCGACAGCTTGTCTATGATCGGCTGAAAACTCGCGCTTTTAGCGGGGCTTGTTTCCAGCGTCAGCCACGAGCCGTCGCGCAGTTTTTCCAGCAATCCTTCAAACACTTTTGTCCTTATTGGTTCAAGTCCTAGTTAGCGTTTTTGCCCGCCGCCTCAGCCGCAATTTTAACAAAACATGGCGTTTGCTTTCATCAAAACCTCTTTATAATTGCCGCAATTTATTACGCGCATCACGCGATCGTGCAGGAAGCGATATGAAACTTTGCGTTTTCGACTTTGATTCTACGTTGATGGACGGCGAAACCATCGATATTTTGGCGTTATCCTTCGGCAAAGGAGACGAGATCGCCGCGATCACGCGCGAAGCGATGAACGGCGAGTTAGATTTTTTTGACGCTATCGCCCGCCGCGCAGCCGCCTTGAAAGGAATGCGCTACGACGAGGTTGTGAAAATATGCGAAAATCTGCCGTTGACAAGAGGCGCGATCGAGTGCGTGGGAGAGCTAAAACGGCGCGGTTACAAAGTCGTAATCTTCTCCGGCGGTTTTCGTATAGCGACCGACCCCGCCGCCAAAAGACTTGGCGCGGACGCGGCGTTTGCCAATATCCTGCGAAGCCGCGACGGAGTTTTGACCGGAGAGGTGGGAGGCGAGATGTTGTTTGACTTTTCAAAAGGCGATATGCTGCGCCGACTTCAAGGTCTGCTGGGAATCGGCGCGGAAGATACCGTTGCCGTCGGCGACGGCGCGAACGATCGGGCGATGTTTCAATACGCCGCGACAAAAATTGCCTTTTGCGCTAAAGATGTTTTGAAAAAGGAAGCCACGGTTACGATCGACAAAAAAGATTTGCGGCTTGCGCTGCCTTATGTGTAAAGGCTGTCGCCAAAACGCCCGCGCTTTTGCCGTCGGCGACGGCGCGAACGACGCGGCAGGTTAGCTTTGTCCAAAATAGCGTAAGCCGAACGTTTCAATCTCGTCGGCGGACAACCTAACAATCTCGTCAAAGCGCCCGTTATTATAAACGCGCTGTCTTTTGGCGAATTGCGATGTGTGGATATTGATCAAATTTTCCAGTTCGGCGACGGAGATTTTGCCGTCTATATAATCAATCGTCTCTTTTACGCCGATCGCTTTCATAGGTTGCGCCGATCGCGGCGCGTTTGTTAGCAGGTTTTCAACCTCGTCGATCAGTCCGTCGGCAAGCATTTTTTTAGTTCTCAGCGCGATTTTTGCCCGTAAAGTTTCGACGGGAATCGTTAAAACGGCGATCGGCGCGTTTTGCAAAATTGCTCGAGGCGGATGCGCGGCAAACCACGCGCTTGGCGTTTTGCCGCCAGCGTAAGCGATCAGCAGCGCTTTTTCAATGCGATAGCGATCCTTGGGGGCGATCTTTGCCGCGCAGATCGGATCGATAGTTTTTAATTCGTTATACGCGGCGCTTAGATCGTTAAGCGCCGTTAAAACCTTCGCTTTTATTTCCGCGTCGATCGCTGGAATCGGCGATAGTCCGCTCGTTATTGCCTTGAGATAGAAACCGCTGCCGCCGACGATAATCAGATCGCGATCAGTCTCTTCGCAAAACGCTTTTGCGCGCAAAAATTCGGCGATAAATTCGTCCGCGCCGAAGCGATCGCGAGGATCGGCTATATCCAGACCAAAGTAAGTCAGTCCGTCGCGTTCGGCTTCCGTCGGCTTCGCCGAGGCGACGTCGATATGCCTGTAAACCGAAAGCGAGTCCATAGACAGCAGCGCCGCGTTGGTTTCGCGCGCAATGTTATGCGCCGCGCTTGTTTTGCCCGACGCGCTCTGTCCGATTATCGCAAGCGTTTTCATAGCGACATTATAAGCCGCGTCGGCGGCGGGCGCGATCGTAGGCAAACGAAAATAATCCTAATAACGCGGGCGCTTAGTTAAACCAGCCCTTGACCCTCTCGGCGATCTCGTCGAAAAAACCTTTATGCGCGACGCTCTCCTGTCCGAAACTTTCGTGCAGTTTGCGTAAAAGCGTCTCCTGCTCGAGCGTCATCTTTTTTGGATATACAATCTTAACCTGCACGATCATATCGCCAATTCTGCCTCCCGTCGCGGATTTGATCCCTTCGCCGCGCAGCGCGATTTGCGTTTTGTCCCGCGTCCCTCTCTCTATCTCGATGTTTTTCGCGCCGCGAAGCGTCGCCACCTCGATCGTTCCGCCCAGAACCGTCAAGGTGAAAAATACGGGCGCTTCCACGTAAACGTTTGAATCGCGTCGCGCAAAAACGGGATCTTCCAAAACCGACAACACGACGTATAGATCGCCGCGCGATCCGTTCTTTCCCATATTACCGCGTCCGCCCGCCCTGAGCCTTTGTCCGCTATCCACGCCTTCGGGCACGACAAGCTCCAACACGTCGTCGATCTGAATTGCGCCCGCGCCTTTGCACTCGTTGCACGCGGACTCCAAAACGCCGCCCGCCCCGCCGCATTTGGGGCAGGTTTGCGAGAAGGTCATAAAACCTTGACGCTGATATATCTGTCCGCGCCCTTTGCAGTAGTCGCACGTTTTGCGTTTGCCGCCCGCTCCGCCGCAAGCCGCGCACGGTTTATGGTAGCGATATTTGAGCGTCTTTTTGCACCCAAAAACCGCCTCCATAAAAGAGAGTTCCATCTCTACGGCGATATCCAGCGTCTCCTTGCGGCGATCGCCCGATCGTTTGCGCCCGCCGCCGAAAAAGGAATCGAACACGTCGGCTATATCGCCGAACATATCGCCGAAATCGGCGCCGCCGCGCGCGTTTAAGCCGTCTTTGCCATAGCGATCATAAATCGCGCGCTTATTCTCGTCGCTTAAAACCTGATAGGCTTCGTTGATCTGCTTAAATCTGGCTTCGGCTTCCGGATTGTTTCTGTTTTTGTCGGGGTGATATTTGATCGCCGCTTTGCGAAACGCCCGCTTGATCTCTTCGGCTGTGGCGTTTTTATCAATTTCCAATACGGCATAATAATCAAAATCGTCCATACGTTTCTACTCGCGCTTTTATTGAGATTTTAGGGGCGCAATTGTAGCGAATTTGATAGGCTTTCACAATGCGTTTTCATATCGATTGTTTTCAAAATCTTGTCGAGGCTCTGACGCGCCTGCCGTCGATCGGTAAAAAAGGCGCGAGAAACATAGCGTTTGAGCTTATTATGCGCGATCGGGCGGCCGCGCTCAAGCTCGCGCACGCGATCGAAAAAGCGGTTGCGGAAGCGCGCGTATGCGTTCGCTGCGGCGCGCTCGGCGAAAACGAGCTGTGCGACGTTTGCGCGGACGAAGATCGCGATCAGAGCAAAATTTGCGTCGTGTTAAGCGCGAAGGATATTTTTACTTTGGAAGAGAGCGGCTTATGGAAAAGCCTCTATTTTGTTTACGAGAGCGAGGAGAGTTTTGAAAAACTCGAGCGAATGATTAAAGAGCGCGAATCGCAGGAGATTGTTTTCGCTTTCGCGCCAAGCGTGCAGAACGACGCGCTGATTTACCTGATCGAAGAGCGCCTTTCGCCGTACGGGTTGATTTTTTCAAAGATCGCGCACGGCGTGCCAACGGGCGTTAGTCTTGAAAATGTGGATATGATTTCGCTCTCTCGCGCCTTGGAAGGTCGCGTAAAGATATAATTTAAGCCGGGCGCAAGTACATAGCCTTGAAGCCTTTGAGCGCCTATAAATCGCCCGCGACGTTTGTCAACATTCTGCAAGACGCCGTTTATTTCTTCCAGTAAACCCAACATTCGCCGCAACTGCAATCGGCGCCTAGCGCGGCGATCGCGGGCTTTGAATGTAGGCATGCGTCGTAAGTTAGCGCCATATGGTTGAAATAGTTA
>JAIRWX010000018.1 GCA_031268655.1 Helicobacteraceae bacterium | reverse complement strand
TCGCTTCGCTCATTCCCACGCCAAAACTCCGCCACATTTTGCCAGCCCTGGTCTTTGCTGCGCAAAGCCCTTATCCGGGCTGTCAAAACGTCGTAAACAGCCGGAACGTTATGTGCAATGGCGCGGCGCAAAAAGTTTAAGCTAATTCGGTAAAATTTTCGTTTACTTGATCGCGTAAAATTCCTCGCCATTTTGCGTTTTTATCGCAATCGCGTCGATTGAAAGAAGATCGTCTAACAGCGCGCGCGAAGTTTCGTCTAAAATGGCGGCGGCTTCGCAAACGCTCAACGATCGACGTTTGAGCAGAGCCATAAGCGCGGCGCGATCCATCGCTTGTTTGGCGCTTGCGTAGTTTGACGGGATAATCCGCGCGTTCAGACCATTAAGCCTATTTGCAAGCGCTTGCATAGTTTCCATACCGACGGCTTCGACGCGATGCGCGCTTGGGCGCTCTATCGTGCCTATATCGATACGATCGGGGGCGATTTTTCGTAACGCGACCGCCAGCGCGTCAAAGTTTTCATCGGAGTCGTTTGCACCGCGAGTAAGCAAAACCTCCATTACAAGCTCGCCTTTATAACGCGCGCGAAAATTAACGATACCCTCGATCATCGCGTTGAGATCGCTCCAGCTTTTTTCGGGACGATCGACCCTTTTGAACGCTTTTGACTCCGCCGCGTCCAAGGATAGCTTCACTATATCCAGCTTCGCAAGCGCCTTAGCCACGCACGGAACGCCGATCGCGCTCGCGTTTGAGAGAATCATTAGCTTCGCGCCGCCCTTGATCGCGTTCAAGCCGTCGATCAGCGCGTCCAGATACGGATAGAGCGTAGGCTCGCCGTTGGCGGTGATGGTAAGCTTGTCGGGAGGAGGGCGGGTCTTAAGCGCCGTTTTGACTTCGTCGATAATCTCGCTTGGCTGCGCGGGATCGTCAAAAACGGCGACCGGCTTCGCTTTGGCAAGCTCGCAATAGAGACAATCGTAATTACAGCGCTTGCGATCGGGCGACAGATCGACGCCAAGCGACAGACCAAAGCGGCGGCTTGCCACAGGACCGAAAACAAAGTTCATCGCGCAAAAATTTGGCGGACAAAATCAATCAGAAATTTTACGTTGTCCAGCGAAAAATCGGGCTGCATTCCGTGTCCGAGATTGAATATATAGCCGTTTTCCTTGCCCATTATTCGCGCCAGCTCGCGCGCGCCGATCTCGATCGCTTTTTTGTCGTAAAGCCTCGCGGGTTCCATATTGCCTTGAAGCGCGTAACGATCAAACAATGCGCTTTTTGCTCGCTCCATCGGCGTATTCCAATCCGCGCCAAATACCTCAAAAGCGCCGTCAATCGCCTCCAGATAACCGCCCGCTCCCTTGCCGAAAATAATGACGGGAGTATTCGGACGCTCAGACTTGACGCGATCTGCGATCTGCGTCGTATAGCGCCAGTCAAACTCGAAAAACGCGCTCTTTTCAAGCGCGCCGCCCCAGCTGTCAAATATCTGCACCGCGTCCGCGCCCGCGTCGATCTGGCGCAGCAAATAGTCGCCGATCGCAACGCTTAATTTTCTGAGCAACTTATGAAGCAGATCGGGGTTTGAGTACGCCATCTTTTTTGCGATCGCGTAATTTTTGCTCCCGCCGCCTTCGATCATATAGGTCGCAAGCGTCCACGGACTGCCCGCAAAGCCGATTAAGGCTTTGTCCGCCGCGAGCGCTCTGCGCGTTATTTTCAGCGTTTCATAGACATACTCGAGCCGATCGGCGCTGTCGTCGGCTAAACGATCTATATCGCTTTCAGTTCTGATTGGGCTCGGCAAGACGGGACCCGTTTTCTCGACAAACTCAACTTGTATTCCCATCTCCAGAGGAACGACGAGGATATCGCTAAACATAATCGCCGCGTCCGCGTCCAGAATGTCGATTGGTTGCAGAGTGGCTTCGGCGGCAAGATCCGAACGGCGACAGAAGTCGATAAAATTTTTCGCTTTAGCGCGCGTGGCGCGATATTCGCTTAAATATCGTCCCGCCTGCCGCATAAGCCAGATCGGCGCGGTGGGAGTAGGTTTTTTGAAACATGCGTCAATAAAAATCATGCGAACCTTTGCGAAAAACTAAGCGCGCCTTAATGCGCGCTTTTATTCATAAAATAAAGCGATACGCCCAGCGCGAGTATCGCAAGCGCCAGATAGAGCATCTCCAGCGGAGTGGAAAAAGTCATGTGCAGAACGCGCTGAAAAAAACTCACCACCAGTACCATAATGATCACTTTGCCCAGCTTGTCTTTAAGCTGATCGAGCGATTTGATCGTAAGAATATCGACGTCTTTTAGCGCTACGTTTTCCAGAACCTCTATACGCGAGATAAACAGCTCGTAAAGCCCGAAACTAAATATCAGCAGCACGACGGCGATCAGATACAAATCCACCGCGCCGATAATGATCGATACGCCGTCGGCGTGCAGGTCAACGTCGGCGTTATAGATATAGTATTTCCAAGCTATGCTTGTCGCTTTTATAATATCATAGCTTGCGATAATAAATAAAACCGCCGCTCCCAGCAAACTAAAGATCACCGAAAACATCACCAGAAAGCGGCTTTTTACAAGCGCGCCCTCAAATATTTTCTCTAACACCTTCCGCTCTTTTTCGTCAAGATTCAGTTCTCCTCAATCCACTTTTGCGCGATTCTTACCGCGTTTGTCGCCGCGCCCACGCGCAGGTTATCGGCGACGACCCATAGGTGCAAAACGCGCTTGTCGTAGATATCCTCGCGGACGCGTCCGACAAACGTATCGTCTTTTTCGCTCGCTAGCAGCGGCGTTGGATATTTGTTTTGACGCGGCTCGTCAATCAGCGATACCCCCTTTGCCTTTTTGAGCGCCTTTCTCGCTTCGTCGGCGCTAACCTCTTTGGAAAACCTAGCGACAATCGCCTCGCTATGCCCGCGCAGTACGGGAACTCTGACGCAGGTGGCGGCGATCTGCGTCTTATGGCGTAAAATTTTCTGGCTCTCGTTGATCATCTTCAACTCTTCTTTTGTGAAGCCGCTATCGGTAAAAACGTCTATATGCGGAATAACGTTCAGCGCGATTTTGTGCGGAAACTTGCGCGGCGTTACGCGATCAAAGTCAAAGCTAAAGAGACTTTTCATCTGCTCCATCAGCTCCTCCATCGCCGTCGCGCCCGCGCCGCTCACCGCCTGATAGGTGGCTACGTCGACGCGCTCCAGATGAAAAGCGTCGTCAAGCGGTTTCAGCGCGATAACCATCTGAATAGTCGAGCAGTTTGGATTGGCGATAATCCCTCTGTTTTTCCACAGCTTAATATCCTCTGGATTCACCTCTGGTACGACGAGAGGTATATCTTCGTCCATTCTGAAATGGCTAGTGTTATCGATTACCACCGCGCCTACCTTCGCCGCGCTTGGCGCAAACTCTGCCGAGACCGATCCGCCCGCGCTGAATAGCGCGATTTGAACTTTTTCTTGAGCAAAAACCTCATGCGTCAATACTTTGACTTTGATCTCTTCGCCCCCGAACTCGATCGTTTTGCCCGCGCTTTTTTCGCTTGCCAGCGGTACAAGCCGCTCGATCGGAAATTTTTGCTCCTCCAAGACGCGGATCATCTCGCCGCCCACCGCGCCCGTCGCGCCAACGACGGCTGTAACATAGCGTTTCAATGTTGTTCCTTAGTTAAATTAAAGGCTAATTTTATATTTTAAGCGTTTAGCCTCGAAGTCGGCGATCGGCATTCCAAGCAGTTTAGCCGCCTCGTTCGCGTCGCCGCTCGCCTCGTTCAGCGCCTCTGAAAGCAACTCTTTTTCTAACGCTTCGACGCTTCTAACGCCGCTTCGCGCGCTCAGAAACAGATCGGACGCGTCGATTATCTCGCCGTCGCTTATGATCGCGCTTCGCTCGCAAACGCTGATCAGCTCTCTGACGTTGCCAAGCCAGCGGTAGTTCAAGAGCTCCTCTTTAGCCGCGTCCGAAAAGCTTTTTTTCTCAAATCCGTAACGTTCGCACGCGTTCATCAGCGCCGCCTCCGCAAGCGGTAAAATCTCCTCCTTGCGCTCTCTTAAAGGCGGGATCGCGATCTCGATCGTGTTAAGCCTGTAATAAAGATCTTCTCTGAAACGTCCCTCTTTGATCGCGTCGCTTATGTTTTGATTTGTCGCGGCGATCACGCGTACGTCGATCGCTATGTCCTTTAGTCCGCCAAGCCGCCTGATTTTTTTCTCTTGAATGGCGCGCAACAGCTTCGCCTGCAAATTATAGGGCATTTCGGCGATCTCGTCTAAAAAGAGCGTTCCGCCGCTAGCCTCCTCGAAACGACCCGGCTTTGACGCCTGCGCGTCGGTGAAAGCGCCTTTTTCAAATCCAAACAGCTCGCTTTCTACCAGAGCGTCCGGCAGCGCCGCCATATTGATCGGTACGAACGGCTTTTCGCTGCGCGGCGAATTCAAGTGAATAAATCCGGCAAATATCTCCTTGCCCACTCCGCTTTCGCCAAGCAACATCACCGCCGCGTCCGTTTTGGCGGTTTTGAGCGCGACCATGCGCGATCGCTCAAGCGCGGCGGAACTGACGATAAAAAACTCGTTTTTAGCCGACTCCTTGCGGTTTGGGGAAGCGATGCGCGTTGCCTTTTTGATCTTTTGCGCCGCTTTTTTTGCGCGGTTGATCGCCTCGAGCAACGTCTCGAATTCAAAGGGCTTTTGCAGAAAATCCTTTACGCCAAGCCGCATAGCCTCAATCGCTTTATTCAAGGTGGCGTTGCCGGTAATAACGATCGCTTCGTATCTGCCGTTCAGCTCGCGCAAAAACTCCAGCCCGTCCATAAACTCCATCGTCAGATCGGTTATCACCAGATCGAAGCTGTCGTCCAATTTTTTTAGCGCGTCTTTGGCGTTCTTGAAGCTGTGAACCTCAAACTCGTCGCGCTCAAAAAAAGCGGCTTCAAGCGATTTGCGCAAATTTATATCGTCGTCAACGATCGCTATTTTCATAGACGACGATTGTAACCATATCCTCTTTAACAAAGGCTCTAATGCGCGTCGGAGGCAACGTGAGAACCGTTTTGGAGTCCGCGCCGTTTCGCCCCGCTTTTGCCGCGTCGCTCAACAATACGCCGTTTTTTAGCAGATTTTCAAGCAGATCGTCTTGATACAACTTCAACGTTTTCAAAGCGTCGAGTTTGCCGTCTTTCCGTTCGATCTCAAAACTAAAGCTACTTTTTACGCGATCAGATCCAAAAGGGATCATCGCTTTGGCGATTGTCAGCCGTTCGTTTAAGATCGCGTGTCGAGCGCTCGCCTGCCTGTAAGCGACGATATACTCCTCCGCGCCGACGAACGAAACCAGAAAAAACGCGCACAGCAACAATCGCATATCAATCAAAAGCAACTTGCGTTCCTTCGCGATCTATTAAGAGTTAGGCGGTATAATGCGTCTTATATCTCACACGCAAGAGTATGAAATGGCGCTAAAAGCAGTAGACGATCGTACAAAATTAACGCTTCGCAACCAGCTTGAGTTGCTCTGTTTTCGAGTGCTGCCAAATGGTACGCGATTTTCTATTAACGTTTTTAAGGTGCGCGAGACGGTTAAGTACAAAAAACTTACCGATCTGCCCGAAACGACTAAGGTTATCTGCGGTCTTTTGACGCTTCGCAAAGAGATAATCCCCATCGTCGATCTAAAAGAGTGGCTGTACGGTTCCACCGTCGCAAGAACGCGCGTGATGGAAGCCGCCGCCGAGATCGATCCGATGGACACGCAAATTATCGTTTGCGAGTTCGACAACATAACGATAGGTCTGTGGGTTTATCGCGCCGATTACATTATGCGCAAAAATTGGGAAGAAATTAAAGTACCCGTCTCGAGCGAGTTTGGCAGCAAAACCAACAACTACACTAAAAACGACGGCGGCGATATCGTGTACATCGTCGACGTAGAGGGCATGTTAGCCGAGCTGTTTCCGATGGTCGCCGCGCATGATAAAGGCGAAATCGAGGCGCTTGCGCCGCTGACGCTCAGAAAAGATCTAAACGTGTTGATCGCGGACGATTCTAAAAGCGCGCTTAAAGGGCTGACAAACGTGCTGGATAAATACAAGGTCTCGTATGTGGCGTTTGAAAACGGGCGCAAACTGCTGAACTATATCGCCCAAAACGGAATCGAGCAAACGGGACTTATTATCACCGATCTTGAAATGCCCGAAGCGAGCGGCTTCACCGTGATAAAAGAGCTGAAAGGCAATCCGAAAACGGCGAGAGTGCCAATCGTGGTAAATACCTCGATGACGGCGGAGAGCAACGTCGAGTTGGCCAGACATCTGAACGCGCAAGGGTTTATAGGCAAGACCAATCCGCGCGAGATTTCGCGCTACCTGCAAACCTATCTTGGCGTGGATTAACTATCTTCAGCGCGCCTCTAGATTGTTTAGCCGCAAGGTTAAGACCACTTCGCTTTGATTTATTTTCAGCTCTTTGGCGATTTCGTTCGCGTTGAAACCAGAGTTGTAAAGCGCGATCACTTTTGACGCGTCGATTCCAAGGTGGTTTGGCGCGGCAAAAAACTCGTCCACGCGCTCCTCGATCCGCTCAAGCCTAAGCGCTCTCGCGTCGTTTTCGATCTGCATATCGCGCAACTCCTCTTGCATAGCGCGGATATGCTCGCTTAGAATCGAGGCGGACTGCTGTTTTATTTGATCCAGCGCATTCTGTTGCGCGATTTTTAGATCGTGTTCGATGGCGACTCTGGCTTTTTGCGCCGATCTGAGCGCTATCGCTATTTTTCTCGTCAGTTTGGCGGCGGCGGATTCCCTTACGATCAGGAATATCGCCATTAGCAACAGGCAGCCTGCCAGTATGTATATTAACAATATCTCTTCGCTCATTGCCGCTCCTTCATTTGGCGAATCGCCGCGCGTTCTCTGGAAGCCGCGTAGCCGTCCCACGCTCTCTGATCGCGTTCGTGCAGCAATGAAAGCTCCGCTATTTTGTCGCTAAGGGCGACAAAGTACAATCCGAAATCGCGCATCGGGAAAACGGGCATGGCAATCCTGCCGTAATAGCGTTCGCCCGCTTTTAGCTTCGGCTCTTTCAGACGAAAATGAGAGTAGTTCAGTCCGTCCAAGGCGGAGCTGCGCGTTAGCTCGACAAGTCGCTTTTTTTCGCCCTTGATTAGTCGCGCCAACTCGTCTATCTTGGCGTGCAGATCGATCATCATCGCCAGCAAAACGGGATCGCTCTCTTTCGTTTCGCCCCGAGCGCGCGCAAGTTTCAGCCACTCGCTCAACGGATCGTCGTCGCTTTCGGCAAAATGATCAAATTCCAATCTGAACTGCTCGCGGTTTTCGCGTTCAGGCGAAAATTCCGCGAAGAGCGGCGCGCTTATCCAGCGAAGCTCGTCTAAAGCGTCCATACAGAATCCGCTACGATAAACGCGAAAAAGATAACGCCAAGCCACGCGTTGATCGTGAAAAACGCGCGGTTGATCTTCTCCAGCCCGCCCGCGACTATTCTATGCTCCGCGAAGAGCATCGCGCCGCTGACGCACGCGCCGATCCACGCAAAGCCGCCAAGTTGGGCAAAAACGCAGAACAGCGCCCAGAAAATCAACGCGGCGATATGAAAAGCTCTGGCGATCGTCAGCGTTTTTGCCGCGCCAAAGCGAGACGGGATCGAGAAAAGACCCATTTTTTGATCAAACTCCCGATCCTGAAGCGCGTACAAAAGATCAAAGCCCGCCACCCACAGCGTAACGCCTGCGGACAAAAAGAGCGACCACGCGGGAATCTCTCCAAGCGCGGCTACCGCCCCCGCGATCGGCGCCAGCCCCAAAGAAAGCCCTACCACAATATGCGCCGCCCAGCTAAAGCGTTTGATAAGCGAGTAGCTTGCCATAACGATCAAAAACGGCGCGGACAAGGCGAGGGCAAGCGGATTGATAAAGCGGCAGACGATAACAAAGCAGATCGCGTTTGCGGCGACGAAAATCGTCATCGTTTTGACGCTCAGTCTGCCGTCGACGCTTGGTCTGTTTGCCGTACGCGGATTTAGCGCGTCGTAGCGGCGATCGGCGAGGCGGTTAAAACCCATGGCGAAATTTCTCGCGCTGACGGCGGCGATCAGCCCAAGAGCGAGCAGCGTCCAACCAAACCAGCCGCGCGCGCCGACAATCATAGCGATAAAAATAAACGGCAAAGAAAACAAGGTATGCTCAAAAACGACAAGTTCGCCAAAGTTACGAAGTTTCCGCGCTAAATTCATAGCGGCGATTGTATCACAGCGGCGTTAATACGCAAGAGCAACCGAAAAGCAAGGCTATTTTCTTAACGTCCGGTCTATTTACGAGAACATAGCGGGCTTTGATCTTTCGACGATTAAACCCGCTCGCCGTTAAAGCTGACTGAATCTGCCCCTGAGACAGCTAGTTTCTGACTACCCGCTTAGTTGATGTAGACCGCCTGCCGCCGTAGCAAAAATTTTTTTTGATGGGGGGGGGGTCAACGCCCGCTTCGCCGTTTTCGATCGCCTTGCAAACCCGCGTCGTCCCTCTCATAAACCGCTTTGTCCACATTGTTTGCGGCGAGGCGCCAGTGAAAACGGCTGTCGTTTTTCGCCTGAAAACCGACCCGCGCCTATAGCGCCGCCGTCCGCTTCGACGCACGCCGATCTTGCCGATAGCTACCGCAACGCCTTTCAACGGCTCGCTTACTTAAATTATTGCTCAATTTTCTCTAAAAATTTCTTGACGTTGGGTATGAAATTTTTATCAATCTGTCCGTGTTCAATTGTTTCGTTTCTGTCGCTTCCGACGATCTTAACCTCGATCTTTTTCGCGTTGGCTATTTTTTCGAGGTCTTGTAGTGTTATAGACCCAACGCCCAACTCCACATACTCATCCTGTCCAACCTCATTCGAGCGAGGCATATTTATCGTTATCGTTTTATTATCGTCAAGTAGCAGTATCGCTCGTTCAAACTTGCCATATTGACCACTTCTATACTTCCGCTCAAATATATTCATTAAACTAACGCTTACTACGTCACTATAATTCTTAGCAAGAAAGTTTAAGGAAACTCCCCCAGAGCGGCTGTTATAGTTAAGCCGCAGACCATTCGTACATATGATTTTCTCTTTCGTACCTACCGTATCTACTTTTATCTTAAAATCTAGATCAGGAAAAGTGTCGCAAAACCCGAAAACAGCCGCCAACGCGACCAGCACAACCCACCTCATTGAGCCCCCTTTTGGGTAAATTTGCTTCAAGCAAAGCGCGTTCTAAAACAAAACCGCATTTTATACGTTTTTGCCGCGCCGTCTCTCTCGCAAGCCGCTTTGCCCGTAAAACCGCCTGCTTCATTGTTAGCGGCGAGTTGCGCGTTAAAACAGCGCCTATTTGGGCAGTAAAACCCACATAGCGCTTTCGAGCCGCATTTTTCCCGCCCGTTCTTCCGCCTCAAAGCCCTCGCCCCAAAAGAAATCGGCGCGAGCCGCGCCCCTGATCGCGCCGCCGGTATCTTGCGCGACGCACAGACGGCTTAGATCGTCGAACTCGTCTAGCGCCTGAATAAATACGGGCGCGCCGAGCGGGATAAACGACGGATCGACCGCGATCGATCGTTTTGGCGACAGCGGCGTTCCCTGCGCTCCAAACGCGCCGACGCTCGCGTTGCCCTCCTCGAAAAAAATATAGCTCGGATTTTTATGAAGCGTCGCCCACATTCGTTGCGGATTCGCCTCCAGCCAAGCGCGAATGCTTTGCATCGATAGCGCTTCCCGCTCGATTTCGCCGCTCTCGACAAGATAAAGTCCGATCGGATAATACGATCGTCCGTTCTGCCCCGCGTAGCCAATCAGCCGCGTCTCGCCGTTTGGCAGGCGGATCAATCCCGATCCCTGTATATGCAGAAAAAACAGCCCGATCGGATCGTCCGTCCAAAACAGCTCGGCGCCCGCCAGCAATGAGGCGTTAGCGTCGATCGCGGCGCGATCGTAATACGGCACAATCCGTCCGTCGCTCGTCAGCCGTCCTCGAATCGTTCTGTCGCTATATAGTCCAAAGTCTCGCAGGTTGAGCGCCGCCAAATCGGCAGGCTTTTTATAGATCGGGTAGCGGTAGCGCTCGCCGTTCTTTTTATCGCCGTTTAGCGTGGGAAGGTAGTAGCCTGTAATCAATCCCTTCTTGCTTTTGCCGTCGGCGATCACCTCGTAAGGTTGAAAATGAGTTTCAAAAAATAACCTTGCTCCGACGCGATCGTCGGAGATCGCCTCTTTTGCTTCCGCGCAGCTTTTCGCCCAAAGCGATCTTTCGGCGATCGCCTCGCAGCTTTTTACAAACGCGATCAACGCTTCGCCGTGATCGTCTTTTTTCCAGCCGGATAGATCTTTCCACGCGACGGGACGGTAGAGCGCGCTTTGATTTTTCGCGCCGCCAAACGACTCGGCGATCAGCGGCGTAGTCGTCGCGTCAAAATCCGGCTTAAATTTGGCGCAACCGCATAATAGAACAATATATAACGCCGCGATAAGGATTTTGCTCATCTATCTCCAATATGGAACGGCAAATGCTTTTTCGGCGAGAACTATATCAGAAAAAAGGACGTAGCGTGAGCTTCATCATCAATACCAACATCAAGGCGATGAACTCCAACGTAAATCTCGCGGTAACCAACCGAGAGGTTACAAAGTCGCTTGAAAAGCTCTCATCGGGTTTGCGAATCAACAAATCGTCGGACGACTCGTCGGGCATGGCGATCGCGGACAGTTTACGATCGCAGGCGAACGCGCTTGCGCAATCTATGCGCAACGCAAACGACGCTATAGGTATGATCGGCGTGGCGGACAAAGCGATGGACGAGCAGATCAAGGTGCTTGACGCCATCAAAGCCAAAGCCGCGCAAGCGGCGCAGGATACGCAAAACTACGAATCGCGCGCCGCGATCCAGCGAGACGTTATCAGGCTGATCGAGCAACTTGATAATATCGCTTTTCAAACTTCGTATAACGGGCTGAAAATGCTCGCCGGCAGCTACGTGAATAAGGCGTTTGAAGTAGGCGCGTATTCAAACGAGACGATCGGCGTTTCCATCGGCGCGACGAGCTCCGATAAAATCGGTTCTGTGCGCCGCGAAGCGTCCAGCAACATTTCCGCTTCGGGCGTAGCGGCGCTGAAATTTAAGGTAGGCGAGAAAACGATTCAGCTTGAAAGCGTCGTTATCTCTTCGGGCGCTAAATCAGGCGTGGGCGTGCTGGCGGAGACGATCAACAAAAACAGCGATATTCTCTCCGGTATTCGCGCCTCCTTCATCACGCAATCGACGGGAAGCGGCGAGGTGCAGACGGGTAACATTACCGGACTTACCATCAACGGGATCGTTATCGGAGACGTGATTGTGGAGCAAGCCGATCGCAACGGCAATCTGGTAAACGCGATCAATAAATACTCCGTCGAAACGGGCGTGAAAGCGAGCGTGGACTGGAGCGGAAGGCTTAATCTTGCCTCGGCGGACGGAAGGGGAATCGAACTTCAAGGAACTCATGGGGCGGTTACCGGTTTAGCCGACGACCACAAGAACTTCGGGCGACTGCTGATTACGGATACGCGGGCGAACGATATTGTCGTCTCCGATACTCTCAGCGCGATCAACGGCAACTTGAACGCCTATCAAGCCAACTACAACCTCCGAATGGTGCGCGGCATTTTCAACAAAGACGACATAAACGCGGGCGGCGGCTTTGCAAACGCAACGCAATACAACGAAGCGGATTACAACTTTGGAGCGGGCGTAACCACGCGCGAGGGCGCGATGATCGCGATGGATATAGCCGAAAGCGCGATCGCTCTGCTTGATCGTATTCGTTCGGATATAGGCGCGGCGCAGTTGCAGCTCGAGGTAACGTTAAACAACATCAGCGTTACACAGGTAAACGTCAAAGCGGCAGAGTCGGGTATCCGCGACGTGGATTTCGGCGCCGAGAGCTCGAATTTCAGCAAGCAGAATATCCTAACTCAATCCGGTAGCTACGCGCTAAGTCAGGCTAACGCGATACAGCAAGCGGTGTTAAGACTCTTGCAGTGATCGACTAACACAAGGAGCATAACATGGTATTTACTTTGAAGTCGCCGATTCTCGGTTTTGAACGGGTGAAAGAGGTGGAGTTTAACGAAAGCGACGATCTGTTCGCCACCATATCCGACACCGCGGCAAGCGGTTATGTTTGGACGCTGATCAATCCGTATCGCCTGCGCGAATACAGCTTTGATCTCTCAGGCGAATTACAGGAGACGCTTGGGATCACGGAAAGCAGTCAAGTGCTGGTGTATAACGTGCTGGCTTTTGGAAACGCTACGGAGGATTCAGAGATCAATTTTCTAGCGCCTATCGTTTTCAACAAAGACAACCAGTCGGCCGCTCAGGTCGTATTGGACGGCAAACAGTATCCGTCGTTCGGCGAGACGCGAAAACTGTCGGATTTCGTCGTCGGCGCTTGATGAACAGAACAAAGATCATAGCTTGGATCGCGGCGTTGGCGGCGGTAGCCGCGATCGGTTATTATTTTGGCTTTATTTACGAAAGAGCGGATTATCAGCACCCGATGGTTCGCACCGGCGTTCGTTAAGCGCCCATTGAACGATAGCGGCGGGCTTTTGCTTCGCCAGCGTTTTTTGCGGCGCGAAGCCAAGAAAAATCAGCGCGTCGATCAAGGTTTGCGAAGCGTTTTTGGCTTCGATCGGCTCGGCTAGATTTTGCTTTGACAGCTTATATCCGTCCGATCCGAGCGCTAAAGGCAGATGCGCGTAAGAGGGCGAGGAGAAGCCAAGCAGCCGCCGCAGATAGATTTGACGGGGCGTAGAATCAAGCAGATCGCGCCCGCGCACGATTTCGCTAACGCCGCTAAACTCGTCGTCCACAACGACGGCAAGCTGATAGGTCGGTTCGCCAAGCGCGTTAAAAAGCGCAAAATCGCCTACCTCTTTACATAAATGTTGCGCGAAATACCCGCAAAGCCGATCGGTAAATCCGATTGTTTCGTCGCCAACGCGAAGGCGCAAGGCAACGGGCGTTTCGGCGCTATTTGGCGGACATAGCGGAGGATGAACGCCTCCAAATTCCGACAGATCGGATCGAGAACAGCGGCAGGAATAGACCAGATCGCCCAGAGAGGCGATCGCGGCGCGGTAGGCTTCGATCCGATCGCTTTGTGATATAAAACCTCGCCGTCCCAAACCAGCGCGTATGCCTCTAGCTGTCGCAATATCTCGCTATCCGCGCCTCCGATCGTCCGCGCTTGATCGATATCCTCGATTCTTACAAGCCATTTGCCGCCTTGCGATTTGGCGCTGATATAGCTTCCAACCGCCGCGATCAACGATCCAAAGTGCAAAGCGCCGCTTGGCGTGGGAGCGAAACGTCCAATAACGTTTTTCAAAATCTCTCCGAGCGGATCAAAACGTTACACGCGTTATTCGAGACGTTTTCGATTAGCTACCACCGAGCGCCAAAACGCCAGCCCTATAAACGCGGCGCTGATCGTTCCGGTGACGAATTCGTCCACTTCCCAAAAAATTTTAGCCAGCATAATCAGCGCCAGCGCAAATATGGCGTAATACGCGCCATGTTCGAGATAGCGGTATTCGGCGAGCGTTCCCCTGCGCACGAAAAACAGGGTGATCGAGCGCACAAACAGCGCGCCCACGCCAAGCCCCAGCATAATGATAAATATGTTTTCGCTCAACGCGAACGCGCCAACCACGCCGTCAAGCGAAAAACTCGCGTCAAGCGTCTCAAGATACAAAAAGCCGATCGCGCCGTTTCTAACCGCGCCGCCCGCCGCAAACAGCGAGTCGGCTTTGTGGATAATCTCGTAAAGTAACGCGCCGAAAAAATATGCAATCCCGATTGACGCGTCGTTGGTCGCGTAGAGCAAAATGATTCCGCCAATGGCGGAAAAGATCAGCGAAATAGAGTTGATGCGCCTAGCCGTTTGCACAAAGCGGTTGTTCTCCCAGAAATCAAACCAATAGACCTTGCGCGCGTCGTCGAAATAGAAGCTCTGCGCCACCATCAGCAAAAACGCGCCGCCAAAAGCAAATATCAGATCTTCGCCGCTTTTTAACTCATGCGCGTAACGTTGCGGATCGGCGAAAGCGAAAGCGAAAGTCTGATAGAGCGTCATATGACTGACCGACCAGACCAGAATAACAGGTATCAAAAAACGCATGCCAAACACCGCGATCGGAATGCCCCAGACGATAAAGCGCCGCCGCCAGATCGGTTCCATCTGCAGTAGCGCTTTGGCGTTCACCACCGCGTTGTCAAACGATAAAGAGGTCTCCAACAGCGCCAGCAGCGCCACGACGTAAAGCCCAGAAAAGCCCCAAAAAATCAGCGCGATAACCATTGCGATCGCAAACGCCAGACACGATCCCCAGAAATGTTTAATCATTAAAACACCCGTTTGCCTCGTTTAGCAGTCGTAAATAAATTTCCTCAAAGTCGTATCCAAAGACGCGCGCCTCCCCGATCGTAGTAATAAAATTAGTGTCGCCGATCCAGCGCGGCAGCAGATGCAGATGAATATGTTCCTCAATGCCCGCGCCCCCGGCGCGTCCAAGGTTCATACCCATATTTACGCCGGGCGCTTTCAGGCAATTTTTCAGCAACCCAACGCCTTTTTGCGCCAAACTTGCGATATGCCGCCAAACCTCCGCGTCCAGCTCTTCCAGCGAAGAGACGTGCGCGCTCGGAACAATCATAAAATGACCGGCGATATACGGATACAGGTTCATCACAATAAAGCACGACTCGTCTCTATACAGCACATGGTTTTGCCGATCGTTTTCCGCGCGCGCCGAAATATCGCAAAAAACGCACCCGCCTTGTTTGGATAGATGATAACCGCTTCGCCACGGCGCGTAAAGATAGTCCATTTTGCCTCGCAAAACTTGATAAAACCAAAATCATAGCAGACGCGGGCTATCGCGTAAAACAACCAAAAGCGCCGCTTTGATTTGAATCTGTAATTTCGTTTGAAGCGATCGCAGGGTTTTTGGTCGCGGCAAACTTTGCTCTTTTGCATAACGTTACGATCGTTTGAAGCTAGGTTTACTTTGCCGCTCGGTCGTTACTTCAGCTCCGCCCAGTTTTTTGCCCGCGATACGGAAACTTCAATCGGCGCTTTAAGCGCGTAAGCGTTTTGCATTTCGCGCTTGATGATCAGCGCCGCTTCGTTCGCAAAATCTTCCCTCGTCTCAAAAAGCAGCTCGTCGTGAATTTGAAGCGCCATCTTTATCCGATCATCGCCGCAAAAAACGCGGTGCAGGTTCAGCATAGCCAGCTTGATCAGATCGGCGGCGCTACCTTGAAACAGCGTATTTACCGCTTCGCGTTCATACGCCGCAACATACTGATCGCGCGCGTTTTCAAAATCGAAGTAGCGTCTGCGTCCCAGCAAAGTAGAGACAAAGCCGTATTTGTGCGCGTCGCGCTTAACGCCGTCTATATAGGATTTGATCGTCGGAAATTTGGAGAAGTAGTCGGCGATCACCTCTTTGGCTTCGTTCGCGCTGATACCCACGTCGGCGGAGAGTTTGCGCTGACCCATACCGTAAATCAGTCCGAAATTGACGCTTTTGGCGATATGCCGCATCGATTCAGCCCGATCGCCAAACAGCGCTTTGGCGGTCTCCAAATGAATATCGCGGCGGTTTTTGAACGCCTCGATCAGCGTGGGATCGCCGCTAAAATGCGCGAGCAACCGCAATTCAATCTGCGAATAATCGGCGCTTAGAAACGCAAACCCGCTTTTGGCTACGAAGCCGCGTCGTATCTGCCGTCCGGTTTCGGTGCGCGCCGGAATGTTCTGAAGGTTTGGCTCGCTGGAGCTTAATCTGCCCGTAGCGGTGCCCGTTTGCGAAAAACGGGTATGAACGCGCTTTGATCGCGCCGCGATCGCCAAAAGCGGTTCGATATATGTCGATTTCAGTTTGGTCATCTCGCGGTAGCTCAAAATTTCGCTCGCAATCGGATATTTCTCCGCCAAAGCCGACAAGACCGATTCGTCCGTGCTGTAGCCCGTTTTGGTTTTCTTGCCGCTGGGCAGTTTGAGCCGATCAAAGAGCGCCACGCCAAGCTGTTGCGTGGAGTTCAGATTGAATTTTTCGCCCGCGAGTTTGTAGATGCGTTCGCTCGATATGGCGATCTCCTCTTGCGTTTTCGTCTGCAAGGCGGTAAAAAACGGCGCGTCAATCTCAAGCCCCGCGTCCTCAAGATCTAACAAAACTCGCATGAACGGCAATTCGATCTCTCGCAATACGTTAAGCGCCGCCTCGTCTTTAGTTTTCAGTAAATCAAGCAGGATCGGATAGAGCCGAAACGTCATAACCGCGTCCTCGCTCGCGTAGCGGCAGGCGGCGTCAAGATCCGTTTCGTCAAAACCGCGCAAGCCTTTGGTAACGCTTTTGAAACTGATCGTCTCGTGATTCAGATAATTTTTTGCCAGATCGTCAAGACCGATCGGTTTTTCTGGATCGATCAGCCACGCTATCAGCAAAGTGTCGTTTTCAATCGGAAGGTTGTCAAGTCCGAGCGCGTGGCGAAGGACAAGTAGATCGAATTTGAGATTCTGACCGACGATTTTTGCTTTGGCGAACAGCTTTGCGATCGCCGCTTTCGCCGCGCTTAACGATATTTGCCGCGGCGCGCCCAGATAGCGATGCCCTATGGCGGCGTAATAACCTCTGTCTTCGCGCGACGCGAAGCTGAAGCCAACCAAACGCGCCGAACGCGAATCAAGACTGTCGGTCTCCGTGTCAAAGGCTACGATCGCGCCTTGCTCTATCGCGTCGATCGCGTCGAGCAGTTCTGTTTCCTCCGCGATCAAAACGCTTTCAAAAGGCGCGTCCGGGATCGGAGCGTTTAGCGTCTCCTCAACCTTTGGATAGCGAATCTCTTTTGACGGCGCGGCGCGTCTTAGTATCGCTCTGACGTCGTATTTAGCCAGCTCGTTTGCTATGCGCTCGATTGGATCGTCGGGAATTGTGAAATCCGCGTAGTTCGGCTGATCGATCGCGTTTGCGTTTAGCGTAACGAGTCTGCGCGATAAAAACGCCGACTCCTTGCCGTCTTCGAGCAACTGGCGCGTTCTTTTCGGCTCAACCAGCGCTATATTTTCGTAGAGGTTCTCCAACGTTTCGTATTCGTTGATCAGCCGCGCCGCGCCCTTTTCGCCTATGCCCCTCACGCCGGGCACATTATCGGAGCTATCGCCTAAAATCGCCTGAAACTGAATAAAATCCTTCGGCTTCACGCCAAATTTTTCCACGCACGACGCGCCGTCGATTTCGCGCTGTTTGACGGGATCAAAAACGACGATCCAGCCGTCGTCGATAAGCTGACACATATCTTTGTCGCCGCTTACGATCCGCGTAAATAATCCGTCGCTTTTAGCCGCCCGCGCGATCGAGGCGATTATGTCGTCGGCTTCAAAACCGCTTTTACGCGCAAGGGCGAAACCCGCTTTTTCAATCCATTCGAGCGCGATTGGAATCTGTCGCAGCAACTCTTCGTCGGGCGGCTTGCGATTGGCTTTGTAGCCGCTAAAAATCGCGTGACGAAAGGTTTTTTCCGGGCTTTCAGAGGCAAAAACGATATAGTCGCCGCCAAATTTAGACATGCGAGAGAGAAAATTGACAAACCCGGTCAATAAACCGGTGGGAAAGCCGTCGCCGCTCATTAATTTTGGCAGAGCGTGGTAACTGCGAAAGAAAAAGCCGAACGCGTCGACGACTACGATTGTTTTCATTTGGGCAGTTTAGCACACTCGCTCAAAAGCGCCGCCCGCCAAACCAAACGGGCGTATCGATAACGGCTAAACGCGAAACGGCGCAAAGTTTTTTGGATCGCGCCGCTTATGCGTCCGCGCTAAAAAAATGCGCGGGAGAATCGCCGCCATAAGCGCTCGATAAGCCCGTCGGGCGACAATGCGCGCGGCGCGTTAGCTTCTTGTATTTATAATTGCGCGCAAATCAAGCATGCGTCGCTAACAAAGGAGCGATAATGACGCGCTTTCGTTCGTTTTTATTTGCGATCGGCTATTTTTTAATTATATTTTCCGTTACATTTGCGGGTTCGATAGCGGGGATATTCATTCCTTATAAGACCCGTTTTTTTGTGCCAAAGAGCGTTTTTCACGGCGCGGCGGTCTGGCTTCGCGTTACTTGCGGAGTGAAGTATCGCATTGAAGGGACGGAAAATATCCCGAAAAACAGAGCGATCGTGGCGGTCAGCAATCACCAAAGCGCGTGGGAGACCTACGCGCTGCAAACGTTGATCGCGCCTGCAAGCACGGTGTTAAAGCGCGAGCTGTTATGGATTCCGTTTTTTGGCTGGTCGCTGGCATTTTTACGTCCGATCGCCATCGATCGCTCTAAGGCTGCGGCGGCGTACAAAAAGGTGCTGAAAGTCGGCGCGGCAAAACTAAGGCGCGGCGTGAACGTCATCGTCTTTCCCGAAGGCACTCGCGTCGCGTATGGAGCGCGGGCGGAATTTAAGCGAAGCGCGTCGGTTCTGGCAAAACAGGCGGGCGCGGCGATACTGCCGATTGCCCACAACTCGGGCGTTTGCTGGCCCGCTCGCAAGTTTGTGAAGCGCGGCGGAACAATCGTAATGAAAGTTGGCGAGATTATCGAAACGCAAAACAAAAGCGTCGAACAAATTCACGAAGAATATACCGCATGGATACGATCGGCGATGCTAGAGCTGGAATCTTGCAATCCGCGCCGATAGCAAACTTACCGAAACGGCGAGTCGTCTTGTTATATGTTGTCGCCGAATACGGCGTCGAATAGTTTGACCACTTTGCCCTTTATGCGAACGCGGCTGTCGACGATGGAACATGTTACCTTCTCGCCGCTTCTTGGATAAACAATGCACGGACTCGCGATCTTTTTCGCGTTAAACGCCGAGATATAACACGCCGCCATACCCGTGCCGCAGGCTAACGTTTCGCTCTCCACTCCGCGCTCGAAGGTTCGGACCCTGATCGCTCGATTGCGCACCGAATAGACGCTTATATTCGCGTCGTATTTGTATCTGAGATCGCTTAGCGGGAAACGATCAAAGATAGAGAGCCTGCCGTTCGTGATCAGATGCGGCACGCCAACCTCAATCAACTGCCAAGTCGCGCCGTATTCCTTGATATTTTCGCGCGCGATCTTATATTCGGTTAGCTGCGCTTCCACCACGCCGTTCGCGTATATCTTAGCCGAAACCGCGCCCGCGCCGGTCATAAACCGCTGTTCCGCGCCCCCCAAGCCGTTATGAAAGGCGTAAAGCGCGGCGGCTCGCGCTCCGTTGCCGCACATCGCGGCATGAGAACCGTCCGCATTGTAAAACTCCCACGCAAAATCGTAATCGACGCGCGGCAGCAACACAATCAATCCGTCCGCGCCCGCGCCGTAATAGCGATCGCATACTTTTTTAGCCAGCCTGCCGCGATCCGCGCCGTGAAAAGCGGTCGTTATTAAAAAATCGTTGCCGTTCGCGCAATATTTACCATAAATCATAATATGTTCCAATTCATTTAACAATCGTTTGTTTCAGTAATTATACCCTGATATGTTTCGATATCCGCCCGTTTAACCGCTAAATTATAGCCGACCGATACGTTGCGCGTCGGTCGCAACATTGGCGGGCAGAAGCGAATTCGGGTCGTCAAACAACTCTTTGCCGCGCTGATTTTGCGGCGCTTTAGCTATCAGAGACTCTTTGTGAAACGGCATAAACAGGCAGGCGGCGTATCCGATCGCCGAGGCTGTCGCCAACGCCAGCGCGATCTGTAAACCGCGCAGTAGAGACAAAAAAACTCCGTTCGCGGCGACAATTTCCGTTTTAGCCTCGCGTAGCCTCTCGCCAAACAGGTCGGTATCGCGGTAAAGATCGCCAATCTCCTCGATCGTTTGCTTTCTGTTCTCAACTACTTTGTTAAGCGACTCTTGGTAACTCTGCCAAAACATCTGATTATTAGCGACCAACGCTAATACCGAAGCCTGCAAATGATCCTCGTTTGAAAAGCTGTACAACGTTTGGGAATAGGCGTCGATCGCCTTTACAAGCTCGTCATAGCGCGCGGCGCCGCCGTCCGCCAGATACGCCGAGGCGATAAAAGCGAATCGTTCGACGAGGTCGATCTGTTTTTTTGCGTCGAGCGTCGTCTGACGCGATACGCGCCGCGCGTCCATCATCTGCGAAAGCTCTTGCGTGGCGTTTTTCAGTTGCGGCGAAAGCCGTAAAAGCGTTTCGCTCTCTCTGGCGATCGTAGCTTTTCTATCCAGAAGCAACCTTGTTCTGCTTTGTAGCGTCTCCCATAGCTTTTTAGCCGATTCCAGCTTGTCGATCGCGCCGCTTGCTAGCTCGGTCGGAGAGAGCGACGGCGCGATTTGCCTGTCATAGTGATTGCTCGCCGCGCTTATCGCCTGTTCTAAACCTGCGCCGTCAAGACCCAGCAACATACCGTCGAGCAACGTTTCGCTAGTCGTTTTTCCAACCAACGCGATCTGGCGATCAAGCGCGTTTAACAGCGTCTCTTGCGACGAGCTTTCGCGGTCGAAGCGCATTGTTGTAAACGCGAGCGCTACGCCGAGCAAGGCTATTAAGGGAAAAACAAATAACGAGTGGCGGGTTACCGATTTCACATTGACCTCTTATAACGCGACGATTTATTAAAGCCCGAATTGTGCCTAAAAGTAACTGCGAATAAATTTTGCGTTAAAAAGGGCGCCCGCGTTACGTTTCCACAGGTTTGAAAAACACGGCGGCAAGCGGCGGCAACGTAACGTTCATGCTGAAATCGCGCCCGTGACCGCCCTCTTGTTTCGCGTAGGCGAATCCAAGATTGCCGATATTGCTCCCGCCGTAACAAGCCGCGTCCGAATTGAAGGTCTCCGTCCATTCGCCGCCGATCGGAACGCCGATGTTGTAGTTATAACGCGGTTGAGGGGTGAAGTTGCAGGCGATCAGCAACGTTTCGCCGTTGTTTGCGCGTCGCAGGAAAACGATCACGCTCTGCGCCGAATCGTTCATGTCGATCCATTCAAAACCGCCCTGATCAAAGTCGCGCTCGTATAACGCCGGCTGCGATCGGTAAAGACAATTGAGATCGACGATAAACCTCCGTAGATTGCCGTGATAGTCGTATTGCAGCAGATGCCAATCAAGGCTCTGCTTGTAGTTCCACTCGGCGTACTGCCCAAACTCCATGCCCATAAACATCAGCTTTTTGCCGGGGTGAGAGAACATATAGGCGAACAACAGCCGTACGTTGGCGAAGCGCCGCCACTCGTCGCCGGGCATTTTACCAAGCAGACTGCCTTTCATATGCACCACCTCGTCGTGGCTTAACGAGAGAATAAAGTTTTCGTGAAAGGCGTACCAGATGCTGAAAGTGATCTGATCGTGATGAAAACGGCGAAACAACGGATCGCGGGAGAAGTATTTTAGCGCGTCGTGCATCCAGCCCATATTCCACTTCAACCCAAAGCCAAGCCCGCCCAAATAGGCTGGTCTTGTTACGCCGGACCAAGCCGTCGATTCTTCGGCGATCGTTACGCAGTCGCCAAAGCGCCCATAGATCGCGGCGTTGAGCGTTTGTAAAAAGCGCGCCGCCTGCAGATTCTCCTTGCCGCCGTACTCGTTTGGTATCCACCCGCCCTCTTGTCTGCCGTAATCGAGATAGAGCATGCTGGCGACCGCGTCAACGCGAATGCCGTCGATATGGTATTTTTCAAGCCAGAACAGCGCGGAGGAGATCAAAAACGCTTTGACCTCGTTGCGCCCGTGGTTAAATATGGCGCTGCCCCATTGAGGGTGGAACCCCTGACGCGGATCGTTATGCTCGTATAGGTTAGTGCCGTCAAAGTTTGCCAGCCCGTGCATATCGACCGCAAAGTGCGACGGCGCCCAATCTATAATCGCGCCGATTCCGGCTTGATGCAGGGAATCGATCAAAAACGCGAAGTCGTCCGGCGTTCCAAAACGCGATGTGGGCGCGAAATAGCCTATGCACTGATACCCCCACGATCCGTCAAAAGGGTGTTCCGTGGGCGGCAAAAACTCCGCATGCGTATAGCCCGTCTCGACAAGATACAAGGGAAGCTCTTTCGCCAGCTCTCGGTAGGTCAGGGGGCGATTCTCCTCTACGTTAAAACGCCACGAGCCAAGATGAATCTCATAAACGCTAATAGGCGCGTTCAGCGCGTTTCTGGCGGCGCGATCGTTCATCCACGGGCGATCGTTCCATCTGTACTTTTGCTCGTAAACTCTTGTCGCGCTGCGCGGCGGTATCTCCCACCAAAAACCGTACGGATCCGATTTTTGAAACCGAGCGCCGTTTTGCGCCTCTATATCGTACTTGTAGCTGTCGCCCTCTTTAGCGCCAGCCGCAAAGCCTTCCCATACGCCGCTGCCGTCGCCGCGCAGTTTCAGCGGGCTCGCGCCGATCTTATAGTCGTTGAAATCGCCTATCACGCTCGCGTATTTGGCGTTTGGCGCCCATACGGCGAAATAAACGCCTTTCTTATCGTCTATCTCGACTATATGCGCGCCTAGCCTCTCAAAAAGCCTGTAGTGCGATCCGTCTTTGAAATAATAGGAATCCTGTTCTCCCCAGAGCGAAAAATCGTATCTTATTGGTTCGGTAGCCATAGTTGCGCCTAATTTTTCGATAATTATACCGCTTAAAGCGTCCAAAAGCGAACGATCCGTTCGGCATATTAAGAGGCGGTTTCTTACAATACAGCCTTTCCTTTGCCAATAATGGAGTTATTACGATGAAACAGCGGCTTGTCGCGTTTGTCTCGTTTGCGGTTCTCGCGGTTGCCTCTCTCGGGCTTTACGGCACGCTTGAAGCAAAAAGCGCGAATTATGAAACGACGCGGATTAACGCTTTTGAAAAGTTTACGAAAGTCGTTAATACCATCGAGAAGTATTACGTCGATCCCGTCGATATCGACACGGTAATCCAGAAAGCTATGGACGGAATGCTCTCAAATCTCGATGCGCATTCGGGCTATTTGGAAGCCAAGCAATATCAGGATATGAACGCCAAAACTCAGGGCGAATTTGGCGGGCTTGGCATTACGGTTAGCATGCGCGAGGGCGCGCTGACGGTAGAAGCGCCTATGGAAGGCACTCCCGCGGATAACGCAGGCATTGAAAGCGGCGACATTATTCTGAAGATTGACGAGAAATCCACGATCGGAATGAATATCGACGAGGCTGTGAACTTAATGCGCGGCAAGCCCGGCACGGGCGTTAAACTCACAATCGTGCGCAAAGGCGCGGAAAAACCGCTGGAGATGCCGATCATACGCGCGATCATCAAAGTACAGTCGGTCTACGCCAAAACCTATAACGGCGACGCGCTGTATCTGCGCGTCGTTAGCTTTGACAAGAACGTGGCGGCGGCGCTGAAAAAAGAGATCGGCGCTAACAAAAATAAAATGAAAGGTATTGTGCTAGACCTCCGAAACAACGCGGGCGGCTTGATGGATCAAGCGGTAAAGACGACGGATATTTTTATCGACAAAGGAGTTATCGTTTCGCAAAAAGGTCGCGTCGAGAGCGAAAATCAGGTCTTTCACGCGAGCAAGGCGGGCAGTTTAATCGACATACCGATGGTCGTTTTAGTCAACGGCGGCAGCGCCAGCGCCAGCGAGATTGTCAGCGGCAGTTTGCAGGATCATAAACGCGCCGTCATCGTCGGCGAGAAAACCTTCGGCAAAGGAAGCGTGCAGGTCGTTTTACCGCTTGACGGAGGCGACGCGATCCGCCTTACGATCGCCAGATACTATCTGCCGAGCGGGCGCAGCATTCAAGCTACGGGTATAATTCCCGACGTAGAGGTAAAGCGCGTCAGCGTCAAAGAGGTCGAAAACGAGTTTGAAATCAAAGAATCGCAGCTAAAAGGTCATCTTGAGGCGCAGCTTGGCGCAACTGGCGCGGACGCGAAAAAAAGCGACGCGAAAGAGGATCAAAGCGTTATTACGGAAACGCAGTTAAACGCCGACTATCAGTTGAAAACGGCGCTTGGGATTTTGCGAGGACTGATCGTAGTTAAGAATTAGACGGGGAGACAATGAACAAAAAAGAGCAAATATACGAAGGCAAAGGCAAAAAGCTCTTTGCCACAGACGACGCGGCGACGCTGATCGCGGAGTTCAAGGACGATCTAACCGCGTTTAACGCCCAAAAAAAGGCGCAAGAAAAGGGCAAAGGCGCGTTAAACGCCGCAATCAGCGCGAAACTTTTCAGGCTGATCGAGCTTAACGGCGTTTCCACCCATCTGATCAAACGGCTAGACGAGACGAATCATCTGATCAAAAAGACGCAAATTATTCCCATAGAGGTCGTTGTTCGCAATATAGCGACGGGAAGCCTGACGAAGCGGCTTGGGATAGCCGAAGGGGTTAAGCTGCCCTTTGCGCTTGTGGAGTTTTACTATAAAAACGACAATCTGGGCGATCCGATCTTAAACGACGAGCATGCCGTTTTGATGAAACTTGCGAGCGAAAACGAGCTAAAAACCTTAAAAGAGCTGGCGCGAAAAATCAACGATATACTGCGCCCGTTTTTTGAGTCGATACAACTGAAATTGGTGGACTTTAAGGTAGAGTTCGGGCGCGATCAAAGCGGGCGGATTTTGCTCGCGGACGAGATTGGTCCCGATAGTTGCCGTTTCTGGGACGCAAACAGCGGCGAAAAACTTGATAAAGATCGTTTCCGTCAGGATTTAGGCGGCGTAAAAGCCGCATACGAAGAGGTGCTAAGGCGCGTCGAAGGAGCTTTGAAATGAAGGCGATTGTGAATGTCTTCTTAAAAGAGGGTATCTTAGATCCGCAAGGCAAAGCGACGCTTCACGCACTAGCGGCGCTTGGGTTTTCAGAGGTCGGCGACGTTCGCGTCGGCAAGCGAATCGTATTGAAGCTAAACGTCGAAACGATAGAGAAAGCGGAGGAAGAAGCCGAAAAAATGGCTAAGGAGCTGCTTGTCAACGGCGTAATTGAAGACTACCTAATCGATATAGAGCCATGATCGTATCTATTCTGTCGTTTCCGGGCTCCAACTGCGAACGCGATACAAAGCGCGCGTTTGAGCGCGCGGGCGCAAAGTGCGTCGTAACGCGCCGCGACGAAACCGAACTACCGCAAAAAACCGATCTGGTCGTAGCGCCGGGCGGTTTTAGCTACGGCGATTATCTGCGTTGCGGCGCGATCGCCAGATTTGCCCCGATTATGAGCGCCGTGGCGGCGTTTGCTAAAAACGGCGGGCGGGTGCTTGGCGTATGCAACGGCTTCCAAATTTTACTCGAGGCTGGGTTGTTGCCGGGCGCTATGCTTAGAAACAAAAATTTGCGTTTTATCAGCCGCGACGTCTTTGTCAAAGTCGTAAGCGCGAAAAATTCCTTTTTGTCCAATTTTAAGGAGTCGCAAATCATATCGATGCCGATCGCGCACGCCGAGGGCGCCTATTACATCGACCCCGACGGGCTGAAGGGGCTGTACGACAACGATCAGGTCGCGCTGACCTATTGCGATCAAGAGGGCGCGGACGCGAACGTCAACGGCGCGATCGATCATATAGCGGGCGTGTTCAACAAAGAGAAAAACGTTTTTGCTCTTATGCCGCATCCAGAGCGCGCCGCGAGCGCGTTTAATCCGAACAACGACGGATTGGCGCTGATTAAAAACGCGCTGGAGTTTTAACGTGCGATCGCTATTGTTGACGCTCGCGATCGCGCTCGCGCTGTTTGGCGAAGACGCCTCCTACGCGCCAAAAATTATCTACGTTACCGCGGAGCCTCCGAACGCTTCGCTATATGTCGGACAGATCGTGCCAATCTCATACAACGCGGTGATCACCGAGCGTTACTTTGAGCGGATCGAGACCCGAATCGACGACGACAATGGTACGGGAGTCAAACGCCTGAGCGCCAATCCTAGCTGGCGGCGCGTGGACGAAAATCGTCGCCGTTTGACGATCTACTATCAGATTGTCGCGCCCAGAGTGAGTTTTCCCTCGATTGAAACCGAAATCACCCTGCTTAACGGCTCGACAGATTCGACGATCGCAGCGCCTATAAGAGCGGGCGCGACCAGAGTTAGCTCAAATCCGCAATTTTGCGGCGTGATAGCCAACGATTTGCGGGTACTGTCTTACAAGGTTGAACGCTACAACGACGCCCAAAATATCTTGGTAATAGAGCTGGAAGGCGAAATGTCGAATCTCGATAAATTTTCGCTCTCGATCGCGCAAGAGCAAGGGGTGGAATCCAGCGACAACAAGCTGCCCACAACCAAGACCTACTACTACGCGATTATTCCGCCCTCGATCACCGAAGCGGCGTTCAACTACTTTAATCCGACGAGCGGCGATTTTAAGCGGATATCGCTGGAATTTGATCTCAGCGGCATAGAGCAAAGAGTCGACGCGAATATGGAGATCAATCCAAATAAGCGCTCGTTTCCATGGCTGAACGTTTTGATTCTTTCGTTTATCTCTCTCGCGCTGATCGGCGTTTCTATTAAAACGCGCAAATTAGCCTTTTTGGGCGCGTCGGCTATAGCGGTGGCGATAATCCTCTGGCTTTCTCTGCGCGAGGAGACGATAATCATTAAAACGAACGCGCAGGTTAGATTGCTGCCGATCGCCAAAAGCACCTTGTTTTACGTAACCGATCATCCGACGCAAGCGGCAATTCTTAAGAAAAACAAAGAATATATCAAAGTCTTATTGCCCGACGAGAAGATCGGCTGGGTCAAAAAAGAGGAGACGGAGTAGGGCGCGCTCCTCTTGTTAGCGAAGCGGCGGCGTTGACTTATTGGCGGAACGGATCGATGCGAGGCGAAATGGCGACAAAGCGCAAACGCTACGAGGTCGTAGGCGTTGTTCAGGGGGTGGGTTTTCGCCCCTTTGTTTACAAGCTGGCAAGCGAACTGCGACTAAGCGGCAAGGTCTATAACGACGGCTTTGGCGTGGTTATAGAAGCGCAAGGCGAAATCGAGGCGCTCGCCGCTTTTGAAAGACGGCTTGCCGCAGAAAAGCCCGCGTTATCGGTTGTTTCTCAGATTACGGAGCGATCGATCGCGCTTGGGAATGAAGCTGTGTTCGTAATCGATCAAAGTCAAAGCTCCGACGCGATCGCCGCGCATATACCGCCCGATACCGCAATATGCGCCGAGTGTGAAAAAGAGCTTTTCGATCCGTCTGATCGGCGTTATCTCCACCCGTTTATCTCCTGTTCGCATTGCGGCGCGAGATATACGATTATAGAGAATCTGCCATACGATCGCCCCGCCACCTCTATGCGCGAATTTGCCGCGTGCAAGCGCTGTCAAAGCGAATATGAAAATCCAGTCGATCGCCGCTTCCACGCGCAGCCGATCTCCTGCAACGATTGCGGACCCGTTTTGACGCTGCTAAACCGCCTTGGCGAAACGATCGCCAGAAACGGCGAGGCGCTCGAGAAAACCGCCAAAGCGATTGAAAACGGCGCGATCGTAGCGATTAAAGCGCTTGGCGGCTATCAGCTATGCCTTGACGCAAATAGCGCCGACGCGCTTGCCGCGATCAGAAAGCGTAAAAATCGCCCGATCAAGCCGTTTGCCGTTTTGTTCCCGTCGATCGAGGCGATCGAAAAGCAAGCGATCGTAAGCGACGCGGATCGCAAGCTGTTACTGTCAAACCGACGACCGATCGTTTTGCTAAAAAAAAGCGACGGTTACATTCTCAGCCGTCTTGTCGCTCCAACGATCGATCGCGTCGGCGCGGCGCTAGCTAGCTCGCCGATTCAATATCTGCTGCTTAAACGGTTGAATCGCCCGATCGTGGCTACCAGCGCGAATATCTCTGAATCGCCGATCGTCATCGACGAAAAAACGCTGTTCGCTTCGCTTGGCGATATTTTCGATCTCGCCTTGACGCATGATCGCGTCATTGTAAACGCCTGCGACGACAGCGTGGCGCAAACTATCGAAAGCCAAACGATTATGATTCGCCGCGCCAGAGGCTTTGCGCCCGAAGTTTGCGCTTTGCCGCAAAAACTGTCGCGCCCCGTCCTCGCGCTTGGAGCGCAGCAGAAAAGCGCGATCGCGATCGGCTTCGATAAGAGCGCGATTGTCAGTCCGCACATAGGCGATCTGTTTAATATCGAGGCGATAGACTACTTCAGGCGGGCGATAGCGAGCTTAAAACGGCTCTATCGCTTCGAGCCGCAAAGCGTCGTTTGCGATTTACACCCGCGTTACTTTTCCTCCGAGTTTGCCGAAACGTTAAACCTGCCGATTACGCGCGTTCAGCACCACCACGCGCATGCGCTCGCGGTTATGGCGGAATATCGGTTGACCTCTAAAACGCTTGCAATCGTATGGGACGGATCTGGATATGGCGCGGATGGAACGATTTGGGGCGGCGAGTTTTTGATCGCGGATTACGGCTGTTTTGAACGTATTGCGCATATAAAGCCGTTTGCGCTGATCGGCGGCGAAGCGGCGATCAAAAAGCCTGAGCGCGTTGCGGCTTCGTTGTTATTGGATGCGAATATCGATAGCCCGATCGTCTCTAAAAACTATGAGATTATGGCGCGCAAACGGCTTAACTCGCCGCTTACAAGCTCGGTCGGTCGGTTGTTTGACGCGGTCGCGTATCTTAGCGGAGCTCAGATCGAATACGGTTTCGACGGGCTGAGCGGGCTTGCGATCGAGGCGCGTTACGACGAACGCGAAAAGCGGAGCTATCCGTTTAACGTCCAAAACGGAGTTATAGATTGCTCGCCTATGATCGCCGCGATCGCGGCAAGCAAAAGCCAGCGCGAGATCGCAAGCCGTTTTCTGAATACGCTTTGCGTGGTCGCCGCGCAGATCGCCGCGCCGCTGGATTTGCCGATCACGCTTTGCGGCGGCGTATTTCAGAATAAGACGCTTGCTAATATGCTTGCGAAAAAACTACGCGAAAACGGCAAAACCGTATATCTGCCCGAAAGATTTCCGCCTAACGACGGCGCGATCGCGCTTGGGCAGTTGGCGTATAACAAGGAGTAAACGATGAGCGAGATGATTAGATTTAGCGTATCGCTTCCAAAGGCGCTTTTGGACGCGCTGGATAAAACGATTATCGCAAAAGGATACGATTCTAGAAGCGAGTTTGTGCGCGACTTTATCCGCGAGCAGATCACCGCCGAAAAATGGGAGGACGAGAAAGCCGAGGTATTTGGCAATCTGACGATGATCTACGATCACCGCCAGCGCGAGCTGAACGCAAAAATGATCGAGCTGGCGCACAACTCGACCTCTAACGTGCTATGTTCTACGCACGTTCATATTGACCATTGCAATTGTATGGAGTCGATTATCTTAAAGGGGTTTCCAGACGAAATCGAAACGGTAGCGACGCAGATCGGCGGTTTGCGCGGCGTGCGATTCGCCAAATTAACCCGCGTTAGTCGTCTGGAGCATTAAGTTATGGCGCGACTTCTCCAAACGATTCATTAAGAATGATAGGATAAAATGCGTTATGAAAATTCCGCAATGCAGCGAATTACTCAATCTTTTTGCCGCTCTTTCGTATACGCTTCGCCGCCTTGTCGCGGTTCAAAGTTATTCCGCTAGAGAGTATAAAATAATCATTTGGAGATATATAATATGGATATGAATAAAGAACTGAAAAAATCGGTTAATGATTTAGTAAAAAACTTTATAAAAGAAATGCATTGTTGGGAAATATTTTGTAATGAAATTGATAAATCTGATTTACATTATTTAGAAATTGAAGCCAAGCAAAGGGAATACGTAAAAAATATATTTGATAAATATTGTACCCAAAAGGATAGAAAACAAGGATTACCAAACTGTATGAGTTATGGCGTAAACGGTTCTTTTAGGTATAATGAAACTGAGGATATAATAAAAATTGAACAAGAAAATAAAAATAGAATATTGGTAATTACAAATGGTGAAAATGAAGTAGATAAATATATGTATATTGTTTTACTAATAAATGGAAAATGGTTAATTGACAATAAAAAGAGAAAATTTTTTGATGAAGAAGACTTTAGAAATACTTATTTATAATGATAAAAAAAATTAATAAAATAATGGGGTACGCCCATACTGCATATAACAGGACTGTTTACGCTTCGCCGCCAGTAGGCGGCTCGGGGTTCCGTTTCGCTAGGTCGCTACGCTCCCACGCTCAACTCCACCCACATTTTTGCAAGCCCTGGAAACCT
>JAIRWX010000015.1 GCA_031268655.1 Helicobacteraceae bacterium | reverse complement strand
TTGAAAATTGTAGGATTAAAGAACTTTGTTATTCCGCCGGTAAAACCGTTGGCATAATGTATGCCTAATAAATCCATTGCTCGTTCTGAATATAAATCGTAATTGGTTGTAAAAATATTTAAGCGTGGTAATGTGGAATTGCGGGATAACAGTTTTCTGTAAAACTGTTTGTAAATAGCCTGCAATGGCTCATCTGTTTTATTTGCTATATTTTTTTCATTGAGTATTTGACTCAACAGAAAATTTCTTGTCTGCTGAATAATTGCATTTATTCTTTCTTCCATTTTTTTGTTGTTTTCGTCCTTTGTAGATTTGGAATAATAAAAGGAAATACTGTGCAATGTTGAAAGAAATGTTTCAAGGTTGGTTTTGAACTCCTTGCTTTCAACATCAATTTTGAAATATAGTTTAAGCCATCTTTTATATTTTGAAAAACTATACAAAGCATAAAATTCTTCTGCTAATGGGTACATTACAGGAATACCAACCTGTACATATTCTTTTTTGTCCGTATTGTCTTTGGCTTTCTCTATTTTATGAGAAGAACAACCGCTACCCAAAAGAAAAGATAAATTCTTATTATCAAGAACTTTCAAAAATTCTTCCTGAATTTTCTTTTTCATAGAATCTTCGTCTTCTGTGTTTTGAGATTTCGGTTTCTTAAAAATATTTTCTTTGCCTTTATAAAAAAATATATTACTCATATTTTTTTGTGCTTTATTCAACGCTTTCGTCGTCGGCGATCTCCTCTTTGGGACAGTTGGCTATCGACACCACCTTGTCCTTGCCCTCCACGCGAGCGATAATTACGCCGCTGGTGTTGCGTCCCGCTTTGCGGATCGTCTCCATATCAACTCGTATCATCTTGCCCTCGCCCGTAAGCGCCATAAGCTCTTTGTCCGGATCGGCGATCACCGCTCCAATAAGCGAGCCCGTTTTCGGCGTCAGTTTCATCGTGATTACGCCCATGCCGCCGCGCGATTGCAACCTATATTCGCTTGCGCGCGACTGCTTGCCGATCCCCTTTTCGCTCACGGTTAAAATTCCCTCGCCGTCGCTGTTAAGCAACAACGCGCCCACGACATAATCGCCGCCGATTTTGAACTTGATGCCCGTTACGCCTCTGGCGACGCGCCCCAGCTCCCGCGCCTCCGCGATCGCAAAGCGAATGCTCATAGCCTTTTGCGTGATGATAAACATCTCTTTCGTTTCGTTTGAGGCAATCTGCGCTGTTACGATCTCGTCGTCCTCGTCGAGATTTATCGCTCGAACGCCCACGCTGCGGATATTGCCGTATTCGCTCAAATTGGTGCGCTTTACGAGCCCGTTGCGGGTAAAGAAAACCAGCGACTTGCTTTTATCAAAATCGGTCGCGGGAATAATCGCCATAATTTTTTCGTCTTCGCGCAAATTGACGAGATTTACCACCGCCTTACCTTTCGCGCCGCGTCCCGCTTCGGGAATGCGATAGACTTTGAGCCAATAGAGCTGCCCTTTGTTGGTTACAAACAGCAGGGTGTTGTGCGTGTCCGCCACAAAAAAGTTCTCGATAAAATCGTCCTCGTAGGTCGTTACGGCGAGTTTTCCCTTGCCGCCGCGATTTTGCTTTTCGTAGGCTTTGAGATTGACGCGCTTAATATAGCCGCGATGAGTGATGGTAACCACCATTGGCTCGTTAGGAATCAAATCTTCAATATCTATATCGTCGTAATCGTCTTCGATAATTGTTAAGCGCGGCGTTGGATAACGGGCTTTGATCTCCAAAAACTCCTCTTTGATCGTCTTGTTCAGCAGATCGTCGCTTTTTAGGATCGCGCTTAATTTATCTATCAGCGCCAAAAGCTCTTTATACTCGTTTTCGATCTTATCGCGCTCGAGTCCCGTCAGACGTTGCAGGCGCATCTCCAAAATCGCCTGCGACTGCCGATCGCTTAAATCAAACCGAGCGCTTAACGCCGCTTTGGCGCTCTCCGTATCGGCGCTGGCGCGAATCAGCGCGACAATCTCGTCGATATGATCAAGCGCGATTCTAAGCCCCTCTAAAATATGCGCCCTCGCCTTTGCTTTTTCCAGATCAAATATGGTGCGGCGAATAACGACCGTTTTACGGTGCGCCAGAAAAATTTTCAGCATCTCGGCTAGGTTTAGAATGCGCGGCTCTTTGTTGTGAATGCCGAGCATGATAATTCCGAAAGTAACGGTCATCGTCGTGGATTTGTAGAGATTGTTCAGCACGATCTCCGCCATAGCTTCGCGCTTAAGCTCTATCGCCACGCGCATTCCATCGCGATCGGATTCGTCGCGCACCTCGCTGATACCCTCGATCTGCTTCTCTTTCGCCAACTCGTCGATAGACTTAATCAAAGCCGCCTTGTTGACCTGATAGGGCAATTCGTCGATAATAATCATCTCTTTTTTGGCGGTCTGCTCGGTGTGGGTTTTGGCGCGCACTCTTATGCGCCCGCGCCCGTTTTGATACGCCTCGACGATCCCTTTTTTGCCGTAGATGATCCCGCCCGTAGGAAAATCGGGTCCTGGAATAAAACGCATCAGATCGTCGCTCGACGCGTTTGGATTGTCTATAAGATGAACGAGCGCGTCGATCGTCTCCTCGAGATTGTGCGGCGGGATATTTGTCGCCATACCCACGGCGATCCCGCCGCTTCCGTTGATAAGCAGCGTTGGGATACGGCTTGGCAGCACGTCCGGTTCGCGCAGACTGTCGTCGTAGTTGGGAACAAAATCAACCGTATCTTTCTCGATATCTGCCAGCAGTTCTTCCGCGATCGCGGTCATTCTGGCTTCCGTGTAACGCATAGCCGCCGCGGAATCGCCATCCACGCTACCAAAGTTGCCCTGCCCGTCCACAAGCGGGGCGCGCATGGAAAAATCCTGCGCCATACGCACCAGCGCGTCGTAAACCGCCGTGTCTCCGTGCGGGTGATATTTACCAATCACGTCGCCCACGATACGCGCCGACTTTTTATACGCCGATCGCGGCGATAGGTTAAGCTCGCTCATCGCGTACAGAATTCGGCGATGCACCGGCTTCAGCCCGTCTCGAAAGTCGGGCAGCGCGCGACCTATAATCACGCTCATCGAGTAATCGAGGTAGCTCGTCGACAGGGATTCTTCAATATCGATCGGTTGTATCTCTTCAAAATCCGTCAAGTTCTCTTTTGCCACAAAACGCCTTATGGGGGGATTGTTTTACGTTATTTTAACAAGCAACGGGTTAAGATATAGGCGTTATGGAACGGATTGACTGCCGCAAATGCCGATATTTCAGGATAACTTGGGAGAACGCCTTCCCCTACGCGTGCGATCTGTTTGGTTTTAAGGGCAAACAGACGCCAAACGTTGCGGTATTTGCGAACGACGGTTATCCCTGCCGCGGATTTACGCCGAAAAATCCAAACGACGGCGAACGAAAAAACGAGCGGGGTTTCAGGGCGTAACAAGAGGATCGGCGCGCAATATGGAAACGGCGGCGATCACGGAGCCGCAAATTGCGTCGAGCGCGATTTCATATAAAGATTCGCTTAAAATAGCCGCGTACGTTTGAGGCGACGGGCTAACGCGTCGCTTTGCGCAATCAAAAAGGGACTTTAAGATAGGGCGGTAATGCGACAAAACGACAATCGAATGCGCGAACGGGCGTTACAATACGATATTTTCATTCACGTTGACGGCGACGGCGCGGGCGCGGGCGCAAAAGCGGGAGAGTATTACGCGAATTTTCTTCGCGAGCAAAATTACGGACGCAACGCGGTTTTCTCCGATTTTCTGTTTTTCGTAGAAAAGGAGATCGATTTCAATAGACAAAACGACGTTGTTCCAACTTCGCAACGATTTGGCTTGGATAAAAGAGCCAGACTTACCCTGCATTTTGATTACGATCTTTTTAGCGAAGCGAGCGACGATCTTAGATATAAGATAGCGCTGAACGCGATACTATATCTGCTTAACTATTGGCGCGACAGTCTCAAAGCGCCAAAAGGTTTCCCCTTGGATAAAGTTATCGCCGATTATCAGAAGCGGCTAAATAGCGACAATCTGTTGGATAAAACCTTTGAAAATATATACATTAAACTGCATAATCCGTTTAGATTCAGCTTTATGCGCCGCCATGTTTACGCTTTAGCCGAAACTGATATACGTTTTAATACCAACGACATAGAAAAACATCTGAACAACAATTTATATAAACGCAACTTTGGCGATTCGATCAGAGAGATCTTTTTCTATTACGATATTTTTGATTTTAACGATTCGCGTTATCAGCGCTATATCGACGGCGCAAAACCGTGCGAGGCGGGCAAAGAGGAGGATCTGCTTATGCTAGAGCAGTACGACAGCGTTCTGTTCATAGGCGCGGATAAAAAGGAGCAGATACGATATTTAAGCGAAGGCATATTAAACGCGATCAAACGAATAGAAAAAATGAAACAAAAGCCTAAAAAATTCAACGTCGAAAAGTTTTACGAAACTATCAAGACGCTGATGAACGAATACGCGAAGATCGCGTAGTTTTCGCCGTGAACCGCCTGTTTGTGGCAAACAAGCCGCGCTTTATCAGCTCAAACGGTTTTTTATCGCGGCTAAAACGCAAATACGGCGTTAAAAGCGCGGGCTTTTCAGGCACGCTGGATCCGCTTGCGACAGGCGCGTTGATCGTGGCGTTTGGACAATATACGCGACTTTTCGGCTATCTCGCAAAAACGCCTAAACGCTACCGCGCAGTATTGTGGCTTGGCGCGCATAGCAGATCGCTGGATATAGAACAAGTAGATCGGATAGTCCAAACGCCGCGATTAAGTTTAGCCGCGATCGACGAATCTTTATGCGCGTTCACGGGCGAAATCGAGCAGTACCCGCCAATATTCAGCGCGATCAAATTTAACGGCAAAAGGTCTTACAAACTTGCGCGAAAGGGCGAGCAAACCGCGATCAAACCGCGCCTGGTTTACGTTTACGATTTGAAGCTGGTCGCCTATTCGCACCCGTTTTTGACCTTTGACGCCGCCGTAGGCGAAGGATGCTATATAAGGTCGCTTGGGCGCGATATAGCGCTGCGTCTTGGCTGCTCGGGATCGTTAAGTTATCTTGAGCGCGTAAGCGAGGGGCGGTTTAGCTTTGATAACGAAAAACCGCTCAATCCGCTTGACTTTATCGATATGAAGCGCAACCGCTACTTGGGCGATCAGATGGATTTATACCGCGGAAAACGACTGCAAATAAGCGGCTTTACCGATCAGACAGACGGCGATTATCTAATCGAAAGCGAAAATTTTTTTACGATTATCAATCTTTTTGACGGCGCGGTTACCTACAAGCTCGGATCGCGCGGCGGTTAAGCGGCGATTTTGGGCTTTTTGAAATAACTATAGATAATCCAGACGATCGAGCAGTCGATCAGCGCGTCGGCAACGTTGAAAACGGCGAATTCAAACCCGTAATGCCAGAACACATAATCTACGACGCCGCCGTGAACAAAACGATCGAGCAGATTGGAACAGCCCGCGCCCAGCAAAATGCCAAGAGGTATCGAGTGGCGCTTAATCAGCCCGTCCCAGAAAACATAGGCGATCGCCGTTAAAACAAGCGCCGCTTGAATATATTTCAGGCGTTCGCCCAAAAAGGCAAAGAGCGAAAACGCCGCGCCTTTGTTTAAGACCAGAATAATCGACAGCGGCGCGCTATCCCACCTGAATCCGCTTAAAATCACAAGTTTTATCGACTGATCAAGAGCGATTGCGCAGACAAAAAACAGCCAGAAAACCGCCGTCGATCGATTGACGCTGGGTAGATTCATAAATAGATCGCTATCTTTTTTTATAAAATCGGCATTGTAGCGACTTTTGCGTCGCAACATTGCTCGCGCCGCCGCAAACGGCGATCGGCGTTTTGCCCGCTCCCGCGCTTGCGCGAGACGCTCGCTAACTAAGCTAGCTAAAAAGGCGCGTTAGATTGTCCAGGTCCAGAACTCGTCTTGTTCCAATTCGCCTCTGCGCGATAGATTATTGTTGTCTTTATATTGAAGCTCCGGGTTTTTGACGCTGACTTTTGTGTATTCCGGCACGCTGGCGGCGATAAACACATTAGAACCGATAACGCAATGTTTGCCGATAACCGTCTGCCCGCCGAAGATCGATGCGCCGCTGTAAATTGTCGCGTAGTCCTCGATCGTCGGATGACGTTTCGCGCCGCGCAGCGCCTGCCCGCCGCGCGTGGAGATGCCGCCTAACGTTACGCCCTGATAGATTTTGACGTGATTGCCGATAATGGTCGTCTCGCCAATCACGATTCCCGTGCCGTGGTCGATAAAAAAATGACGACCGATCGACGCGCCAGGGTGAATATCTATGCCCGTTTTGCCGTGCGCGTACTCCGACCATATACGGGGAATAAGCGGTACGCCGAGCTTATGAAGCGCGTTAGCCAAGCGATAGATTGCCACCGCGTAAAAACCCGGATAAGAGGCGATAATCTCGTCGAGACTGAACGCCGCGGGATCGCCGTCGTAAGCGGCTCTCGCGTCCGCCTCAAGCAGTTTTCTAATGCGCGGCAGCTGTTCCAAGAAAGCGATAACGAGCCGTTGCGCCGCCGCCGCGATATCTTTCTGGCTCGCCTCGGCGTAGAGCGCGACGTGCGGCAGGGCTTTTGCCGCCTCGCGGCTTAGCCCGCGCTGTATCTCTTCTAGCGCCACGCCGATATGACAGCTCGCCGAAGCGGGAATACTGAAAGGTTTGCTGAAATAGCCCGGAAATAGCAGCGCGTGCAACTTGTCTATCAATTTAACGGCGCGTTTCGCGCTTGGCAGGATCGAAGCCGAACCAAATTTGATTGTGGCGCTAAGATCGCCGTAGCTTTGCGCGATCAAAGCGCTAAGCGCCTTTAGACGGCTTTCTATCATCGTTTTACCCATTCAAATAACGCCTTTGTTAATCGATCAATCTCTTCGGCCGTATTATAAAACGCGATCGACGGACGCGTCGTCCCCTCCAATCCGAAACGGCGCAAAACCGGCTGCGCGCAGTGATGTCCCGCTCTGACGGCGATACCTTGCGAGTCTAGATACCTGCCGATCTCCTCGTTTGACGCGCCGTCGATCACAAACGATAATACGCTCGCCTTTTCCCTCGCCGTTCCGATCAGCCGCAAGGAGGGAACGCGGCTTAACTCTCTTACGCCGTACTCTAACAGCGAGCGCTCGTAGGCGAGGATATTCGCCATGCCTATATCGCCGATATATTCCAGCGCCGCGGCTAATCCCGCCGCGTCCGCTATGCTGCCTGTACCCGCCTCAAATTTCGCGGGCGCTTTTTGATAGAGCGTCCGCTCAAACGTTACGTCCGCAATCATATTGCCGCCGCCGTGATAGGGTTTTGCCGCGTCCAGCGCCTCTTTTTTCGCGTATAGCGCGCCAATGCCAAACGGTCCGTATATTTTATGCCCGCTGAACGCAAGCAGATCGGCGTCCAGCGCCGTTACGTTTAGCGGAATATGCGAAACCGATTGCGCCGCGTCGATCAAAACGCGAACGCCATGCCTATGCGCGATCGATATCATCTCCTCAACCGGGGCAATCACGCCAAGCGCGTTGGAAACGTGAGTAACGCTTGCGAACTTGGTGTTTTTATTAAACAGCTTTTCGTACTCGTCAAGAATAATCTGCCCGTCGTCGTCGATCGGCGCGACGCGCAAAATCGCGCCCGTTTCCTGCGCTATTAGCTGCCACGGCACGATATTTGCGTGATGTTCCAGCAGCGTCAAAACGATCTCGTCGCCCTCTTTTAGCGTCGGCTTTACGATCGCCTGCGCGACAAGATTGATTCCCTCCGTCGTTCCGCGGACAAACAGAATGTTGTCTTTGCTCGGCGCGCCGATAAACCTAGCGACAACCTCGCGCGCTTTCTCGTAAGCGTCGGTCGATCTCGCCGCCAGCAGATGCGCGGCGCGATGGACGTTGCTGTTTTCCATTGAATAGTACGCGACCAATCTGTCGATCACCGCCCGCGGTTTTTGAGTCGTGGCGGCGTTATCGAGCCACGCGATCCGTTTGCCGTCGATCGTCTCGCTTAAAACGGGAAAATCGGCGCGGATCGATTCTAGGCTTCTCGCGCCGATCGATACCGCCGAGCTACGATCGCGGGCTAATTCGCCGCCGCAACGTTTGACCTCTCCGTAGTAGGCTTCCACGACGGGCGCATAACCGTTTGATCCGACGACGGGCGTAAAAGAGTCGCGCGCGGCGCTTTCGCCAAATTCCGGAAAAAACCGCGAAGCCAAAGCCGCCAGCTCCGCCTCGCCAGGCAAACCAAACGCGATCGGATCAGACAGGTTGTTGGGTATATTCATAGTAATCGCCTACCTCTACCTCTTCAAGCGCGGCGATCGCGTCGGTCGCCAAAATCGCGGCGGAGCAATACAACGATAAAAGATAGCTTGCCACGCCGCGATCGTCGATGCCTCTGAAACGAACGTTTAAGCCTCTGGAGCTTTCGTTTTGCAATCCGGTTTGGTAAAGTCCTACCACGCCGCGATTGGCTTCGCCCGTGCGAATTAACAGCACGTTTGTTTTGCCCGCCTTGGATTTAGGGTTTTTCAGCCCGTCCACAAATAGTTTATCGGTGGGAATGATCGGCACGCCGCGCCACGAGATAAAAACTCCTCCCGCCGCGCTTGTCGTCGAAGGCGGCACGCCGCGCCTCGTGCACTCTCTGGCGAAAGCCGCGATCGCGCGCGGATGCGCCAAAAAGAAGCTCGGCTCTTTCCACACCTTGCTTAAAAGCTCGTCAAAATCGTCGGGCATCGGACGACCGTAGCGAGCGCGCGCCCGTTGGTTGTCCGACACGTTTTTAAGTAAGCCGTAATCGTCGTTGTTGATCAGTTGGCTCTCCTGGCGCTCTTTGAGGCTTTCGATCGCCAGATTGAGCTGCTCTTGCGTCTGATCGTAAGGTTTGCCATAGAGATCGCCAATCTTCGTATCGACGTTTAGGATTGCGCTGATCGCGTTGAGCTTGTACTCCCTGGGCTTGGCTTCGTACTCGACATAGCCGCTAGGTATTGTCGTTCTGCCAAGGTCTTGAGAGCATAGCGCGTCTAAAGGCGTTTCGCCCTCCACTACCTTGTTTACGCGGTAAATACCCGTCTCCAGACCTTTGAATTGCAAAACGCGCGTCAGATAGCGCGGGGTAAGCGCGCCGTATTGCGGCGTCGTTTTGACGACGTTTGAAAGTTGCAGAGCCGCCTCGCGACCCAAAGCGTGAGCAATAGCCATCTTACGGTGTCCTTTTAGTGTATTTTCCGCCCTTCGCCTTAAAGGGACGCAGCGGTTTTAATAGGTCGGCAGCGACGGATCAACCTGCTCCGACCATGCGTTTATCCCGCCTTCCAGATTGAGCAGCGAACCCGCGTAGCCCGCCTCTTTGAGCGCGCGAATGGCAAACGCGCTTCTCGTTCCCATTTTGCAGATAACGACGACTTCTCCCTCTTTGTCCAGCTCCTCCCGCCGTTTTGCGATCTGCCCTATCGGAATCGATTTAGCGCCTGGAAACTTTACGATCGCAAGCTCGTGCGGCTCGCGCACGTCGATTATTTGCGGTTTGTCGCCGCGATCCAGTCGGCGCTTAAGCTCTTTTGGCGTTATAACCGCCGCCTGATCGTCCCGATCGCTAAAATTTAATCCGCAAAATTCCTCGTAATCGATCAGTGCGGTAATGCTCGGATTCGCGCCGCAAACGGGGCAGTTTGGATCTTTTTCGACGGAAAACAGATTAAACCGCATTTTCCACGCGTCAAACAGAAGCAGCCGACCGATCATCGTTGTCGGCGCGTTTTGCGCGTCGAAGTTTGGCGCGACGATCAGCTTGACGACTTCGGACGCCTGCATCGATCCAACGATACCGGGCAGCGCGCCGATCACGCCCCCTTCGGCGCACGAAGGCGTTAAACCTGCCGGCGGCGGCGTCGGATAGAGGCAGCGATAGCACGGACCCTCTTTCGCGTAAAACACTGAAAGCTGCCCCTCAAACTGATAGATCGAACCGTAAACGATCGGCTTGCCCAGAAACGCGCACGCGTCGTTTAACAGGTAGCGCGTCGGGTAGTTATCCGTTCCGTCCGCCACTATGTCGTAATCTTTGATAATGGCGAGCGCGTTAGCCGAGCTTAGTTTCACGTTATGAATTTCTACGTTAATAAAAGGATTCACCCCCTTGACGCGATCGCGCGCGGAGGCGACTTTTGGGCGACCTATATCGCGGGTGGAGTGAATCACCTGCCGTTGCAGATTTGACGATTCCACGTCGTCAAAATCGACAAGTCCGATCGTCCCTACGCCAGCCGCGGCGAGATATAAAGCGATCGGTGCGCCCAGACCGCCCGCGCCTACAATCAAGACTTTGGCGGCTTTGAGCCTTTTCTGCCCTTCTAACCCCACCTCGCCAAGCAGCAGATGCCTGCTGTAGCGCTCTATCTCCTCTCGCGTCAGCTCTTCGCGGTTTTGCATAGAATTAGACCTATCGGCGTCCGCCGGCAATCGCCGGAATCAACGTCAGAACGGTTGCGTCGTCGATCTTTGTGTCGAATCCGTCCAGCGATTTGATATTCGTATCGCCTATAAACACGTTCACAAACGATCGCGGCTTGTCGTCCGCGTCGAAAATGTGCCGTTTGATCGACGGATACGCGCTTGCCAGAGATTGTAACGCCTCCAGCGCGGTAGCTCCGCTCGCCTCTATCTCGCTTTGACGATCCGTATAGGTTTTAAGCGCGGCGGGCAGTCGGATTATCGCCATATCGTTACTCCTTGAAATTCAAATCTAAGCCGATCTTCGCTTAATGTAAAAGCGTTGATCGTATCGGCTTTGCCCTTTATAACGCTCGCGATCGCGTACGAATAAAAAGGTAGCGCCTGTTCTAAATCAAACTGCGACGGATACGCGGGATGATCGGGGTGCGAATGGTAGATTCCCAGCAGATCGAGCTTTTCTGCGATCGACAGCTTCTCCGCGCGTAAAAAATCGGTCGGCGCGATCTCAAACCGGTTGCGCTTTGCCTCGCTTTCGCGGGCGTTTTCGATCGGCAGAATTTTAGTTATCAGCCGATCGCCGCCTTGCAGCGCGCCCAGCATAAAGCCGCATATTTCATAGGGATATCCTTTTTCGCTCTCGCCTCTAATCGCCAGATCAATCTCGGCGTCGAGATAGATTGTCATCGCTCGCTCCAGAAGGAATCCGATCCGTATCTGAATCCGCCGTCGTTTAGAGTCGTAACGACCGTCTCGCCCTTCGTAAGCGTTTCGGCTAACCGCAAAGCCGCGAAAACGTTAGCGCCGCTGCTAACGCCCGCGTAGATTCCTGCCTCTATAGCCAGCCTTCGCGTCGTCGCGTACGCGTCTTCCGTGCCGACCTCCGTAAATTGATCGACAAGCGTTTCGTCGTAAAAACCGCTTTTCAAGGTGTTTTCCAAACGTTTTACTCCCTCTATGCCGTGCAGAGGCGAGTCGGGCTGAACGTTGACGGCGGTTATCTTGGGGTTTAGCTCTTTAAGCCGTTTAGCTGTTCCGCAAAATGTACCGCAAGTGCCTGAGACGGCGATGAAATGCGTAACCCGTCCTCTCGTTTGCCTCCATATTTCAGCTCCCGTGCCGTTGTAGTGCGCCAGCGGATTTTGCGGATTGTGATATTGATTTGGATAGAAGTATTTGTCGGGATTTGATTCGGCTTCCTCTTTCGCGCGCAAAAACGCGCCGTCGCTGGAAGCGAGAGGATCAGTCTCCACGATCTTCGCTCCGTAGCGAAGCAAAACCGCTTTGCGCTCGCTTGAGGCGTTAGCCGGTATATATAGGACGACTTTATAACCCAAAACCGCGCCGATCATCGCGTAGGCTACGCCGGTGTTGCCGCTTGTCGCGTCTATGATCGTCTTTTCTTTTGTCAGTGCGCCGCTTTTTATACCGTCGAGCAGCATAGCTTTAGCGGCGCGATCCTTGATCGAACCGCCGGGATTTAGAAATTCCGCCTTAGCGAACACCTTAGCGCCGCCGCGCTTGCTAAGTTTGATCTCCAGTAGCGGCGTGTTGCCGATTACATCAATAATGCCCGTCATATTATAATCTCTATCGATTTTATTGTGATTATGGCAAAAAGTAGTTTAATCTTTTAGCGCTTGCTCCAGATCGGCTATCAAATCCTCTTTGTCCTCTATGCCTACCGATAATCTTAACAGCCGATCGTTCACGCCCGCGCTCAAGCGCATCGCCTCGGGAATCGCGCCGTGCGTCTGAACGATTGGATAGGTCATCAGGCTCTCCACGCCGCCCAAACTTTCCGCGAAAAGTATCAATTGCAGCCGTTCCAGAACTTTCGGCGCGAGAGCCGCCTCTTTGAGATAAAAGCTGATCATACCCGCGTTTCCGCGCGATTGCGGATGCGGCGTAAATCCGCAGTAGAAAACCCGCTCGATCTTGGGGTGAGAGCTTAACCACTCGGCGATCGCCGCGCCGTTTGTCTGATGGCGCTCCATACGTACGGCGAGCGTCTTTATGCCGCGCAAAACAAGCCAGCTATCCAGCGCCGAAAGCGACGCGCCTTCGCTTTTCTGAGCCTCGCGCAAATCCAGATCCAAATCGTCTCTGGAATGCGCTATTAGTCCCGCCACCGTGTCGTTGTGTCCGCTTAGATATTTGCTGGCGGAATGCACGACTATATCCGCGCCGAAAGCGATTGGATTTTGAAAATAGGGCGTTAAAAAGGTGTTGTCAACGATCAGTATCCCCCGCCGATCGTGGATTAGCTTCGCGCACGCGGACAGATCGGTAATTTTCATCATCGGGTTGGACGGCGTTTCGATGAACAGCGCCTTTGTGTTTGGCCTCATCGCGGCGGCTAGCTTGCCAAGATCGCTGGTATCGATAAAGCTAAACTCCACGCCGTATTTGGAGTAGTAGCCGCTGAACAGGCGATAGGTGCCGCCGTATAGATCCTCGCTGACGATAATATGATCGCCCGCGTTGAATAATTTGGCTACGCAGGAGATCGCGCCCATTCCGGTGGCAAACGCAAGCCCGTATTTCGCGCCTTCCAAGAGCGCGATCGTCTCCTCCAGCGCCGATCGCGTCGGATTAACGGCGCGCGAGTAGTCAAAACCCGTGGATTCGCCAAGTCTGGGGTGGCGAAAAGTAGCCGACTGGTAGATGGGGGTGGAGATAGCGCCCGTAACGGGATCGAACGGACGCGCCGTATGAACGCAAATCGTGTCTAATTTTTTCATCGCAAAGCCTTGTCGAAGTCGTCGATTAGGTCGTCGACGTCCTCTAATCCTACGGAGACGCGGACCAGAGCGTCGCTAACGCCAAGCCGCTTTCGCTCCTCGGGCGGCATAGCGGCGTGGCTCATTCTCGCGGGATAGCTCGCTATCGTCTCTACGCCTCCAAGCGACACCGCCGTCGCGGCGAGACGAACCTTTTTCAAAAAACCGATCGCTAGATCGGGCGTTTTGGCTTTGAAACTTACGACCGCGCCGAAGCCGTCGGCTTGCGAAGCGTGAAGCGCCGCCCGATCGCCGATAGAGGGATAATATACGCGATCTACCTCGTCGCGGTTTTGCAACCATGCGACAAGTTTTTGCGCGCTCGCCTGCTCCAGCGCCAAACGCGCTTTCAAGGTTTTAATCCCGCGCAACGCCAAAAAGCAATCAAACGGCGAAGGCACGGCGCCAAAGCCGTTTTGAACCTGATAGATTCGTCTGCCGATCGCGTCGTTTGCCGCCACGGCAAGCCCCAACACTAGATCGCTGTGCCCGCCCAGAAACTTTGTCGCGGAATGCACGACTATGTCCGCGCCAAGCTCGATCGGACGTTGTAGCAGCGGAGTCATAAAGGTGTTGTCTATGATCGTTATCAGATCGCGCTCTTTGGCTGCGCCGATCGCGCCTCTGAGATCGGTTATTTTTAACAGCGGATTGGACGGGGTTTCTAAAAAGATCGCTTTTGTATTGGGCTTGACGGCGGCGCGTATCGCGTTTAGATCGCTCGCGTCGACGGCGGTATGCTCCAAGCCAAAACGTTTGTAAAACGAGTTGAGTATGCGATAACTGCCGCCGTAAATATCCTCTGCCGCCACGACGTGATCGCCCGCCGAAAAAATGCCCAAAACGGAGCTTGTCGCCGCCATGCCGCTGCTGAAAGCGTAGCCTTTCGCGCCGCCTTCCAAGAGCGCGATCGTCTCCTCCAGCGCCTTGCGGGTCGGATTGCCCGATCTGGCGTAATCAAACTCCTGATCGACGAAAATATCCTTTTGCGCGAAGGTGCTTGTCAGCGCGACGGGCGTATTCAGCGCGCCGGTGGTCGGATCGACGGAATGAGCGTTGTGAATTAGTTTTGTCGCCGTTTTCATTAAATCCCCAAAGCGTTATAATCGCGCAATACTATCAAAAGGACAAATAGTGCCTATAGGCAAAAATACGGTCGTAAGTATAGAATATGAAGTTAAAGACGCGCTTTCAGGCGAAACGATCGACGATAACAAGGGCGGCGACGCGCTAGAATTTTTAATGGGCGGCGGACATATTATTTCTGGACTGGAAGAGGCGATCGCGTTAATGAGCGAGGGCGAAAACCGCAAACTTGTCGTTCCGAGCGAAAAAGCGTACGGCGCTTACGACGCGGACGCGCTGGAACGGATACCAAAAGAGCAGTTTGTCGGCGTCGATCTGAAAGAGGGTATGACGCTTTACGGACAAACGGAGAACGGACAGAGCGCTCAGGTAACTGTGAAATCGATAGAGGGCGAGATTGTTACGATCGATCACAACCATCCGCTCGCCGGCAAAAATCTCAGCTTCGACGTTACGATCGTTAAAACGCGCGAAGCCGCCAAGCAGGAGATTGCGACGGGCGTTTTGGAGGGAAGCGAACGTTGTCGCGAAGATCATAACGAGTTGCGACATGGCGGCTGCGGCTGCGGATGCGGTTAAGTTAGGTTCAGCCGCCGACAAAACCCGTTTCGGCGTTAAAACGGATCATAAATTATTTAGCTCCGCTTGGCGCTCGCGGCAAATTTCGGCGGCTTGGACGTTCCAAAAACGGATTTTAGCGCCTAAATTTTCAACAAACGCGCATATTCAAGGTAGAATTAAGAAAGGCTTCTCTAAAATCTATTTGCATACCCGATAAATAACCAAAGGACGGAAAATGCTGGAGATCAGATGGCATAGCAGAGCCGGACAAGGAGCCGTGACGGGCGCGAAGGCGCTTTGCGAGGTAATGGCGGAAGACGGCAAATATGTGCAGGCATTTTCGGTTTACGGCGCTGAAAAGCGCGGCGCGCCGATGCACGCCTTTAATCGTATCAGCGACGAAAAGATTATCGATCACAGCAAGTCGATGCTTCCGGATTACGTTCTGGTGATCGATCCGTCGCTGGTATACACAAACGTAACCTACGACGCCAAACCGAACACCCAGTTTATCATTACGACCCGCCTGTCAAAAGAGGAGCTTATCAAAGAAGTTCCCGATTTAGTCGGCAAAAACGTAAACGTGGTCGATTGCATTAAAATTTCGCAGGAGACGATCAAACGCGCTATTCCCAATACGCCTATGCTCGGCGCGTTTGTGAAGGTCTCTAAAATTTTAGACATAGACAGCTTTTCCGCTTCGATGGGCAGAATACTCAAAAAGTTTCCGCAGAAGGTCATAGACGGCAACTTGCAGGCGATCAGACGCGCATACGACGAAGTTAATTAAGGAGGCGCTTAGATGGTGGACGAACATAATCTTTTAGGCTGGAGCGAGTTTGAGGCTGGAGCGACGTTGTTCTCTTTCGAGGGCGATCGCGCCGATAATATCTTTCATGAAAACAACTCCGTAAAACACAGCGTAGCCGACTGGCGCGTTTTGAAACCGATCTTTAACGCGGCGGGCTGTATTCATTGTCAATTTTGCTGGATTAGCTGTCCCGACACCTCGATTGTATCGACGGACAGAAAATTCGAGCGTATCGACTACGATCACTGTAAAGGCTGCGGTCTTTGTTCGGACGTATGTCCCACAAATCCCAAATCGTTGATTATGTTTCCAAATCAGGTACAGCCGGAAGACGCGATTAAAGCGTGGCCCGCTAAAGCAGAAAAGAAAAAGGAGCAGTGATGGCGACTCAGCAAAAGGTCGTTTGGGACGGCAACGCCGCCGCCGCGCAAGCGATGCGCCAGGCAAGGATCGACGTGGTCGCGGCGTATCCGATCACCCCTTCCACGCCAATCGTTCAGAGATATTCGCAATTTGTCGCCGACGGCGAGGTTAAAGGCGAGTTCGTGATGGTTGAAAGCGAGCATTCGGCGATGAGCGCGTGCGTGGGAGCGGCGGCGGCTGGCGGGCGCGTGGCGACGGCTACAAGCTCGCAAGGCTACGCTTTGATGATCGAGGTGTTATATCAGGCAAGCGGAATGCGTCTGCCGATCGTGATGAACGTGGTCAATCGCGCCCTCGCCGCGCCGCTGAACATTCACGGCGATCACTCCGATATGTACCTGGGACGCGACGCGGGTTGGATCAATCTGTGCGCGTTTGATCCGCAGGAGGCTTACGATCTGAACCTGATCGCTTTCAAAACGGCGGAAGATATGCGCGTGCGCCTTCCCGTCGCGGTTAATCAGGACGGTTTTATTACCAGCCATACGGCGGAATTGGTTTTGAGTTTGGACGACGACGAGGCGTATAACTTTATAGGCGATTACAAGCCGCATAATCCTATGCTGGACTCCGAACATCCCGTTACCTACGGCGCGCAGACGGAAGGCGAATGGCATTACGAGCACAAAATGCGCCACAACCATGCGATCGTGGAGAGCCAAAAGGTAATCGAGGAGAATTTCGCCGAGCTTGCCAAACTTACCAATCGTCAATACAAGGTCGTTGAAAGCTACAAAGCAGAAGACGCGGACGAAATTATCATAGCGATCGGCAGCGTTCTCGGCACGACGCGGATCGTCGTGGACAAATTACGAAACGAAGGACGCAAAGCGGGCGTTGTCGGCGTTAGATTGTGGCGTCCGTTTCCCAAAAAAGAGCTGGCGGCGGCGATCAAAAACGCCAAAACAATCGCGGCGCTTGATCGTTCCGCGCCGCTTGGCACTACGGGCGCGCTCTATGGCGAAACGGCGGCGGCGATCGTGGAAAACGGATTAAAGGCGACGTTGATCAACTATATCTACGGGCTTGGCGGGCGCGACGCGACGACGGAACATCTAAGGGCGATTTTTGACGACGCGGCGGAGTGTACGAAAGCGGGCAAAAGGGTCAAACCGATTATGCAAACGGTCAATCTCAGGGGTAAACCTCTGAGCTTCTATCCTTAAAGGAGAGCGCTATGAGCGAAATGAAACAGATTAAAAACTTAAAAGATTTTTCAACCTCGATCGAGCGCTTTCAGGGCGGTCATCGCTTGTGTCCGGGCTGTTCGCACGGCGTAATTGTGCGCGAGTTTGTCAACGCGACCGACGACGAGCTGTGCATATCCAACGCCACAGGCTGTTTAGAGGTCTGCTCCACGATCTACCCGTTTACAAGCTGGAACGTAAGCTGGGTTCATGTCGGGTTTGAAAACGCGGCGGCGGCGATCAGCGGAGTGGAAGCGATGCGCAGATCGCTCAAAAATCAGGGCAAAAGCTACAACGACAAGGAGATCAAGTTTCTGGCTTTCGGCGGCGACGGCGGCACGTACGATATCGGTTTTCAATCGTTAAGCGGCGCGGCGGAGCGCGGACACCCGTTTATCTACGTTTGCGTCGATAACGAGGGCTATATGAACACGGGCGGTCAGCGCAGCTCCTCCACTCCGATCGGCTCTTCCACGACCACCTCTCCCGCCGGCAAGACAAGCTACGGCGAAAAGAAACACAAAAAAGACCTTGTGGCGATTATGGCGGCGCATAAGTGCGAGTTTGTCGCGCAGATCGCGCCCGGACATAAATTCTGGAAAGACCTTACGACCAAAGCGCAGAGGGCATACGCGGCAAACGGACCGGTATTTATCAACGCGATGAGTCCATGCCCTACGGAGTGGAAGTTTGATCCCGCGCTGTCGATGCATGTGAGCGAAGTTATGGTCGATTCATGCGTCTGCCCGCTCTATCAGATCGAGCGCGACGAGGACGCGTACGGCTATAAACTAACGATCACCTACGAGCCGAAAAACAAACTGCCCGCGCGCGATTACATCGCTTTGCAAGGGCGCTTTAAGCACTTGTTTAAGCCTGAAAACGCGCATATTATCGAGCAGTGGCAAAAAAATGTGGACGCGCAATGGGATTATCTACGCCGCCGCCAGGACGCGGGCGTATAAACGCGGACAAAACGCGATCGGTAAACGGTTTACCGATCGCGTTGGCGCTATGGCGTAAAAATGGTATGTTTGCGCAATCAATTTGACTATAAATGAAAGGCGCGATATGGGCGGCGGTAAATATCTAGTCGGAGGGCGCGATCGGTTGTTGCGGTTGGAGCTTTATGCGTTTTCGGCGCGCTGTTTGCGGGCTACGACGACGGCGCTAAACTCGACGGCAGTAGTTTGGAGACGCTCAAGGCTACGGAGAAGGCGATGTCTCGCGATCTTTCGCCCTCCGATCGGGAACGTCTTGACGAAGCGCTTAGAGCTATAGTGTGTTTTAAGTTTGACTGTTTTGGCAAAGAGCTAGCCAAGTTTAAGCGTAATATCGCCTATGAAATCGAACGCGAAGACGAAAGGCGGCTTGAAAAAGCGTTATACGCCGTTACGGAAAAAAAGTTCTACGAGCTTCTATCTATTTACGACGGAAAAAACGCGAGAGAGCTTATCGCATACGCCGATCAAATCGACGAGGGGAATATAAGCGGGAATTGTCGCAAATAATTACAACGACGTTAAACGATCTGAAAATCGCGCCTAACGAAATTACAAAAGAAAAAGGCGCCGTGGAGGAAATGCGTACGCCCTTAATGGATCTTAAACTCAACGCAATAGCCGATTGGTCAATAACCGCGCGCGATCGCGACGAAAAGGCATATAATATAACGATACGAAAGTATAATAGCGCCGCGCCAAACGACGAGCAAAGTAGTAGTCTATACGGTTATCCAAACGCTTTGAGTTTACGATCGTGGGGCGATCCGATATTGTCCCGCGATTCTAACGCAAGCGATCAGGCGCGAGGCTCTACGGCTTTAGCGTTGATTTTTGATCCCGCGTGGGACAGAGAGAAATGGACTGCCAAAGCGTTTGGCGCTAAGACCGCGATTACGGGACCCGCCACGGGTAAAATAACGGATAAAAACAGCGAATTAAATACGGATAAATACTGGCTTTACGATCCCGCCGACGGAAGCGTTAAACTGCAAAGGCGATAACGCTTTGCAGACCGCGGCGGCGCGGAATATGTCTAAATCCGCTTATCTACGGCTTCAAAGCGCGGGGCATACGTCGTTTGACGAGCCGCGACAAAAGCGCTATAATCGACGCGCATTTTTACCAAAACGAGGATAGCGATGATTATAAGAGACATTAGACAATTCGCGGAGATCAGGTATCAGGCAAGAGCGTATTTAACCTATCTTTTTACGCGCAATATACACAACAGAATGCCGGAGCCGCTGTTTGAAAGCGTGCTTGTTCAGTTAGATAAAATTGCGCACGAAGTAAATAGTTTTGACGCCATATATGTACTTGATCCAAAAGGCGAGCAGTTGATCGAAAATATCTCTAACGATCATAAGTTTCGCATAGGCAAAGGAAGCAATCGAAGCTCTAAAGCCTACTATTACCGCGCCGTGCGCGAGAGACGTTGCATATTAACCGATCCGTATCCTTCCAGCTTAACCAACGATCTGTGCGTAACGGCGAGCTTTCCACTATTCGACGAAAGCGGCGTTTTACTCTATGTTATATGTATGGACGTTTCGCTTGTAAATATCATCAAAATATGTCAATCGACAAGACTTGATAGGCTTTTCGCCGGTTTCTCAAAAATCGCTTACTCGTCTTTTTCCGTAGCCTTGTTTATGATCGCGAGCATCGTGTTTGTTCATGGCGTAGAAAACTTTTTTGTACTCGGCGTGAATCCAAGCGCTATCAGAACGGAAGATATGTTCAAATCGACAATTCTATTAACGCTTTCGCTGGCAATTTTTGATCTGGTGAAAACCATATTTGAAGAAGAGGTTTTAGGGCATAGCAAAAAGACGAAGAGCGGCGGCGTACATAAAACGATGGTCAGGTTTTTAGGGTCGATCGTTATAGCGCTCGCGATCGAGGCGCTGATGCTTGTGTTTAAGTTTGCGGCGAGGGACGAAACGGAAAATATCATATACGCCGTTTATCTTGTGGGCGCGGTTACCGCGCTGCTTATAGGGCTGGCGCTGTATATGTATTTAACGAGCAGAAAAAAATCTAAAATACGGCAATCAAACTAGCCTGATCGATAAGCGGCTTAGTTTTTCGGATTGCGCCGACGGCGCTTTGCGAAAGCCGCGCCCGGCGCGAAACGCGGCGCTCGCCCGCCCTTTTGAATCGCCGCCGTTTTTTTAACTTTGCGTTATAATAATTAAAATTTAAGGAAACGGATATATGGGTCTGACGATCACCGAAAAGATATTCTCCGATCATAGCGGCGAAATCGGGCGGGCGGGCGAGATTGTCCGCGTGAAGGTGGATATGACTATCGCCAACGACATTACGACGCCGCTTAGTATTCGCGCGTTTGAAAAAGCGGGCGCGACTCGTCTTGCCAACCCATACGGATTCGCGATCTGCATGGATCACTTTATTCCCGCGCACAACATAAACGCGGCTAATCAAGCGCGAATCAGCCGCGATTTTGCGTTAAGCCGCAATCTGCCGTATTTCTTCGACGAGAAAGAGATGGGTATCGAACACGCGCTTCTGCCTGAAAAAGGATTGATCGTTCCGGGCGATATTATTATCGGCGCCGACAGCCACACTTGTACGCACGGCGCGCTTGGCGCGTTTGCCACGGGCATGGGATCGACCGATCTTGCATATACGATGGCGACAGGTAAAAACTGGTTCAAAATCCCCGTTTCGATCAAAGTAGAGTTGCGCGGCAAACCCGCGAAACATATATACGGCAAAGACGTTATTTTAGAGACCATCTCTCGGCTCGGCGTGAGCGGAGCCGCCTACAAAGCGCTCGAGTTTGCGGGATCGGGTCTGACGTATCTGGGTATGGACGATCGCTTCAGCCTTTGCAATATGGCGATCGAGGCGGGCGCGAAAAGCGGCGTAATTGCCTACGATAGCGTCGCTAAGACGTTTCTAAGCGACAAACAATTAGCCAGAAAGCCCAGAATTTTCGCTTCGGACGCGGACGCTTTTTATGAGCGGACGATTACGATCGATATCGACGCGATGGAGCCGGTCGTGGCTTTCCCGTTTCTGCCCGAAAATAAGCGCGGCATTGGCGAAGCGGCGAAACAAGGTATTAGAATCGATCAGGCGTTTATAGGCAGTTGCACCAACGGGCGCATAAGCGATCTGAGAATAGCGGCTACGATTCTCAAAGGAAAAAAAGTCGCCAAACATTCCAGACTGATCATCACGCCCGCCACTCAAAAAATCGCGCTGCAAGCGCAACAAGAGGGGCTTTACGAGATATTTGCCGAAGCGGGGGCGGTAGTTAGCAACCCCACCTGCGGCGCGTGCATGGGAGGCTATATGGGCGTGCTTGGCGACGGCGAACGGTGTATCAGCGCCAGCAATCGCAACTTTGTCGGACGAATGGGGTCGAAAACGAGCGAGGTTTATCTTGCCAACTCCGCCGTCGTAGCGGCAAGCGCGATTGCGGGCGAAATAGCCGACCCAAGATAATTGGGAGTAAGGAACTTGCAATGAACGACGCGGTCTCTACCCTTTCCGAACTAAAAATTCTGTTTGTCGAAGACGATCACGGAGTGCTTGACGCGATCGCAAAAATTCTTGGGCGCTACGTGGGCGAGCTGTATGTGGCGACAAACGGCAAAGAGGGTTTGCATATCTATTCGCTGTATAAACCCGACATTGTCGTAACGGATATTAAGATGCCCGTGATGGACGGGCTTAAGATGGCGCGAGAGATTCGCAAGCTAAATCCCGACGCTCCCATCGTTATCGTTTCGGCGTTCAACGAAGCTGAATACGTAACGGACGCGATCGAGCTTGGCGTGTTTCACTATCTGTTCAAACCGCTGGAATTAGAGCAGTTGTTAAACGTTTTGGACAAGTGCGCGCAACACTTGTTTCTCAAACGCGAGATCGAGCAAAAAACCGCCGAGCTAAACGCTAGTCTAAAAGTACTGCTTGATTATAAAAGCGCCATCGACGCTAGCGCTATCGTCTCTAAAACCGACGCCGATAACGTTATCGTGGAGATGAACGACGCGTTCTGCGACGCGTTTGGCTACGCCCGCGAGGAGCTGATCGGCGCTAACTACGGCGTCATTCGCCACCCGTTCGAATCCGAAGAAACCGTCAAAGCGATCGCGGATGCGATCGCAAACAAAAAGGCGTTCAAAGGCGTGGTTCGCAACAAGAGTAAAAACGGCGAATCGCTCTACTTTAATCTCACAATCGCGCCGATACTTGATCCGAATGGCAAGACGTTGGAGTATATCGATCTGCGTCAGGACATTACGCCGATCATTAACAGGCGCTATATCGACGATCTGACCGATCTGCCAAATAGAAACGCGCTGGAGCTTGATCTGCTCAACGCGACGCGCCCCGCGCTGATTCTGTTAAATTTAGACGGTTTCAGCGAGATCAACGACGCGTGCGGATCGAAGATCGGCGACAAGGTTCTGATTGAGGTCGCCCGCGCGCTAGGCGAATATCTAGTCTCCTCGCCTTCGGAAGCTAAACTATACAAACTCTCCGCCGACGAATATGGCGTATTGGCGTTCGATCAGAGCAAATGCGGAGGCGTTAGATCGTTTGCGGAGTCGCTGCTGGAGTATCTTGAGAGCAGGAGTTTTGGCGCGCGCGATTTTGACGCGCATATAAGCGCGAAGGCGGGTTATACCATATCGAAATCCGACGCGCTGTCCAAAGCGAACATGGCGTTGAGAGTAGCCAAACGAAAGCATATAAGCGCGGTTTGCGCCGAGGATCTAGCCGACGTTAAGCGCGAGCTTGTTCAAAATCTCGAGTGGATCGCCAAAATCAAAAAGGCGATCAACGCCAATAACGTTACGCCGTTTTTTCAACCCGTCGTCGATCTGAAAACGGGCGCGATCGTTCAATACGAGTGCCTGATGCGAATTATGGAAGACGGCGCGGCTATCAAACCTCCCGAATTTCTGTCGATCGCCAGAAAAACGAAACAATACGGCAGACTGTCGCAAATTATGATCGAAAAGTCCTGCGAATACTTTTCCGACAAGCCCTACGATTTCAGTCTGAATATAAATATGGACGACGTTTGCAGCCGCGAGTTCAAAAAGCGCCTGAAAACCGAGCTTGAAAAAACGGGCGCGGCGCGGCGGCTTGTGCTTGAGCTGTCGCAAAGAGAACGGATCGATTCCTATCCCGACGCCGCCGAGTTTATCAAAGAGTTCAAAGCGTTGGGATGCAAAATTACGCTGGACGATTACGGCGTCGGCTACTCCAGCTCGAAAAATCTTATATCCCTCAAGCCGGACTTTATCAAACTCGACGGCTCGATTGCCAGCGTAATTGACGCTAATCGAGACAATTTAATTTTCTGCGAAGCGATCGCCGCGTTTGCCGACAAATTAGGCGTGCGGGTCATAGCCAAACACGCCCACAGCGAAACGATCGGCGAACTTGCAAACAGAGTCGGGGTCGGTTACGCGCAAGGATATTTCTACTCCGAGCCGATTGAGAAGATTGAATCCAAGTGATCTTAGCGATTGAATCAAGCTGCGACGACAGCGCGATCGCGCTGATCGACATTCAAACTCTTAATATCGTTTACGAGGCGAAAACGTCTCAAAACGAAGCGCACAAGCCGTTTGGCGGCGTGGTACCAGAGCTTGCGGCGAGACTGCACGCGGAAAATCTGCCGAAATTATTAACGGGAGTAAAACCGTATTTATCCAACGTTAAAGCGATCGCGGTCGTCAACGAACCGGGACTTACCGTCGCGCTCGCCGAGGGCGTTATAATGGCGCAGTCGCTCTCTATCGCGCTGAAACTGCCCGTTTTACCGATTCACCACATCAAGGGTCATCTATACTCGCTTTTTTTACAAAAGCCGACCGATTTTCCCTTAAGCGCCGCTATGGTAAGCGGCGGGCATACGCTGCTGATCGAAGCGCAAGATTACAGCCGCGTGCGTCAGACGGCGATCAGCCTTGACGACGCGCTTGGCGAGGCTTTTGACAAGGCGGCGAAAATGTTGAATCTGGACTATCCAAACGGATCGGCGCTTGAAGCCGCCGCGCTTTTGGGCGACGAAAACCGCTTCGGTTTTCCGCTGCCGCTCAAAAACGATCCAAAACTCGCGTTTAGCTTTTCGGGGCTGAAAAACAGCCTTCGGCTTGCGATCGAGTCGCTGAACGCTATCGACGCGCAAACGGCGGCGGATATGGCGGCTTCGTTTCAGAAGGCGGCTATCGCGCATCTGCTGGACAAAACGCGCAGTTATATGCGACGGGCGCGTCCAAAAAAAATGGGGCTGATCGGCGGCGCGAGCGCGAATAAGACGCTGCGAAAACGTTTCGCCGCCGCGTGCCAAGAGTTTGATTGCGCGCCGCTGTTCGCGCCGATCGAATACTGCGGCGATAACGCGGCTATGATCGCGAGAGCGGCGATAGAAGCCTACGAGCGCGGCTTGTTTTGCGATCCGTCGAAAATTCAGATCCGATCGCGCGCGCCGCTGTTGTAGCCGCCGCCTTCGTCTTTTTGTTACAATACGCCCGCAAGGAGAAATTGTGCGTTTTTTATTGATTTGTAGCTGCTTGTTATGCGGCGCGATCGCGGCGACGATCAACGCGATTGCGGCGGTTGTGGAGGGCGAACCGATCACGTTGTACGATATTGACGAGCTTGCCAAAACGGATAAAGTTTCAAAAGCCGACGCGCTTGAGCGTCTAATCGATATACGTTTGCGCGACGCGAAAGTAAAAGAGCTTGGCTTGAGCGCGGACGAATACGAAATAGACGCGAGGATCGATCTGATCGCCAGACGCAACAATCTCGACGCGCAGACGCTAAAAGAGGCGCTGGCGCAACGCGGGACAAATTTTGACGATTATCGCAACGAGGTCAAAGAGGCGGTTTTGAACGAAAAACTAGCCGCGCATATTCTGGCTGGATCGCAGATACCCGTTTCGCAAGAGGAGATCGAGCGGTATTACAACGCCAACCGCGCCAAATTCTCCCAACCGCGTGAAATTGTCGTAATACAATATGCCTCCAAAGACGAGAGGGCGCTTCGCGCCGTAATGCAAAATCCGATGGCGATTGATCCCGCGGTAACGACGACGCGGCAGACGCTGAAATCTGGCGAGCTGAATCCAAGACTGTTAGCGGTGCTGATTCAAACGCCGATCGGACGCTTCACCCCGATTTTTCCAGCCGCCGATCGCATGGTTACGCTTATGGTTCGAGAAAAACTAGGAAGCGATCCAAAACCGCTTGGGAATGTAACGGCGGAGATCGGCGACGAACTTCGCGCCAATTACGAAGCGCGATCGATCGAAGACTATTTTGCGAAGGCGAAGGCAAAAGCGCAGATCTCGGTTATTCGCGGCTATAAATAACGCTTTTTTGATCTGCCGACAAGGCGCTTATACCTAAATCTTTATATAATACGCCGAACAATCGAACGTTGACGGACAAACATGAAAAAAGCGTTTTTATCTCTACTGTTATTGATCGCGCCGACATTTGCCGCCACGCCGTTTGAGCGCGGGTTGTTAGCGTTTAACGAAGGCGGCTACAGGGCGGCGGTTCAGCAGTTTAACAAAGAGATCCAAGCGCGCCCGAGAAACGCGCAGGCGTATTTGGCGCGCGCGGACGCCTACTACCAGCTAGCCAACTATCAATACGCCGCCGCCGATTACGCCAAAGCGATCGAGTTAAACTCCAAACTTGGCGCGAAAGCCTATTTGAGTCGCGCCAAAGCGTATATCGGACTGAAAAATTACAATAGCGCGATTCTTGATTTGAACGTCGCGGCGAACATAAGCCAAAACGAACAGATTTATTATGTACGAGGCTCGGCTTACTACGCGATCGGCAACTACAAAGCGGCGCTAAGCGATTATAACCGCGGGATATCTTTAGAACACAACCCTGTTAAGGCTTACGGAGAGCGCGGCAAAGTCTATTTTAATATGGGCGATTACAGAAAAGCGATTGAGGATTTTTCGTATCTTGTCAGCCTAGATCCGCAAAACGGCTCGGCGTATAACGGACGCGGCGCGGCATACGCCAAAAGCGGCGATTACGCTAAGGCGATTTCCGACTACACCTCGGCGATCAGATATTCGCCGCGGGAGATTGACGCCTATCTGAACCGCGCCGAAGCGTATGAAAAAACGGGCGACGAAAAAAAGATGATTACGGACTACGGGCAGGCGATCGCCATAGACGGCGGTAATCCCTTGATATACGCTAAACGCGGAAGCGCCTATTATGATATAGGCAAGGAAAAAGAGGCTATGTCCGACGCGCAGAACGCTTGCAGACTGGGCGATTGCGCGCTGCTCAACAGGCTGAACGCGGACGCGGAGAAAAATAAAAAAACGTTTTGGTTTTTCTAGTCGGCGCTTTGACGCGCTTCCGCGCAACCCCCCCCTCGCTCTAGCAAACGGCGTTTGATAAACGCCGTTTAACGGATAGAATTTAGCTACAATCTCCCGCTTACATCAAACAAACAAGGGAGTCTCTATGAGACGATTAACGTTATCCGCGATTATCGCGTC
>JAIRWX010000013.1 GCA_031268655.1 Helicobacteraceae bacterium | reverse complement strand
TCTGAAATCGTCCGCTTCATACGCCAGATCGCTTCCGTTTTTAATGCGATCTCTGATAATTGCGCAAGCCATTCTCGCGCACTCCTCTGCTTCTTCGGTAGTCCAATAGGGGACGATTGACTGTATATGGAGAGGGCTGACAAACAAGCGGCTGCCGATTTCCATAATAACGGCTATATGAGTGTTTGCTTCCCAAGCAAAAGGTCGCGGGTTCGATTCCCGTCTTCCGCTCCAACTTCTTTCGCCCGTCGATCAATCAGCTATCGGTTTTCCATAATCCGCGCTACGTTATAAAACAGCCTATTAAGAGAGTAGCGGCGTTCGCGCTTTAGCTTTTAGCGATCGCCTCGAGAACTTTCAGCGCCTGAATATGTTCAAAAACGTCATGGCAGCGCACGATTGCCGCGCCGTACTCCGCCGCTTTGATATGCAGCGCGATCGTGCCGCCAAGCCTGTCCGAAACCTGCGCGGGCGAAATCGCGTCGATCAGCGATTTGCGCGAAGCTCCGATCAACAGCTTGTATCCAAAGCGCAAAAAGTGCGAATAAGAGGCGATCAACTTAAGATTATCGCTTAGATTTTTGCCAAAACCAATCCCCGCGTCCAAGATCAATCGTTTCGCGCCCGCTCTGTTAGCGGCTTCAATACGTTTTGCGAAAAAGCCGCTAACCTCTTCGACAACGTCGTCATATCGCGGATTGACCTGCATAGTTTTAGGCTCGCCTTGCATGTGCATAACGCAAAGCTCGACGTTGTATTCCGCCGCCAGCTTCAACACGCGCCCGTCTTTGCCGCCCGTAATATCGTTGATTAGCCCAAAGCCGCGATCGAGCGCGTACGCAATCGCCAAAGGCTCGTAACTATCCAGACTAAAGATCGCCTTTTCGTACATTTTCGCCTGATACATCGCGTCGATCGCGGGCTTAAGCCGCTCAAGCTCCTCGCTTGGACCGATCGAAATACTGCCCGGACGCGAGCTGACCGCGCCTATATCGATATACGCCGCCCCGTGTTCAATCATTTGTTCGGCTCTGTTTAGCGCGTTAATCGGCTTCGTTCTGCTGGCGGGATTAAAGCTGTCGTCGTTGATATTGATAACGCCCATAACGCGGGTTTCTTCGCGTTTTACTCCTAGAAACGCGCTTAACTCCTCCGCTATTTTTTTCAAACCAAACGGCTGCGTTTTTTCCTTGTCGATCAGCTTTTGTAACTGCGACGGCGTGGCGCACAAAACCGCGTCGGTATAAGCGGCGGCGCAAGACGGCGTATCGCGGCTGACCGCAAGATCCGCGCCTATCGACAGCGCGTCTTGTTTCAGGATATTCGCCGCGCCGCAGGGCAGGTTTTTCAGCAAAAACCGATCGACGCGGGCTTTGTCCAGCATTCGCGCCGCGCCTCTTTTATCGCAGCCGATAGCCTCTAAAATAGGCGCTATATCCGTATCAGGCGGAAGTTTTCGCACTCTCTTTGCACTCCAACAGCAAAAGCAAAATCGGCAATATCGCGTTTATCGCGCCCGAGTTAAGTCCCAACATCTTAAACCCCCGATCAATCGCGTCAAGCGTCCGTTTTCTCAGGCGCGGCTTTACGGGTTTAATCGCGGTAAAATAGTCAAAAGCCTCCTCTACAAGCCGTTTAGCGCGATCTCGCTCCAGTCTGCCGCTTACTTTGACAAACTCGTAGATCGCCTGCAAATCAAGATTGGCAAAATCAATCAGGCGTTCGCTCGGCGCTCTCGGCGCGTCGATAACGTATAAGGGCAGACGCGATCTGACGGTCGCCAAAAAGGTTGATTTTTTCGCGGCAAGCAGATATACGGTTATATTGCGCGGCGGCTCTTCCAGCAGTTTCAAAAGCGCGTTTTGCGCGTTTGCGTTATAGCCGATCGCCGAAGCGATCAGAAACTTCTCTTTATCGCTGGAGACGTAAGCGGCGGCGATCAGCTCTCTAGCCTCCGCGACTGAAAACTCCTCTTTTTGCGCGTAAAACACAACTCGCGGCGCGCCGTCGATTTGCGCGAAAATATGCTTAAGCCCCCTATCTTTATCGGGGCAAATCCAGATCGCGCCCATCGCTACAAGCTCAATTCGCCAAACATTACCGCGTCGATCGTTTTGTCAAACAACCTTGCGAGGTGCATTAGTTTGACGTCGAGCAGATGATCCGCCGAGCGCATAAAAAAGCCGTTTGGCGCTTCCTCGTCCATCAGCCACAGGAAGCTGTCGGCGTATTTTTTCGGCGTTTGAGCGCGAACGTCGTCGCCGCGCCCGATATACCAAAAAGTAAATCGATCGCTAAAAGCGATGGAGAGCATATTCCGCACCAGATCGGCGTCGTCCGAGCCTGCGCGATCAAGGTGCGGCAGCAGATCGCGCGCGTTGAAAATCGGCAGCAGCGGACGTTTTGTCTCGCTTTTGTTCAGCATATTTACAAGGTACTCCGCAAACCACTCGCGCTCGCGATCGGTTATCACCGCGAAGGAAACGCCGCGCATAAGATGCGTCATAGCCGAATGCGCCGCTGGCACCCAGTCAAAACGGCGCTCTTCCATCCACGTCATCATAGGGCTGTCGGCGCGAATGGCGTTTAGCGTCCAGCCGCTGAATTGTTCCACGAAGGCTACTTGTCCAAATCGTACGCGGCGTGCAGAATCCTGACGGCAAGCTCGCCATATTTTCTTTCGATCACGACGCTGACTTTGATTTCGCTTGTGCTGATCATCAAAATGTTGATATTTTCTTTAGCGAGCGAGCTGAATAATCTTGCCGCCACGCCGCTGTGCGACTTCATACCCACGCCTACGATGCTGACTTTACAGACCTGATCGTCAAACTCCTGCTTGTCCAGCGCGCCGCCAAAATCTTTCAGCGCGCGCTTTGTTTGCTCCAGTTCGGCGGAAGGGATCGTAAAATCCAGATTGGTTTTTCCGTCCCGACCTATGGTTTGCACTATCATATCCACGTTGATCGCGGCGCTTGCCAACGCGCCAAATATCTCCGCGGCGACGCCGGGGCGATCCTCCACTCTGATCAGGCTCGCTCTCGCTTGGTTTTTATCCAACGCCACGCCGCTTACAATAGGTTTTTCCATACACTCTTCCTCGCTTGTAATCAAAGTTCCCTCTCGGTCGTTAAAACTGCTTCTGGTTACCAACTTAACGCGCAGTTTTTTGGCAAGCTCCACCGATCGGTTTTGCAGCACTTTTGCGCCCAAACTCGCAAGCTCCAACATCTCGTCGTAACTGATACGATCGAGCTTTTTGGCTTTATCCTCGATACGCGGATCGGTGGTATAAACGCCGTCCACGTCGGTGTATATTTCGCACAGATCGGCTTTGATCGCGCCCGCAATCGCCACCGCGGTCAGATCCGATCCGCCGCGTCCAAGCGTGGTTACGTCGCCGTCGCGCGTTATGCCTTGAAAACCGGCGATCACCGCGATCTTGCCCTCTCTTAAATGTTTGAGGATCGGTTCGCTTGGTACCTCCTCGATTCTCGCTTTGGTGTGAACGCCGTCGGTAACGATTCCCGCCTGTCTGCCCGTCAGCGCGATCGCGTTCGCCCCAAGTTCGCTCAAAGCAATCGCCGTCAACGCGCAGGTAACGCGCTCGCCGCTTGAAAGCAGCATATCCATCTCTCTCGTCGTCGGCGTTTTGCTGATCTTTAGCGCCATATCGATCAGATTGTTTGTGTCGCCGCTCATAGCGGATACGACTACGACTACCTGATCGCCGCGATCGGCGGCGCGCTTGACGCGCTGCGCTACAGCTTTGATGCGCTCGATAGACCCCACGCTCGTGCCGCCGTATTTTTGAACGATCAACATCTATAAATATCCGTTCTTTTTGAAATGCGTCAATACCTTTTTGTATATCGGACGTTTGAAAAATGAAACGCGCTTAAGCGTCTCGCTTACGGAGACAAACTTGAAACGCGAAAACTCCGGCGACTTTGTGTCCAGATTGATCTCGGCGCTACTTTTCAGCCGCACCAGAAAATACTTCTGTATCTGCCCGTCGTACGGATACATTTTATGGACTACGGAGTCGGGAAAGTCGTAGCTGATCCATTCGGGGTGCTCGGCGATAATCTCCACCTTGTTAGTGCCTATCTCCTCGTTTAACTCTCTAAACAGCGCGGTTTTCGCGTCCTCGTCGCCATCTATACCGCCCTGCGGGAACTGCCAAGCCCCTTTTATATCGCTTCTTTCGGCTATAAACAGCTCGCATATTTTAGGATAGTGGCTAGAGAGGATTATCGCCGCAACATTTGGTCGATAGTTTTTTTCCAAACGCCCTCCTAGATTTTGCGATCGCTTGCGAACAAGCGATAAAATTGCGAAATTATAACGCCGCGCTCATTAGGCGAAGGACTATCCGAAGGTGATTTACGCGCATATTCCGTTTTGCGAATCCAAATGTCCCTATTGCGGGTTTAACTCGTTTGCCGCGTCCGATCCGCCGCAAAACGCCTATATCGCGGCGCTGATACGGCAGTTTGAAGTCGATCTAGCTTTGCGCGAGCGCGATCGTTTCGATTCGCTTTACATCGGCGGCGGCGCGCCGTCGGTTTTCGAGGCGGCAAGCTATGAGCCGTTTTTTGCGAAAGTGTTGCCGTTTTTGTATAGGGGCGCGGAGATTACGATCGAGGCAAATCCAAATTCTTTGACGCTTAACTGGGCAAAAACAATGCGATCGTACGGCGCGAACCGAATCAGCGTCGGCGTTCAGAGTTTCGACGATCGCAAGCTGAAACGATTGGGGCGGGCGCATAACGGCTCGCGCGCAAAAACGGCGCTAACAAACGCGCGCGAAGCGGGTTTTACGCAAATCAACGTCGATTTTATCTACGGCGCGGCGGGGGATTCAATCGCGCTGTTGTCAAACGATCTAAACGAAGCGAAAAAGCTCGGCGCGACGCATATCAGCGCCTACTGCCTGACAATCGAGGAGAATACGCCGTTTTTTGCAAAACCCGATATGGCGCTCGACGATTTCGAGACGGAGCGCGAATTTTCTCGGTTGATCGAATCGGCGGGTTATCCGCGTTACGAGGTCTCAAACTACGGCAAAGTCGTTTCGCGCCATAATTTTGGCTATTGGGAAGGGCGCGGCTATCTGGGACTTGGCGCGGGCGCGGTCGGCTTTGCGCGTAACGACGCGATCGCGTTTAGATATTCGCCGCGCCGAGACTTCAAATCCTACATAGACGATCCGCTCTGCAAGACGACGGAGGTTATCGACGCGAAAGCCTGCGACGACGAAAGGCTGGCGCTGGGCTTAAGGTGCGTTAGCGGCTTTAACGCGCTCGCGCTGAACGAAAAAGAGAGGGCAAAAGCCGATCTGCTGGTCGAGCGCGGACGATTAAAAAGAGACAAAAGCCGCTATTACAACGTTGATTTCTGGCTTTCGGACGAGATATGGCTCTATATCAAAAGCTAAAGTTCAGGCTAAATTGGTAAAGTATATTTTTTAAGGAGCTTAACTATGGGCGTCTTAGACCAAGCCAACAAAGATTTTGAATATGAGATTGTGGACGAATTTATAAATCACTTCGAGGTTATGAAGGACGCGATGCAGCCGGCGATACTCGCGCTGGAGAACGCGGACGAATACGGCGAGCGCGTAAACGAGCTGTTCAGGATATTTCACAACCTCAAATCCGCTTCGGCGTATCTGAAATTCGAGGCGATATTCCGCCTTTCTGAATTTATAGAAAGCGCGCTGGACGAGGCGAGATCGAGCAAAGGACCCGCGTCGGAGACGTATGTGGATTGGCTTTTGAAGGTCTGCGATCAATACGCGATCTGGTTTGTCGATCTGGTCAACGACCGCGATCGCTTTACGCCGATTGCGCATGGCGAGCTTTTTGACACGCCGCATCTGTTGTGATACAAACCCATTTTTGGCGCGACGGCTTTATTGTCGTTTAGACCCCATAAAACTCCCGATACCACCTCACGAAATGATCCACGCCCGTTTGTATGGAGACGCTCGGTTTATAGCCCATATCGCGCTCCAAAGCGCTTGTGTCGGCGAATGTGGCGGGAACGTCGCCAGCCTGTATCGGCAGATAGTTTTTGATCGCCTTTTTGCCCAGCGCGTTTTCGATAGCCTCGATAAACTCGATCAAAGAAGCGGGCGATCCGCGTCCGATATTGTAGATTCTGTGTGGCGCGGACGAGGTAGCGCAATCGGGATTTGCGGGGTCGAAGTTCGGATCGCTCGCGGCGGGCGCGTCGATCACGCGGACAACTCCCTCTACAATATCGTCGATATATGTAAAATCGCGTTTCATCGCGCCGCGATTAAACACCTCTATCGCCCTGTCCTCAAGGATTGACTTGACGAAAATAAATAGCGCCATATCGGGTCGTCCCCAGGGTCCGTACACCGTGAAAAACCGCAGTCCCGTCGCGCTGAGGTTAAAAAGGCTGGAGTAGGTATGCGCCATCGTCTCGCAGCTTTTTTTACTGGCGGCGTATAGGCTTACGGGGTGATCGGCGGCGCGCGAGGCGTTAAAAGGCATATTTTCGTTCAATCCGTAAACGGAACTGCTGGAAGCGTACGCCAAATGCTTAACGGGATAAAAGCGGCAAGCCTCTAATATATTCAACGTTCCGACGACGTTCGCCGAAATATACGCATGCGGGTTTGTCAGGCTGTACCGCACGCCCGCCTGCGCCGCCAAATGACAAACATTGTCAAATTTTTCTTGCGCGAAAAGTTTGTCAATCGCCTCTTTATCGGTCAGATCAATTTTGACAAAGCGGTAATTTTGATACGTTTTGCTTTGGACGGGTTTGCCGTATTCGATCGCGCTTTGCTCCACGCCGCTAGCGTTCAAGCGTCCGTATTTCAGGCTTCGATCGTAATAGTCGTTGATATTGTCCAGCCCGACGACAAGATCGTTGCGATCAAGCAGGCGCAAAACGACGTGAAAGCCTATAAATCCCGCCGCGCCCGTAACTAAAATCTTCATAAAAAGTTCCTGTATCATAGAAATTTCGCCTTGCGATTATAACCAAAGCGAGCGCTCTTTTCGCGTTGCGGCGTTTTTGCAAATCCTCTTGATTTTTATTTTCTAATTCCGATATACGCAATAGGTCAATAAAGAAGAAGGAGTTCCCAAATGCCAGGTTTTATCATAAACACCAATATCAAGGCGTTAAACGCTCAGGTTAACGCCGACGTAGTCCAAAGAGCGT